>NZ_JAMFSB010000343.1 GCF_026225065.1 Paraburkholderia sp. | reverse complement strand
GCAGAAAAGCCGGTGCATATCCTGACGCCGGCTGCGACTGTGCGCCGGATCATCAACATGACGGCGGTGGCTTCGGCAAGCGCGCGTGTGAAAGCGAACGCGCAATAACTGTCGCTGTTCTGCGCTGGTGCTGCGCCGATTTTTGCGGCGCTTGCAGATGCGAAGTACCAACGCCACGGAGGCCTCACTGAGGTGTACTTCGTGGCGTGGACTGCAGGCAAAAAAAGACGGCTGTCCTCGCGGGCAGCCGCCTTTTCTATTTGCATCTAAAGCATTGCGCGCGGGATGATCAGCCTAGGCTCGTCTCCTCGTCTCCCAAGCCGCTGCCTCGGCGCTGGCGCCGTGGATGCCCGCTTGCCGCACGGGCATCTCACCGCCATCACGCAGCGTGCTGTGCCTGACTGCCTTGCTGCGCGCGCCAGCGACCCAGCAATTCCTGCCACTTGACCCGCACACCCTTCAGGTTGTTTTCCTTCACGTGTCCGTAGCCACGGATGCCGTCCGGCAGGTTCGCCAGTTCGACTGCCAACGCGTGCTTCTGCGCGCTCAGGCCGCCGATCACCTCGCGTACCAGCGCCTCATACTCGCCGATCAGCGCCCGCTCGGTGCGACGCTCTTCTGTCTTGCCGAATACATCGAACGCGGTGCCGCGCAGGAACTTGAGTTTCGCGAGCACGCGCATGGCGCTGAGAATCCACGGTCCGTACTTCTTCTTGATCAGATGACCGTGCGTGTCCTTCTTCGAGAAAGCCGGCGGCGCGAGGTGGATATTGACCTTCCAGTCTCCCTCGAAACTTGCCTTCAGCTTTTCCATGAACGCCGGATCGGCGTATAGGCGGGCGACTTCGTACTCGTCCTTGTAGGCCATCAGCTTGTGGAGGTTCTTCGCCACCGCTTCGGTCAACGGCAATTGGCCGTCGCCCGAGTCGAGCGCCGATTCCGCCACTCGCACCTGCGCCACCAGTTCGCGGTAGCGCGCTGCGTAAGCTTCGTTTTGCCACGCGGTCAGATAGTCGGCGCGCTTATCGATCAGCGTGTCGAGTGCCTTCGGCGTATGCAGCGAGATGATCTTGCTGCTGGCGGTTTCCGTCGTTGCGGTGCGGCCCTGCGATTGGGCAATCTTGCGCACAGCAGCGAGGTCGTGTGCGGCGCGGCGGCCCCATTCGAAAGCTGCAAGATTCTTCTCGACCTGCACCGCGTTCAGCTCGATAGCACGCATCAGCGATTCGTACGTCAGCGGCACCCAGCCCTTTTGCCACGCGTAGCCGAGCACGAACGGATTCGTGTAGATCGCATCGCCGAGCAGCGCGACGGCGAAGTGGTTGGCGTCGATCGCATCGACCCCGGCATCGCCGGCGCCGAGACGTACGTCCGATTCCGCATCGGCGCCCGGGAATTGCCAGTTCGGGTTCTTGATGAACGCAGCGGTCGGCGTGTGCGCGCTGTTCAGCACAACGCGCGTGCGGCCCACCTGCATCCGCGAGACGCATTCGTCGCTGGCGGTGACGATCGCGTCGCAGCCGATCACGAGACTGGCTTCGCCCATGGCGATGCGCGTCGCGTGGATGTCGGCGGGTTGCTTTGCGATCTGCACATGGCTCATCACGGCGCCGCCCTTCTGCGCGAGGCCGGTCACGTCCAGTACCGTCACGCCCTTGCTCTCGAGGTGAGCGGCCATGCCGAGCAGCGCGCCGATTGTCACGACACCCGTGCCGCCTACGCCGGTGACGAGCACGCCATACGGACGCTCGATCGACGGTAGTTCAGGCGTGGGCACCGGCGGCATTGCATCAGCGCTCGCACCCGACGACGCCTTAGGCTTCTTCAACTGTCCGCCTTCAACCGAGACGAAGCTCGGGCAGAAGCCGTTCACGCACGAGAAGTCCTTGTTGCAGGTCGACTGGTTGATCTGACGCTTGGTGCCGTACTCGGTATCCATCGGTTCGACCGACAGACAGTTGGACTTCACCGAGCAGTCGCCGCAGCCTTCGCAGACGGCTTCGTTGATCACCACACGGCGCGCCGGATCCGGATACGTGCCGCGTTTGCGACGACGGCGCTTCTCGGTTGCACAGGTCTGGTCGTAGATCAGGATCGAGGTGCCGGAGATCTCGCGTAGCTCGCGCTGCACGTCGTCGAGCTGGTCGCGATGGTGAATCGTGATGCCCGGCGCGAGACCGACGTTCGCGTGGTACTTCTCAGGCTCGTCGGTGACGATCACGATCTTCGTGGCGCCCTCGGCGGCAAGCTGATGCGTGATCTGCGGCACGGTCAGTACGCCGTCGACCGGCTGGCCACCCGTCATCGCAACCGCGTCGTTGTACAGAATCTTGTAGGTGATATTCGCCTTCGACGCGATCGCCGCGCGAATCGCCAGCAGCCCCGAGTGGAAGTAGGTGCCGTCGCCGAGGTTGGCGAACACGTGCTTGTCGTTGGTGAACGGCGCCTGGCCGATCCATGCAGCGCCTTCGCCGCCCATCTGGCTGAACGTGCTGGTGCTGCGGTCCATCCACACTGTCATGTAGTGGCAGCCGATCCCGGCCTTTGCCCGCGAACCTTCCGGCACGTTGGTCGACGTGTTGTGCGGACAGCCGGAGCAGAACCACGGCTTGCGCTCGACTTCGACGCGCGGCCGGGCCAGCGCTTTTTCCTTCGCTTCGATCACGCCGATACGCGTTGCGATGCGTGCGCGTACGTCGGACGGCAGGTCGAATTTTTCCAGACGCGTGGCGATGGCCTTGGCGATGATCGCCGGCGATAGCTCGTAGTGCGCCGGTAGCAGCCAGTTGCCCATCGGCACCGACCATTCGCCGCCGGCACCGTCCTTCTCGTCGAACTTGCCGAACACGCGCGGACGTTGTGCGTCCGGCCAGTTGTACAGCTCTTCCTTGATCGCGTATTCGAGGATCTGGCGCTTTTCCTCAACCACCAGAATTTCTTCCAGACCTTGCGCGAAACTGTGTGCACCTTGCGCTTCGAGCGGCCACACGCAACCTACCTTGTAGAGGCGAATGCCGATGCGCGAACAGGTGTCGTCGTCGAGTCCGAGGTCGGTCAGCGCCTGACGCACGTCGAGATAAGCCTTGCCGGCCGTCATGATGCCGAAGCGCGCCTGCGGCGAATCGATCTCCACGCGGTCCAGCTTGTTGGCGCGCACGTAGGCGAGCGCGGCGTACCACTTGTAATCGAGCAGACGTGCTTCCTGGACCAGCGGCGGATCGGGCCAGCGGATATTCAGGCCACCGTCCGGCATGACGAAATCTTCTGGCAGCACGATTTTCGTGCGGTGCGGATCGATATCCACCGAAGCCGACGATTCGACCACATCGGTCACGCACTTCATTGCGACCCACAGGCCGGAATAGCGGCTCATGGCCCAGCCGTGCAGGCCGAAGTCGAGATATTCCTGCACGTTCGACGGAAACAGCACCGGCAGGCCGCAAGCCTTGAACATGTGCTCGGACTGATGCGCGAGCGTCGAGGACTTGGCGGCATGGTCGTCGCCGGCGAGCACGAGAACGCCGCCATGTTGCGACGAGCCGGCCGAATTGCCGTGCTTCAGCACGTCGCCGGAACGGTCGACGCCGGGGCCTTTGCCGTACCACATCGAGAACACGCCATCGAATTTGGCGTTCGGATACAGGTTGACCTGTTGCGAGCCCCACACGGAAGTGGCGGCGAGGTCTTCATTGACGCCGGGCTGGAACACGACCTGGTGTGCGGCGAGATGCTGTTTCGCCTTCCACAGCGACTGGTCGAGACCGCCAAGCGGAGATCCGCGATAGCCGGAAATGAAACCGGCAGTATTGAGCCCTGCGGCTTTGTCACGTTCCTGCTGCAACATCGGCAGACGCACGAGCGCCTGGATGCCGCTCATGTATGCGCGGCCGCGTTCCAGCGTGTATTTGTCGTCTAGCGTGACGGAATTGAGCGCGGCTTCGAGCGAGGCTCGCTGACCGGCGTCTAGCGGGGCGTTCATTGTCTGTACTCCTCCAACCTGTTTGGGATCGCCAAAACTTGTTGGCCTCGGCATCTTGTGAATGCTTCGGCCGGGGTCGTCATATTGACGTGTTTTAAGTGATGGTAGCACTGGGAGAAACCCGCCGCATGGCATTAAAAATGCTGTGCTGCGGCGCGAATCGATACGCCGCCAATGACGCGGTTGTGACAGTCAAGGGAGATGTTGAATTATTTTCAGGGCATCGTGTAACAAGCTGTAAAAGCTTCAATTTCCCGGAACCCATCTTGAAAACCCAGTCTAACCACCCACCTGTGCACGTGTTCGCGCAACGCTCCGCGGTTGGTGGAGCTTCACGACAAACAGGTAGTTAGAAAAGGAGTACGCATGAACACTAGAAATATCCAGACCTTCCTGATGGTCTCCGCCGCATTCTTTGCGATGAGCGCGCCGGTGCGCTCCAATAGCGCGAGTACGCTCGCGAACGCGGTGGCTTGTACGGCGCGTGTCTCGCCCGCTCGTATTGCCTCCGACCGCGCTACGCCCTCGAGCGAAGCCAACGAGGACGATCAGCTTTCGTGATGTATTGCTGAGGCGATTCGTCGATCCAATTCTTGCCGCGTGAAACTAGGGCGGCTGCTGAGACAACAAAGGGCGGGGATCTTGCGATCCTCGCCCTTTTCTTATGGTGCGTTGGCCTTGGCGTCGGCGTTGGGCTCGGGGTTATGCCCGGGTTATGCCTTGTCCTGCACCACGCCGCGTCGAATCTGATCCAGTTCGATCGATTCGAACAGTGCCTTGAAATTACCTTCGCCGAAACCCTGATTTCCCTTGCGCTGAATGATCTCGAAGAAGATCGGGCCAATCTGGTTCTCGGTAAAGATCTGCAGCAGCAGATCTTCGGGCGCGCCGTCGATCAGGATCTTGCGTTTGCGCAGCTCGTCGAGCGGCTCGCCGTGATTCGGCACGCGACGATCGACCAGTTCGTAGTAAGTGTCGATCGTATCGAGCAGCGCAATCTTCGCGTCGCGCAGTCCGTCGACGGTGCGGTAAATGTTGTCGCTGCCGAGCGCGATGTGCTGGATGCCTTCGCCGTGGTACGCGTCGAGGTATTCCTGGATCTGGCCGGCAGTTTCCGAGCCTTCTTCGTTGATCGGAATGCGGATTTTGCCGCACGGTGAAGTCATTGCCTTCGACTTCACGCCCGTCACCTTGCCTTCGATGTCGAAGTAACGCACTTCGCGGAAGTTGAAGAGGCGCTCGTAGAACTCGGCCCATTCCTGCATGCGGCCGCGGTGGACGTTATGTGTCAGGTGGTCGATGTAGGTGAGGCCATGGCCGACCGGGTTCGGGTCGGCGCCGGGGATCGGCACGAAGTCGACATCGTAGATGCCGATATCGCCGATGCTGTTCGGCTCCGCGCCGTTCTTGCCGCGCCAGCGGTCCACGAAATAGATCAGCGAATCGCCGACGCCCTTGATCGCAGGAATGTTCAGCTCCATCGGGCCGGTCTTGTTATCGAAGCCCCATGCGCCTTTTTCGAGCGCCTGCTTGTACGCCTTGGCGGCGTCCTGCACGCGGAAGGCAATGGCGCAGATCGACGGGCCATGCAGGCGCGTGAAGCGTTGCGCGAACGAATCCGGTTCCCCGTTGACGATGAAGTTGATCTCGCCCTGACGGTACAGCGTCACGTCCTTGTGACGATGCCGCGCGATCGCGGTGAAGCCCATCTGTTCGAACAGCTTGCCCAGTGCCTTGGGATCCGGCGCGGTGTACTCGATGAACTCGAAGCCGTCGGTGCCGACGGGGTTATCCCACGTTTGAACCTGCATGTCTGTCTCCTCATTGCCGTGATGGGGCGCGCGCGGTGCGCAATCGAATGCCGCCCAGTGTAAAGGGCTGCACATGGTAAAAACTTGCGAACTTAATCGTGATTGCATAGGATGGCGCTACTTCATGGCTTAAAAGTAGGACTTGGCGGCAGAAGATGGCTAATATCGAGATGGATGTAATCGACCGGCGAATTCTCACCATCCTCCAGGAGAATGGTCGGCTGTCGAATCAGGAGATTGCGGAGCGGGTGAGCCTGTCGCCCAGTCCGTGTCTGCGGCGCATCCGTCGACTGGAGGAGAGCGGCGTGATTCGCGGCTATGTCGCGTTGCTCGACGCACAGCAGCTAGGTCTCGATTTACTCGCGTATGTGAATGTGCGGTTGGAAAAGCGAAGCGTCCCGACGATCAGCCCGCGCGGCGACGGCACGCCCGTACGGGTGGGCGCGACGCATGCCGATCTGTTCCGTGCCGCGGTGCAGACCTGGCCAGAAGTGGTCGCCTGCCACGCCATGACCGGGGATATGGATTACCTGCTACGTGTGCAGGTGCAGGACATGGCGCATTTTTCGCGCTTCGTGCAAGACCGGCTGCTGCACCATCCGTCAGTGATCGACGTGAAGTCGAGTTTTTCGCTTGAGACGTTCAAGGAGACGACGGCGTTGCCGATTTTGTGAGCGCAGGAGATGGCGACGTGACGTCATGGTGGTCTGCTTTGTGCGATCGCCGATCGCCGATCACCAACTCCGGCGGTGCAATAGCAATAGGGCGGCTTGGCCGCCCTATTGCTTATTCCGTGAACGTGCCGTTCAGGCGATTCAGGCCGCCGCCGCCGCCGGCATGAACGATTCGAAAATCTTCGAAGCCTGACGCGCCTGGCGCTTCAACGCGTAATCGAACACCGCGGCTTGCTCCTGCAGCATTTCGGCGATGATGCTCGACTGGTCGGCCGGCGGCAGCGTCAGATACGCATCGGCTTCGCCGTACGCGTATTCGATCTTCATGCCGGCCTTCTTCGCGATGTGCATCATCGTGGAGTTGCGTGACAGGCAGTGCATATAGAGCATGCTCACGTGCGTGTTGCGGCTGCGAATAGCGGCACGCTCGAACAACTTGCTGCCAATACCTTGGCCACGCGCGCTTTCCAGCACCGACACACCCAACTCGGCGGTGCGCTTGTCGCCCTCAGCGGGCAGATAGGCGAGGTGGCCCACGCCGACCAGTTGCAACTGGTTGTCGAAAACACCGAACACGGTGTCACGGGTGAATTCGATGGACCGCACGTAGTTTTCGATCACGTGGTCCGGCACGGGCTGACCGAAGCGCAGCAGGCGATCGTCTTCGCCCAGTGCGAGAAAGTGCGTCAACAGGCGTTCGCGGTCGATAGCGGTCAACTCCCGCACCAGAGCATGCACGCGACCGGCTGCCTGCGACAGGCGATCGGGTGTGACGATCGGCTCGGCGGCGTGAGTAGTGGGCGTGGTCATGATTGGGGTCCTCCTTTTGATCCAGCGGCATGGTGCACCGCAAGGTCAAATTCTATCGGAAGCGCCATCCCATAACTAGGGAAAACCCGGATATCGATTCGACGCCATGCTCTATTCTGTTGTGAACCTATTTTTATATATATGATTATTAAAAGATACTTATTATGCATATGCCACATCAGCAACTGTGGCTTGCAGGCAACCGTCGTCCTTTGAGGTTGCTGCGGCGCAATATTTCGATGCTAATCCTTGGTCTGCAGCCCATGGTCGACCATGGCGACGACCTGTTCTGCGAACTCGCCATAGCCCATCCGGCCGCCCGGCTTCAGCCAGGTGAAAGTCCAGTTGATCATGCCGAACACCATCATCGTCAACGCCGTCTGGTTGTCGCGGTTGGCGCGCTCCGGATAGGCGCGTGTCAACTGCCGCGCAAATGCGGCGACCACGTCGCGCTGACGATTCAGGATGATCTCGCGTTGCGCATCGACCAGGTATTTGACGTCGTTCAGCAGCGCGACGTGTCGGCTGTGGGAGTTCTCGTATTCGGACAGAAATGCGCGGATCAGTTCGGCGAAGGTTTCGCGCTCGGTCAGCCCGCGTCGCTGGCTCGAGCCTTCCACTTCCGCGATGATCAGCATCAGCCGCCTGGTGTAGCGGTCGAGCAGATCGAACAGGATCGCTTCCTTGCTTTCGTAATAGTGGTAGAGACGCGCCTTCGAAGTGCCGCTCGCGGCGGCCAGGTCGGCCATTGAGGTACTCGGATAGCTCGTCTGCGCGAACTTGGCCGCGGCCAGTTCGAGGATCTGGTCGCGCTGGGTTTCGTGGTCAGGGGCGCGGGTGCGGGCCATGGTCCTTGGGGTCCTTAGCTGGAACAGGTGGAAAGGTCCGCGCGCAATTCCAGTGCGCGCCATGCGGAAGGGTCGCCGCGCAGGCTCACGCGCCCGCTCGCGGCGAGTTCGCGGAAGCGCCAGAACACGAGGCCGTCGCTGACGAGGAAGCCCAGGTCGGCGACCATCAGTTGCGCGGCGATGCGGGCGGCGGGTCGCCAGGCGTCGCTGGCGTGTTCGAGGATGAGCGCGTCCAGTTCGGCGAAGGTGCCGCTCGTGAAGGTGTTGTCGCGCCAGCGGCGGGTCTCGCCGTTCGTCTGCTTGACCTCCTGCCATTCGAGGGCGAGGCGGCTGATGCGGAGCACCGAAATCGGTGCAACGTCCGGGAGCCGCGTCTGGAGGACGTCTGGGGCAAACATCCCGACCGACGTCGCGTGATCCGGCCGGCTATGGGCGAAGGCGCCGGGGTCGGTGAGGTCACGGATCGAGAGGCGGACTTCGTTCAGGCGCTGCGGACTGTTGCGCAGGTGGTAGCAGACCCTTCTCAGGGTCAACTGGTCGGCCGCGCTTTCGCCGTGCCAGACGGCGACCTGCGTGTCAGCGGCCGCAAGCTGCTCCAGCAGTGTTGCCTGTTCGGTGAATTCGCCCAGGAAGTTCCTTGGTGCGCCGTCGTGTGAGGCTCCGTCCGTCACGCGTTGCCAGAACTCGGCGCGCACCTCGGGCGTGTCGTCGGCGCCGCGCAGCGGGCCGACCGCCAGATCGTCGCGCAACGACAGCACGGGATCGTCGCGTCCCGCCTGTTGCAACGCGGTTCGCAGGGAGTCGGCGGCGACGTCGCCGTTAGTCAGGTGGATTGTGCTCATCAACAGCTCGCTGGCAAATCAGTCACAGAAAGGGCCGCTTGGCGAGCGGAACCGGGTCCCGATCGCGAGCGGCCCTTAGTGTAAGCGGATCGCGGGTGAGCTGAAAGCGCTCAGGCGTGCATCGTGGAAGATGAGCGCCCGTAGTGTGGCCTAACGCTCATCGTAGCTGACCACCACCCGGTCGCTCACCGGATGGCACTGGCAGGTCAGCACGAAGCCGTCGCGGATTTCGTGTTCTTCGAGCGTGTAGTTCTTTTCCATCCGTACTTCGCCTTCGAGCACCTTGGCGCGGCAGGTGCAGCACACGCCGCCTTTGCAGGCATATGGCAGCGCGAGGCCGGCCTTCAGGCCGACGTCGAGCACGCTCACGCCCTGGTACGGCAGGCGCAGCTTGCGTTTCTTGCCGTCGAGGACGATTTCCAGGTCCGCCGCCGGCGTGTCTTCGGTGATCTCGACGGGCGGCACGCCCGCCTGCGGCAGCGGCGAGCCGAACCGTTCGACGTGGACCTTCGCGGGCGGCAGGCCCGCGGCTTTCAGCGCGGCCTCGGCGGCGTCCATCATCGGCGCGGGACCGCAGATGAAGGCTTCGTCGATCACCTCGGCCGGCACCAGGTTTTCGATAAAGGCTGCGCACTTCTGCTGGTCGAGCACGCCGTTGAACAACTCCACGTCCTGCAGATCGTCAGACAGCACGTGGTACAGCACGAACCGGTTCATAAAGCGGTTCTTCAGGTCTTCCAGTTCTTCGGCAAACATGATCTGGTCGACGCTGCGGTTGCCGTAGACCAGCGTAAAGGTGCTGCGCGGCTCGAATTCGAGCGTCGTCTTGATGATCGCGAGCACTGGCGTGATGCCCGAGCCGCCGGAAAAGGCTAGGTATTGCTGACCCTGCTGTGCATTCAGGTGCGTGAAAAAGCGGCCGTCGGGCGTCATGACGTCGATCGTGTGACCGGGCTGCAGGGTGTCGAACGCGAAGTTCGAAAAGCGGCCGCCCCGCACGCGCTTGATGCCGATGCGCAGTTCGCCGTCGCGGTCGTAGTCGGTCACGCCGACGCAGATCGAATACGAGCGGCGCGTCTCCTCACCGTCGATGTGCGTCTTCAGCGTAACGAACTGGCCCTGCGTGAAGCGGTACTGCTCGCGCAGTTCGGCAGGGACTTCGAAGGCGACCGAGACCGCGTCGGCCGTTTCGGGCCGGACTTCGCGGATACGCAGGGGATGAAATTGCGGGGTGGCCATATCAGTATGGTTTGAAATAGTCGAAGGGTTCGCGGCAATCGAGACAGCGGTACAGTGCCTTGCAGGCCGTGGAGCCGAATTGCGCGAGACGTTCGGTATGGACCGAGCCGCAACGTGGGCAAGCCGGGGCGGGAACTGCTGTTCTGCGGACGAAGCGGATTACTTTCTCTTGAGACGCTTCGCTCGCGCAATTGCCGGTGGGCGGGGCGATGCCGTAGGCACGCAGCTTTTCGCGGGCGTCAGCCGTCATCCAGTCGGTGGTCCAGGCAGGGGCGAGGACGGTGGCGATGCGGTACGGTGTGAGCTGCGCAGCCCCGAGCGCGTGTGCGATGTCTTCGGCAATTTGCGACATGGCCGGGCAGCCGGAGTACGTCGGGGTGATGACAACTTCGAGCATGCCATCGGCAGTACGTCGGACGTCGCGCAGAATGCCGAGCTCGCGAATCGACACCACCGGAATCTCCGGGTCGGGCACGGCTTCGAGCGCTGCCCATGCGCGCTCTAGCGTTGGGTCCGTGGTTGTGGCGAGTGTCGCGGTCATCGTGTTGTCCCCCCGGGTCTACCAGCTTGCGCCGGGATGCTGCCGCGCAAGGCTCTGCATCTCGGCCAGCACGTAGCCCATGTGTTCCGAGTGCTCGCCATGTTTGCCGGTTGTGACGTGCTTCACCGGTTCAGGTGACGTGAGCGTGGCTTCGTCGAGCGTGGCCCGCACGTCTTCTTCCCAGGCGGCTTGCAGATCGGCGGTCAGTGGGCCGATGCCGGTTGCGGCGATGACTTCCTCAACCGCGTCCACGCTGAAGAACTCGCGCGTGTAGGGCATCAGAAAGTCAAGCGCGTCCTGCGCACGTCGATGCGACTCGTCCGTGCCGTCGCCGAGCCGGACCAGCCACTCGCCGGCGTGATGGACGTGGTAGCGCGTCTCCTTGATCGACTTCGCGGCGATGGCAGCGAGCTGTGCGTCGGTCGACGCGATAAGCTCCGTCCACAGATGCGCCATCAGCGTCGCATACAGGAAGTTGCGCACGATCGTGACCGCGTAGTCCTTGTCCGCATGCGCGGTGCCAGCGAGCGGCCCGTAATGCGGCAACTCGGCGAGCGTGTAGTTGGCGAACTCGCGCTCGGTGCGGAAATAGGCGTAGTCGTCCTCGCCCTTGCTGGCGCCTGTGAGCGTGTGCTCGAGTGTTGAGGCGTGCGTGTACAGCAGCCGGGCCTGGCCGATCAGGTCAAGGCTCATGTTGGCCAACGCGATGTCCTCTTCGAGGATCGGGCCGTGGCCGCACCACTCGGCATTGCGCTGACCGAGGATCAGTGCTGTGTCCGCGAGACGCAGCACGTAGGAGAGATGTTGGGGCGTGATGTCCATGACGCGCTTACATGTGGTTGACTTCATCGGGGAGCGTGTAGAACGTCGGATGGCGGTAAATCTTGTCGCCAGCTGGTTCGAACAGCTCCGCCTTGTCCTGCGGGTCGGACGCGGTGATCGCCGAGGACGGCACCACCCAGATGCTCACGCCTTCCTGGCGGCGGGTGTACACGTCGCGCGCCATGCGCAGCGCCATTGGCGCGTCGGCCGCGTGCAGACTGCCGCAGTGCTTGTGGTCGAGGCCCTGCTTGCTGCGCACGAACACTTCCCAGATCGGCCATTCCTTGTTCATCGAATTGTCCATTCTCGAAATCTCCTGAATCTTT
>NZ_JAMFSB010000042.1 GCF_026225065.1 Paraburkholderia sp. | reverse complement strand
GCAACGAATGCCTTCAGCACCTGCGCGACCTGCTTGTCGTCACCGGTCGCCACGCCGTCGGCATTCTCCGGCAAGTGTGCCGCCGACAACACGTCGCGCCCCGCGCCCAACGCCGCAATCGCCTTGAGATGCTTGAACGCTTCGAGTACGAAGTGCCTCGCGTCGCCCGATTGCGCGAGCGCCTTCGCACCCGCCTCACCGCCCGCGACGACGATCGCGTCGAACATGATCGACGGCATGCCGGCGATCGTCGCGTCGGGTTGCAGGTTGCCGATGGCAGCGAGAGTCGGCGCCACCAGCAGCGGCGTGGCGCCTTCGTCACGCAAGGCCTGCTGGAGTTTGCCAAGCGCGGCGACATCTGAACCCGGCGCTGCCAGCAAGGCAATCTTGCAAGTCTTGATGCCCGGTTTTACACGGTTGAGCAGACTCAATGCCGGCGAGTTTTCAGGTTTCGACACAACCGGCGCCTTGCCCTTTTTCGGCGCAGGCAGGCCGAGGCCAGTCGCGACTTTGGCTGCCAGGTCCGCGTCGAAGTTGGCGAGAATCTGGTTCACCACGCGCTCGCGAATCTCCGGCTTCGTGACCTTGCCGAGTTCGAACTGGTAGGCCGCCGCAATGTGTTCTTTTTCGACCTCAGACATGCTGCGATAGAACAGCGCGGCCTGCGAGAAGTGATCGGCAAACGACTCGCTGCGCACGCGAATCTTCACGCCGTCGATGCGCTCGTGATAGCTCTCGAAGCCGCCGTCCGCCGCGGCAGGATCGGTTTCCTTCGGCCAGCCGCCGTTCAGCGAGTTCGGCTCGTACGAAGCCTGACCGACATTGATCGCCTGACGATGCATTGCGTCGCGCTGGTTGTTCTGGAACGGGCATACGGGGCGGTTGATCGGAATCTCATGGAAATTCGGTCCTCCCAGTCGGCTGATCTGCGTATCCGTGTACGAAAAGAGCCGTCCTTGCAGCAGCGGATCGTTGCTGAAATCGATGCCGGGCACGACATGGCCCGGATGGAACGCGACCTGTTCGGTCTCGGCAAAGAAATTATCGGGGTTGCGGTTGAGCGTCATCTTGCCGATGATTTTCACCGGCACCTGTTCCTCGGGAATCAGCTTGGTCGGATCGAGCAGGTCGAAACCGAAGCTGTTTTCATCCTCCTCTTCAACAATCTGCACGCCGAGTTCGAACTCCGGGAAATTGCCGTGCTCGATGGCTTCCCACAGATCGCGCCGGTGAAAGTCGGGGTCCTTGCCCGCGAGTTTTTGCGCTTCGTCCCACAGCAACGAGTACGAGCCGAGCACCGGCCGCCAGTGAAACTTGATAAAGCGCGATTTGCCCGCCGCGTTGACGAAGCGGAACGTGTGAATGCCGAAGCCTTCCATGGTGCGCAGGCTGCGCGGAATCGCACGATCCGACATGGTCCACAACACCATGTGAGCGGACTCGGGCACGAGCGACACGAAGTCCCAGAAGGTGTCGTGCGCCGATCCGCCGGTTGGCATTTCGTTCGGCGCTTCCGGTTTGACGGCGTGGACGAAGTCCGGAAACTTGATGGCGTCCTGGATGAAGAACACCGGCATATTGTTGCCCACCAGGTCGTAATTGCCTTCCTGCGTGTAGAACTTGACGGCGAAGCCGCGCACGTCGCGCACGGTATCGGCCGAGCCGCGCGGCCCCTGTACGGTCGAAAAGCGCACATATACCGGCGTCTGCACTGATGGGTCCTGCAGAAATGCAGCCTTGGTGTACTCGCTCATCGACTCGTACACCTGAAACACACCATGGGCGGCCGAGCCGCGCGCATGCACGATCCGCTCGGGGATCCGCTCGTGGTCAAAGTGCGTGATCTTTTCACGCATGATGAAATCTTCGAGCAGCGACGGACCGCGTGGACCAGCACGCAAGGTGTTCTGGTTATCGGCGATCTTCACGCCCTGGTTGGTTCTGAGCGCCTCGCCATCGGGGCGTAGACGAAACTGTTCGAGAGCCTGTGTCTTTGGGTCGGCGCCCGCGGTCGTGCGGCCGGCGGGCTGCCGGTTGTTCGATTTACCTGCCATGGGGAAACTCCTTGCGTACGGCGCGACCGAGCGAAACGTCGGCTTGGCGCGGACCTTTTGATCAGCAAGGGATGTTCCCAACGGCGCGTGTAGAGCGGTGCTTTTGTCGATTCGGGAAATGCCTGGCTCGACCGCGATTGCACAAATTACTGTATGAATGTACAGTGTCTTCAGTTCGCTTTCCTGGCCACCGGGGCCCGTAGCCGGTGACGCCGGCGTCTGATCGTCGGGCGGTGCCCGGCTCACCAAAACGTGCCGCAAATTGATGGAGAAAACATGCTGCGATCTCTGGGCGCAGGGGCTGTGCTGCTTGTAGTCGCCGCAACTGTGGCGGCTGCTGCACCATCAACGGCCGCGGCAAGCGCGCATTACGTGGAAGTCTGGAACCCGCCCGAAGCGCGCATCGCTCAGGTGGCGGCAGCAGCTAAATCCAGAGCGAGGCCCGGCAAAACCGCGCTGCTGGCGCGGAGCATGGGTAAGGCTGCGCCACGCCGCATTGCGGATCGACTGCCTAAGGCTTCGACTACGAGGCACGTGGGCATCGACGCCGCCAAGAAAACCACCACCCCACGCTTTATCGACATCCCGCGTATCTTGACGCCCGAAGGCAACGTGCTGCAGGTGAGCACCGGTCGCATGGCTGTTTCCGTGGTGCGATGACGCTGGCTATCCACGCGCGGCAAAAGATGGAACCTGAAACCTACAAGGGCTATGCGATCTGGGGCCATGCCATCGTCCAGGACGGCGGGTACGCGTCCAGTGGCACGATCACGTGCGGCACCAAGCTAATCGAGGGATCAGGGGTTCTGGGCAACTTCGAAACGGACGAAGAAGCGCGCCTCGCCGGACTCGACTGGGCCCGAGCGTGGGTCGACAGTCATGGATAGCGAACGCAAGGCCGTGGGCTGTGCTGCCTAGGGTTGGATTAGCGCAAAACTGTCGCGCCCCGAATACCCCATAAAGTTGTCGATCAGCAGCAACAGGTCTGCCTCATCAGGCCGGGTGCCCCAGCGGCTATGCCCAGAAATCGACGCAATCGCAAACCATGAATGCGGTGGAAACCATTCGGCATGCACGGTGCGCTCGCCGATGATGCGCAGGCGCCCGGTATCGCAAAGATATTCGGCGCGAACCGTTTCCCCTGCTACTACCTTGCTGGCAATAATCGGCGCAGGCTCAAACATGGCGTCCTCCCGTTTGTGGATCCCTGTTGTTCAAATCGTGTAGATAGCTCTGGGGTTCCCCCAACCGGTTCAATTTCGCATGGTGCGGGTTCGGGCCGAACCAGGCCCACAACGGCGGCGCCGGGCGTCAGCCGTCAGGGTGTTATGAGGCAAGTTTTGTGCCGATTCGATCAACTGACCGTCTGACGGTCTTTTGTCCAAACGTCAGTTTTTTGGCTTGCATGCTTGTGTGGCGGGCGGCTCGGCTTGTGCGCCAAAGCGAGCAAATCGGCACTGCTTCGGTGCGCACCGCGACGGCACTTTAAAAGGGGTAATTATTAATACGGTATCCGAATCAATTATCGGACGAGACGGGACTGGGTTGGCGTCGAACAGACGTTTGATGCCGGCTTGATGCGAGCAGCCGAAGGCGGCCGCGCCACAATGCGGCCGCCTTCGGCGGTGAAACACGGCTACGCCCCGTCGAATCGTGCACGGGGCTCACGCCGGTCAGTGTCAGTGGGTGCGCTTTGCGGGGTGCTTCGCCGCATCCTTGGCGTCTTCCCGCGCATCGCCCATGTCCTTGCGGGCCTGACCCATGCCTTGCTGGACATCGCCCTTCATTTCGCGGCCGACGTTACCGGTGGCCTTCCCTGCCGCTTCGTTGACCTTGCCCTTGGCCTTTTCAGCAACACCCTTCACTTGGTCCTTGTTCATGACGACCTCCAAAAGTGCGACTCGTGTCGCGACGTCCACAGCGCCGCAAGCGGTGTTCCTGCTGTCAGGGTGGTCTTTCGGCTACTTTCCTGGCGTGTCGCGCTCCGCTTCAACCCCGGTGCGATTCCTCTGTCGCGCCAGAATTGCGTGCTTTTGACCTGGGCAGACGCCCTCGTTGCGCGCAATTCGATGAAATGCGCTGCCAATTCCCCTCGTTTCGCCGAATCACATTTGCTGCGTCGTCTTTACACTGTTTTCCATGGGCACGACGAATCACTGAGCCCATACGCGGTCTTCCCCCCGCGTTGTTTTGACCGTACCTGTAGAGCAGTTCGTAGAGCAGTCCGGCAGGTCGCAGTAGAAACGGCAGTTGCCTGTACGCAGTACGTTGTCGTAGCACGCTCCAGCATCACGAATGACGCATCGGGCAGTCCGCTCCAGCATCACGTTGTACGTAGCAACGCAGTCCGCAGCACGCAGTCGCAATACCGGCAACAGAGCAGCGCCGCAGTAGCGCATCAATGAAGCGCTCTCGCATCACATGCAATGAAAGCAACAGGGGTTTGCAGCAAAAGAAGGTAAAGGACCGAAGGACCACGTCTCAAGCAGTTTGAAGTGCAACAGCGTTGTTTTGATGGGAACCACGTCGGCAAGCATCCACGCGCCTGTGCGACTCTTCCATCCTGTCCGGCCCTGTCCCCCGTGGGACAGGGCTTTTTTTTGGACCACGTCACACCTTGACACAACTGGCCCGCTCAACCGCCTCAAAATTTAAGGCTATCTTAATTGTTGCTTGCGATGATGCTCACACGACGCACCTTCAAGGTTGCGAATTGTCCCGCCGGTACGCCGCTTGCAAGAAGCTTCTCTGGCGAACCGAGCGTTACAGAACGAGGTTAAAACCGTCATGCCGAACAAATCGCAAAACCGCAAACGCAACCAGCCTGCCATGTCGCCCCTGTTGCGCGCCCTCACGTTTAGCCGGGCCGCGCACGAGCCGGTCACGCAGGCGATGCTGCTGCAGTGCTACACCGCCCTCGATGCGTTCAAACGCGGTCACGGCTCACGAAATCTGTTTATGACGCTTGGCCGGCATTTTCTGGTGTCCGAAGAGCTCTGCCGTCTCGGACTCGAGCCGCAAGGTCTTGAATACATCGAAAGCGCGCACGGCGCGATGGTGCAACTCGACGCCGCCGAGCATCAGGAAGGCGGCTGGACGTTGGGCGAGGACGAGTATCTGCGCGTGTGCGCGGCGCTGTCGACTCTCGATGCGCAACTGTCCGCTGCGTCGCTCGAAACGATCGCACGAGCCGAAGCCCGCATGGTGGAAGGTCTGATGAGAGCGGGCCGGAAAGAAGCGGTCGCCGAAGCGCCCACCACGGTCTGCTAGGGCCGGGGCCGAAGTTGGGTGGCACCGGGTGCGCTGTAGCACCCGGTTTGGTAGAGACTGCCGTGAGCACATGGGCCCGAGCCGGAGCGCGCCCGCCCGCAACAAGCTCGCTCAAAACTCGTAATTAATCGACAGATCCAGCACGCCGTTCGACGAGCGCTGCGTGATCGGACTGCGCGCAGCGCTGCCGACAAGCTGCTCCAACGCAAAGTCGCACGCCGCAAACCAGTGCTTCTGGAAGAACCAGATCGCACTGACGCCGAAGCCCGCCGACTTCAGACCCGCACTCGCGTGATAGTACGAGTATTGGGATTCGGCGGCCTGCTGCTGGTCGACGCCAAACCAGCTGTTCATGTATTTGGAATCGGCGAAGGTCAGGCTCGGCCCCGCAAACCAGAAGAACGTCTTCGAACTGCCAGGCAGCGGCATATAAGCGCCAATGTCGCCGATCCAGCCATTCGAGCCGCCGAAACTGCGCCGGATGTCGGCGCGCAACACCATCGGAAAGCTCTTCGATATAACGTAGTCGCCGGCCAGTTTCAGTTCGGGAGCGGGGTTGATGTTACCGAGACCGTGCAGATGCTCGTCGTCGTCTTGACCGCGCCGTCCCAGGTCATAGGCAACCGCCAGGCTGATCCGCCAGTTCTGGCCTTGCGCCACATTGGCGCCGAAACCCTCGCCGGTCGAAGCGAAATACAGGTCGCTATAACGGATGTCGATACTCGGGCCGCCTTCGAAGTGGTATCGATCGGCGCCGTCATAGCGCGGCTGAAAAGCGCCGGCGATACCGACCGCAGCCTGCCACGTGGGAATTTCCGGCTCCATCATTTTTTCGAGCGGCACCCCGGCCGAATATTGCCATTCCTGCAGGGGTGCCGGCGTTTGAGCTTTGGCTGGAGTCGCGATCACGCTCATGCCAGCGACAGTGGCGGCAACCAGCCACGGCGCTACGGCCGCTTTCTTGTTGGAGCGGCTCAGGGCCGCTCGCGTTGTACGTCCGTTCGACACCCATCCTCCGATCGCACTGGTCGCGAATGAATTGACCGGCCACTCTCCAAATCACGCGAGGCTGTAACGACTGCCACGCAGACATGCCTGGGCATGTAATTTTTTCAGCGGCCGGTGCATATGATTTGACCGATGGCGGTATCTGATGCCATCGGTGGCCGAACTTGCCGGCTGCGACGACCTCTGGCCCCATCCTGCCAATATCTGCAAGGCTCGACGATTGCAATATCCGGGCCTGATCGAGAAACGTTCAGCGCTCGGGCGTCGATTTGCGTCATTCCCTCAGTTACCTAAAGTCTTCGCCAGTTGCTCGCGCAGAAATGCGGTGAATGACTGGATCGTAATCGAGCTTTGCCGATGCTGCGGATAGACTGCATAAAGCGCCGTTGCGCGCGGCAGAAACGGCTCCAGCAAGCCAACAAGCTGACCGGTTTTAAGTGCGGCGGAGACGATGAAATCCGGCAGGCGCGCGATTCCAAGTCCCGCAAGCGCCGCATCTCGGATTAATTCGCCGTTGTTGGCACGCAGCGGTCCGTGCACCTCCACGGCCTTGTGTACGCCGTCCAGCACGAACTCCCAGCTCGCTGGGCCGCCGTGTCCATACAGAAGACAGGCATGCCGGTCGAGATTGGCCGGCGTGGCGGGCGTGCTGCGCCGGCGCAGGTACTGCGGACTACAGCAGACCACCATCCGGACTTCCGCGAGCTTTTGCGCGATCAGCGTCGAATCGGCCAGCGTGCCGATGCGGATCGCCATGTCGAACCCCTCGCCCACCACATCGACGGTGCGATCGCTCAACTCCATATCGAAGCGTACGTCTGAATGTTTCTTCAGGAACATCGCTACCAGCGGCGACAGATGGACCATGCCGAACGACATCGGCGCGCTCACCCGCAGCAGACCATGAGGTGACGCCCGCCGCAGCGACATGGCCTGCTCGGCCTCTTCCACCTCACCGAGAATGCGTTTGGCCCGCTCGTAGAACTCCTGGCCGAGTTCAGTGACGGCAAGCTTGCGCGTGTTGCGGATCAGGAGCCGCACGCCGAGCGCCTCCTCGAGCGTCATGACGCGGCGGCTGACGAACTGCTTCGACAGCGTCAGCCGGTTGGCCGCGGTGGTGAAATTGTGCGCGTCGACCGTGGCGACGAAAATCCGCATGTCATCGAGTTGCATTGGCTCGCTCCTGAGTGTTGATCATGGTCGCCCGCGGGTGGTGTCGGCCACCGCCTAATTGTCAACCATGATGCGACAGTGTTTCCGATTACGGCACGATTATAAGCACATTGATTGACTTAAACTGCTCTACATGGATCACGGACGACAACCCTCGCCGGATCGCACAATCAAGGAGAAACAACATGCTCGACATCAGACACGCCAATCAACGCGGCCGCGCGGAGCACGGCTGGCTCAGTTCGCGTCATACGTTTTCCTTTGCCAACTATCACGACCCGAAGCAGAACGGCTTTTCGGATCTGCTGGTGATCAACGACGACCGCGTCGCGCCGTCGCAAGGCTTCGGCACGCATCCGCACCGCGACATGGAAATCTTCTCGTATGTGCTGGAAGGCGCAATGGAACACAAGGACACGATGGGCACCGGCTCGGTAATCGTCCCTGGCGACATCCAGTTGATGAGCGCGGGCACGGGCGTCGCCCATAGCGAGTACAACCACTCGCGTAGCGACCCTGTGCACTTCCTGCAGATCTGGATAGCACCGGCGCTCAAAGGCACGCCGCCGCGTTATCAGCAGAGTCGTTTCGGCGAGGCGGAAAAGCGCGGTGCGCTGCGCCTCGTGATCTCGCCGGATGGTGCGAACGAGTCGCTGGTGGTGCAGCAGGACACGCGTGTTTATGCGGGACTGTTCGACGGCGACGAGAGCGCCCGGCTGGAACTGGCGGCTGACCGGTATGCGTATATCCACGTCGCGCGCGGCAGCATCAACGTGAATGGCCAGACGCTCGGTGAAGGCGACGGTGCACGGGTCCGCAATGAGCAGGTTCTGACGTTCTCACAGGGTCACGATGCCGAAGTGCTGGTGTTCGATCTGCGTAGCATCGAGATGTCGGAACTCTGGTCCTGAGCGCTGCGCAGCCAACACACGAATTGCATCCGTTATTGCCCGCTGTTCCCATCATGGCGGCATATTTGACTGAACTACGATGGTTCTGTGGCTTCCATGAAGCCACTTCCAATACGTGGGCCCGATCCGTCAATATGCCGCCGTCTGAAGGGATGACCTGATCGATGCGGGAATGCAGTCTGCACGCCGCTTGATAAAGGATCGGCCGTGGATATCATGAAAATTGCCAGAGCAGCGGGTTTGCAGATTCTGCTCGATGCCCGGATCGGCCGTGAAACCTATCACAGCGTCAGCGGGTCGCTGCTGTCGTTGCAGCGCTTTGCCGAGGCGGTTTGCGCCGCCCAGGCAGATGAGTTTGTGCCGCAGCAGGAAGCGTCGGCAGCACATGAAGCGTAACCACCCAGGTCGGTGATCTCGCATCACCGTCCTGGCTTTTAGACGCATTTACGGCGCGCCGACCTTGCCGGTTTGCTCCTTCGTCAGCTCTACCGGCAACACTCCGCTTGCGGCCGCTGCTTCGTCGACCGTGGTGCGGCCACCGTCGCGGAAAAATGCCTGCACCGCGGCGTTGTTCAACACGAGAATGCTGATGCGGCGGTTGGTCGGTTCATCGGCGACGTTTCGGTCCAATGGCAACACGTCAGCCAGTCCGCGCACCTGCAGCAGTTTGTCCTCCCTTAAGCCCCCTGCCACCAGCGCGCGTCGCGCGGCGTTGGCGCGGTCGCTGGAAAGCTCCCAGTTCGAATAGCCAGCGGTACCGCCCGAATAAGGCACGGCATCTGTATGGCCGGCAATCGACACGCGGTTGTCCACGTCGTTTAGCGACGCGCCGATCTGCTGCAGGATCGTCAGCGCGTAGTCCTCCAGCTTCGAACTGCCCGAGGCGAACATCGGCCGCTTCAGCGAATCGACGATCTCGATGCGCAAACCTTCGTCGGTGATCGACAGACGAATCTGCTCCCTATAGGCGCGCAACGACGGCGTCTGCTCGATCAATGCACCGATTTTGGCCTTGAGCTGCGCAAGCCGCTGCGCATCCATCTGCATTGCAGGCGGACTGACCGTAGGCGGCGCGGGCTGAACCTGACTCTTGTGCGCCACGCCCGGCCGGCTGTCCGATGCGTCGCGCCCCCCGCCCTGCACCACGCTCGGCCGCGCCGCACCGGTGCCTTCCTTGCCACCCAGCAAGGTGGAAAGCGGCGTGTTGAAATAATCTTCGATGCCCTCTTTGTCGTACTGCGAGGTCGAGCCTAGCAGCCACATCAGCAGAAAAAACGCCATCATGGCCGTCACGAAATCGGCATAGGCAATCTTCCATGCACCGCCGTGATGGGCCTCGTGTGCCGCACCCTTACGCAGACGCCGCACCACGATGGGTGCCGACGCTTCCCCCGCGCTACCGCCCGATCGGTTCTCAGCCATGGCTCGTCTCCCTCATCCCGGTCAGGCCGGCTTGGGCATTTTGGTGGCGCGCACGGCGTCCTCGAGCTCCTTGAAGCTCGGCCGATCCGCGGTAAACAGCACCTTGCGGCCAAACTCCACCGCCACGGGCGGCGCGTAGCCGCTCATCGAGGCGAGCAACACAGTCTTGACGCACTGAAACGGTTTGGCGGCGGCGCGTCCCTTCGCATTGAGCAGATCGGCGAGCGGCCCAATGAATCCATACGCGAGCAGAATGCCAAGGAAGGTGCCCACCAGTGCGCCGGCGATCATCTCGCCAAGCACCGCAGGCGCGGCTCCCACCGAGCCCATCGTGTGCACCACGCCCATCACCGCGGCGACAATGCCGAACGCCGGCAAGCCGTCGGCCATCTTCTGGATCGCGTTGGCGGCGACGGAGGCCTCCGCGTGATGCGTCTCCAGTTCCTCGTCCATCAGGTCCTGCATTTCGAGCGCATTCACGTTGCCGCTCGACATCATACGCAGATAGTCGACGATAAAGTCGAGCAGATGATGGTCCTGGAGAACATGCGAATACTTCTGGAACAGCGCGCTTTGTTCGGGGGCCTCGACATCCGCCTCGAGGGACATCATGCCTTCCTTGCGTGCCTTCTGTAGCAGTTCAAACAGCAGCGCGATCAGTTCAAGATATTTCTCTTTCGTATAACCGCCGCCCTTGAAGCAGATAGGCAGACTCTTGAACGTCTTTTTCAGCGTGGTGACCGGATTGCTGACGACAAACGCCCCTATCGCCGCACCGAAAATACACAGGAGTTCGAATGGTTGAACCAGCGCAGGAAGATGCCCTCCTACACCGATAAAACTACCGATCACCGACCCCAACACCAATACCCATCCGATCGCAACAAACATGGCCTCTCCGTTTCAAACGCGGATTTAAACTGCTGCACGTCCACGCCGGACATTTCGTTCAGCGTAGCTGTGCCCCTCTCGATAATCCGCACCGGAGCAGGCGCGCGTGGCTGCGCCTCTCTGGAGAGATTCTATGTTCTTGATTGGTGCAAGCCTGATTGTCCTGCGCCGAGTGCATGTAGCAGCGCATTCCCGGTTTGCTCGAACCCAGGATTTCCCCGACGCACGGGGAAATGTTCCACCCGGTTAATAGCTCTGTTTTCGGCAGCGCAGCGAATTTCTTAAGCGATAAATTTATTGACCACGTCTAAGCCTTGTGCGGCTTTGGCCTCTTTTTTTAATCGGTAAATATGGCCTCTACGGCGCAAACGTTTGGCCGTTTCGCAAATGGCGAACAGAAATCTCAAGTCATTCCCGCTCCAGAAAATTCTGCCAGCACGCTTTCGCGAATTGCGGGTCTGATATTGGACTGCTCCATATTGCCGTGATAATGCGCGACCACACGCGGATTCATCACGCGGAACCAGAGCGGTGGCACATAAGCCACCATGATCATCGTCGCGTAACCGGACGGTAATTGCGGTGCGCCTTCGAAGTGACGCAGTGCCTGAAACGAGCGCGTCGGATTGGCGTGATGATCCGCATGGCGCTGCAGTTGATAAAGAAACAGGTTGGTGACAACGCGATTGCTGTTCCACGAATGCTCAGGGCCGCAACGCTCATATTTGCCGCTCGGCAACTGCTTGCGGCCTAATCCGTAGTGCTCGAGATAATTGACGACTTCGAGCAGCGAGGCGCCGTATATCGCCTGGATCAGCAGGAACGGAATCACGACCTTGCCGAATAGAACGATCATCGCGCCCCATAGCAACGCAGTCATCGCCCACGCATGCAATACCTCGTTGCGCCAACTCCAATGCGAATGACCGCTGCGCGCGAGCCGCTCTTTTTCGAGCCGCCACGCTGATGAAATGCTGCCGAGCACCGTACGCGGCAAGAACGCCCAGAACGACTCGCCATAGCGTGCGCTGGCCGGATCGGGCGGTGTCGCCACCCGCACATGATGACCGCGGTTGTGTTCGACGAAGAAGTGTCCATAGGCAACCGGCGCCAGCGTGACCTTCGCCAGCCAGCGCTCGAAGCGGTCGGTCTTGTGACCGAGTTCGTGAGCAGTATTAATCGACACTCCGGTCGCCGCACCGAGCGAGAGCGCAAACCCCAGGTAGTCGTACCACGCGAGCGCATGCGTTCCGACGATCCACACTGCGCCGAAGAACGAGACGTATTCGACGAAGGTAGCGAGATAGACGACGCGCCGGTAATAGCGCTCGCGCTCAAGCATGAGCACCACTTCCTCGGGCGGATTGCTGGGGTCGTCGCCAATCGCGTAATCGAGCACTGGGATAATGCCGAACACAAAGATCGGACCAAACCACCAGAAGATATGCCAGCCCGTGAGCAGCGCAAGATTGGCTGCGTGCAGCGGCAACGTGATGGTTAGCGCACCGAGCAACCAGAGGTAGCGTTTGCCGTCGACCCAACTCGCGGGCGCCGCTTGCGAAGATGCCATCGTCAGTCTCCTTTTATATTGCCCTTCATCCTCGACCGCGCACGCACGCGTTGGAACGCGCACGGCTGATTGCCGCGAAAGGTCTGCTTCGATTCACAGATTTATATGGTGAGACGAGCCACTTCGCCAAGAATTGAATCCAGGCGACGGGCTCCAAACAAAGCGGCGCCGACCGCGCCCGCGGTGGCCTGCGTCAAGCGTGTGAATGAAACGGGTGTATAGATGTCCCGCGATACCGCAAATGTCATCCGCTTTCGATGCGGCAACCGAAAACAATGAAGCCCGCACAAAAGCGGGCTTCATTGCAATGCAACAGATAGTGGCTGGTCTTCGTCAGTCCAGTCAGGACCGCCAGCCGCTCACGAAGAAAACTTAGGCCTCCACGAGCGCCGCAGCTTCCTCGACCTCCACTTCGTCATCCGCGCTATTGCGAATCAGGTGATCGAAGGCGGAAAGCGATGCCTTCGCGCCCTCGCCCACGGCGATGACGATCTGCTTGAACGGCACCGTCGTCACGTCGCCGGCCGCGAATACGCCCGGCACCGAAGTCGCGCCGCGCGCATCGACGACGATCTCGCCGTGCTTCGACAATTCGACTGTGCCCTTCAACCATTCGGTGTTCGGCACGAGACCGATCTGCACGAACACACCTTCCAGTTCGACCTGCTTCGTTTCGCCCGAGCGCAGATCCTTATAGACGAGTCCGTTGACCTTCTTGCCGTCGCCGGTGATCTCGGTGGTCTGCGCCTGGGTCACAATCGTCACATTGGCGAGGCTGCGCAGCTTGCGTTGCAGCACTTCGTCAGCCCGCAGTTGCGCGCCGAATTCGATCAGCGTGACTTCGCGTACGATACCGGCCAGATCGATTGCCGCTTCCACGCCCGAGTTGCCGCCGCCGATCACCGCGACGCGCTTGCCCTTGAACAGCGGGCCATCGCAGTGCGGGCAGTAGGCCACGCCGTGGTTGCGGTACTCGCGCTCACCCGGCACGTTGATTTCGCGCCAGCGCGCACCGGTGGCAAGCACGATTGTCTTCGCCTTCAGCACCGCGCCGCTTGCCAGGCGCACTTCGTTGATGCGACCCGGAACCAGCGCTTCGGCCCGCTGCACATCCATGATGTCCACTTCGTAGCTCTTCACGTGCTGTTCGAGCGCCGTGGCGAACTTCGGTCCTTCGGTCTCCTGAACGGAGACGAAATTTTCAATCGCAAGCGTGTCCAGCACCTGCCCGCCGAAGCGTTCCGCCACCACGCCCGTCTTGATGCCCTTGCGTGCCGCGTAGATCGCCGCCGCAGCGCCTGCAGGGCCGCCACCGACGATCAGCACGTCGAATACCGGCTTCTTCGCCAGTTCTTTGGCTGCACGCGCACCGGCACCGGTATCGAGCTTGGCGAGAATTTCCTTCACGCCGCTACGGCCCTGGCCGAACACTTCGCCGTTCAGGAACATCGTCGGCACGGCCATGATCTGGCGTGCTTCCACTTCGTTCGGGAACACCCCGCCGTCAATCGCCACGTGGCGGATGCGCGGGTTGATCAGCGCCATCACGTTCAGCGCCTGCACGACTTCCGGGCAGTTCTGGCATGTCAGCGAAAAATAGGTTTCAAACTGGTAGTCGCCGTCGAGTTCGCGGATCTGTTCGATCACCGCGTCGTCGAGCTTGACCGGGTGGCCGCCCACCTGCAGCAGTGCCAGTACCAGCGACGTAAATTCATGTCCCATCGGGATGCCGGCAAAGCGGATGCCCGTGTCCTTGCCCGGCTCGCCGATTGAGAACGAAGGCTTGCGCTCTGCGTCGCCGCGCCGCTCGATCACGCTGACGCGCGCCGACAGCGTCGCGATGTCGTTCAGCAATGCAAGCAGTTCCTGCGATTTGGCGCCGTCGTCGAGCGAGGCCACGATCTCGATCGGCCGGCTAACCTTTTCCAGGTACGATTTCAACTGAGTCTTGAGATTGGCATCCAGCATGGTTATTCGAATTCCGTGACGAGGGTTGGGCTCCGGGCGCCACCCACATTGCGTGGCGAGGAGGCGTGCGGGCCGTATGCACATGAAGCGGCAATGCGCGTGATACGGTCCACACGGTGAGACGCCAGCGAGCGGCGTGTACTGCGATGAGGCTAAGCTAAGCGGGAGGGCTTAGATCTTGCCGATCAGGTCGAGCGACGGGGTCAGCGTGTCGGCGCCCGGCGTCCACTTGGCGGGGCAAACTTCACCCGGGTGCGCTGCGATGTACTGCGCGGCCTGCACCTTGCGCAGCAGTTCGCCGGCGTCACGGCCAATACCGTTGTCGTGAACTTCGCACAGCTTGATCTCGCCTTCCGGGTTGATCACAAAGGTACCGCGCAGGGCCAGGCCTTCCTCTTCGATCAGCACGTCGAAGTTGCGCGAGATTGCCAGTGTCGGATCGGCGATCATCGGATACTTGATCTTCTGGATCGTGTCCGACGTGTCGTGCCATGCCTTGTGGGTGAAGTGCGTATCGGTCGACACGCTGTAGATCTCCACGCCGAGCTTCTGAAATTCGGCATAACGATCGGCCAGGTCGCCCAGTTCAGTCGGGCAAACAAAAGTGAAGTCAGCCGGGTAAAACACGACGACCGACCACTTGCCCTTCAGGGTTTCGTCGGTAACGGTCTGAAAGTCGCCATTGTGGTAAGCGGTTGCCTTGAAAGGTTTGATCTGGCTGTTGATGATCGGCATCTGATGCGTCCTCTTTTGGTACGTGGTTGAGAAAGTGATAACAGTATGTCTGGATTCACTTAATAGAAAAAGTTGATTGTTTAAATCGTCATCATTGAATTTGACTATTCGTGCACGCAGAAATCTCCAGCCCGGGGATGCAGGTTTTGGCCGTCTTCAGCAATACTTCTAGTTTTCTACTATTTCCTCGCACACGGACCTTGATGACCGAGACCCAGAAACGCCCCGGCTTCGTCGGCTGGTTGCCCTATATCGTCGCGGCGACCTTCTTCATGGAGTATCTGGACACCACGGTGATCGCCACGGCCCTGCCGCAGATGGCGCGTTCGTTCGGCGTGGGTCCGAATAGCCTCAGCCTTGGCATGACCGCCTACATGCTGGCGCTGGCGATTTTCATCCCGGTAAGCGGCTGGGTCGCCGACCGGTGCGGATCGCGCACGGTCTTCTTTAGCGCGATCGGCGTGTTTACGGTCGCCTCGGTGTTGTGCGGGATGTCGCAAAACGTGACGGAATTCACCGCCGCGCGCCTGTTGCAAGGGATGGGCGGCGCGATGATGGTGCCTGTCGGCCGGCTGATCGTGGTGCGCAGCACCGAGAAAAGCCGCCTGATGCAGGCTATCTCCACCATTACGTGGCCGGCGATCGTCGCGCCAGTGGTCGGGCCGCCGATCGGCGGTTTCATCACGACTTATGCGAACTGGCGCTGGATCTTTCTGCTGAACGTGCCGTTCGGCATCGCGGTGATGGCCGCGGTCGTCGCACTGGTGCCGAACCTGAAAGGCAGCGAACGCCGGCCGCTCGATCTCGTCGGCCTGCTGCTGAGCGCGGCCACCCTCACCGCGATCCTTTACGGCGCCGAGCTCGCCAGCCAGCCCGGCAAGAATCCATGGGTGGCTGGCGCGGTCATGGCGGCGGGTCTGGTGGTCGGCTTCATCGCATTCCGGCATGCACAGCGTCACCCGCATCCGCTGATCGACGTGTCGACGCTCAAGATTCCCACTTTCTCGGTGACGGTGGTAACCGGCTCGTTCACGCGCATCGGCATCGGCGCGGTGCCGTATCTGATGCCGCTGCTGTTCCAGATCGGCTTCGGCCTGTCCGCGTTCAAGTCGGGGCTGTTGCTGCTGGCGAGCGCGCTCGGCAACCTGGGCATGAAGGCGTTGACCACGCGCATCCTGCAGCGCTACGGCTTCCGCACGGTGTCGATCATCGACGTCGCCGTGGCAGGCGTCTTCACGATCGTCTGCGGCCTGCTGACGCCGGAGTCGCCGCTCGCCTGGGTGCTGATTGTGATATTCGCGTACGGCGTGGCGCGCTCGATGCAGTTCTCGACGCTCGCCACCCTCGCCTACGCAGACGTCGCTCAGCCGCAGATGAGCGCCGCGAGCACGCTGTGGAGCGCGGCGGCGCAAATGACGATCGGCCTCGGCATTGCCTTCGGCGCGGTGGCGTTGCGCGGTGCTGCCGTGTTCAACGGCGAGATCTCAGGGCATGTCTTTACGCTCGATGACTTCCGCATCGCCTTTCTCTGCGCCGGATTGCTGACGCTGGCGTCGGTTTGGGGTTACTGGCAACTGGAACACAACGCGGGGCAAAGCGTCGGTGGAGGATCGCGGCGCCAGGACGCGTCGTGAGCGTGGTCTGAGACGTAAGCGTGGGCCGGGCAGCAGTCTGCCGCCACGCTCCACCTGTCACATCCCCGCAACGTTGGACGGTTAGTTTGCTTGCACTACTCGAAATCACTCGAAACCGTCCCCCCAATGACATCGCCGTCAGAGCGTCCCCAACAGTCACGCGGCAGTTCCTTCAAAGCCGCTTATATGAGCGCGGTGTTGAATGCCGTGCTGATGACCATGCAGATTGTCATTGGCCTGTTCGCGCATTCCGACGGCCTGGTGGCTGACGGCATCCATACACTCAGCGATCTCGCCGCCGACGGCGTCGTCATCGCCGTGCTGTTTCTCGGCGCGGCCGCCGCCTCCGGCCGGCGTGCTCCCAGCACCGACGGCGGCTTCCATGCATCGCTCGCGACGCTTGTCATCGGTGTGCTGCTGGTCGGTACCGCCGGCGAGATGCTGTGGCATAGCATCGGGCCCGCCACGATCCTCACCGTCAGCACCAGCGTGCGCGCAAGCGCGCTCGTGGTCGCGGTCTTCGTCATGTTCGCCAAGGAAACGCTGTTCCGCTATATGCGGTCGGTGGCGCAACGAACCCATTCTGGCGTTCTGCTCGCCAGTGCCTGGCACGCCAGACTCGACGCCGTATCGGCGCTGGTTGCCGTGATGGGCATTCTCGGCAGCATGGCCGGCCTGCCGATGCTCGATCACGTCGCGGCCGGCGTGATCGGCCTGATGATCCTGCGCATGGGTTACAACAACTGCTGGTCGGCGCTGAAAGAGCTGGCCGCCCGGCCGCTCGGCAATACCGCGGGGCAATGATGGCGGCAGAGCCAGCCGGCGATGCCTCGTAAGCAAACGCCGCTTGACTCACCATGCCGTTTGTGATCCTATTACGCCCATGTTCGCCGCACAGACCCTGCTATCCCTCCTACTACTAGCCCGCTCTACCGGGCTAGGTCTGCTGCTACGCGCTTCCCGCATCTAACGCATCTGAAGCGCAGTTAATCCCCAAGTTTTGCTGACCTTGCCCCGGTTGCCCAA
Source organism: Paraburkholderia sp. (assembly GCF_026225065.1). Taxonomy (GTDB): domain Bacteria; phylum Pseudomonadota; class Gammaproteobacteria; order Burkholderiales; family Burkholderiaceae; genus Paraburkholderia. Next base: position 16,845 of record NZ_JAMFSB010000042.1, on the reverse strand, counting down.
CCGGCGGCCGTGCTTCGTCCCGTTCCTTTGCGTCCCCCGTTTTTCGAACCCACGAGCCCATCATGCTGAAAAATCCTGCTACCAAGTACCGCCCCTTCACCCCCGTCAACTTGCCGGATCGCACGTGGCCGTCGCGCACCATCACGCATCCGCCGATCTGGATGAGCACGGATCTGCGAGACGGCAATCAGGCGCTGTTCGAGCCGATGAACGCGCAGCGCAAGATGCGTATGTTCAAGACACTGGTGCAGATCGGCTTCAAGGAGATCGAAGTAGCGTTCCCGTCGGCGTCCGAAACCGACTTCAATTTTGTGCGCGAACTGATTGAGGGCGGCCACATTCCCGATGACGTCACGATCGAAGTGTTGACCCAGGCGCGCGACGACCTGATCGAGCGCACCTTCGAATCGCTGCGCGGCGTGCCGCGCGCAATCGTGCATCTGTATAACGCCACCGCGCCGGAATTCCGCAAGATCGTGTTTGGGCTCGACCGTAACGGTGTCAAGCAGCTGGCCGTGAACGCGGCACGCACCATGCAGCGTCTCGTGGATGCCACCCCAGAGACCGCTTTCACACTGCAGTACAGCCCGGAAACCTTCACCGCCACCGAACTCGATTTCGCCAAGGAAGTGTGCGACGCCGTGTTCGATGTCTGGCAGCCGACGCCCGAGCGCAAAGCGATCGTCAACCTGCCGGCCACCGTGGAAGTCGGCACGCCGAACTTCTACGCGGACCAGATCGAATGGATGCACCGCAACCTCGCGCGACGCGACTCGCTGCTGCTTTCGGTTCACCCGCACAACGATCGCGGCACCGCAGTCGCCGCGGCTGAACTGGCCGTGATGGCCGGCGCCGACCGCGTCGAAGGATGCCTCTTCGGCAACGGCGAGCGCACCGGCAACGTCGACCTCGTGACGCTTGCAATCAACCTTTACACGCAGGGTGTCGATCCCGGCCTCGACTTTTCGCACATCAACGAAGTTGCCCGCACCGCCGAGGAATGCACGCAATTGCCGGTGCATCCGCGTCATCCGTACGTCGGCGATCTGGTGTTCACGGCCTTCTCGGGATCGCACCAGGATGCGATCAAGAAAGGCTTCGCCGTGCAGAAGGATGAGGGCCTGTGGGAAATGCCGTATCTGCCTATCGATCCGCGCGACCTGGGCCGCACTTACGATTCGATCATCCGCGTCAACAGCCAGTCGGGTAAGGGCGGCATTGCGTATCTGCTCGAACAGACGCATGGGGTCGTGCTGCCGCGGCGTCTGCAGGTCGATTTCAGCTCGGCCGTCCAGCAACTCACCGACGATAGTGGTCAGGAAGTCACCGCACAGCAGATCTGGGAAGTGTTCCAGGATGAATACGTGCGCGGCGAGACGCCGCTGCGCTACATTGGCCATGCGCTGTCAGAAGACGGCGGGCGCGAGCGTATCAAGCTGACGGTGGAGATCGCGGGCAAGCGCACGGTGCTGGCAGGCGAAGGCAACGGCCCGCTCGACGCGTTGATGCATGCACTGCGCACTCCTGTGCGAATCCAGCACTACGAAGAACGTGCGCTCACCCAGGGCGCGGATGCGAAGGCTATCGCGATTGCCGAGATGGCTGGTGCGCAGGTGGTGGGAAGTGCATTCGGTGTGGGCATCGACGCGAATCTGATTACCGCGTCGATCCGCGCCGTCATCAGCGGGATCAATCGTGCATACGCCCGTTCGGATGCTGATGCACAAGCGCATTTCTTCGATTCGGTGCTTCGCGAAGTGGCGGGCGATGAGCGCAGCAAGGCGTTGCAGGCGGGGTAGAGAAACGCGGGACGGGGCCTCGCACTCGCCGCTTGTAAAACGAGTCTCTTAAGCGTACTCCCGCTCCCGCATCCACTTCGTCATGATCCATTTGTCGCCGCCCAGCACGGGCGCGCCGCCGTGCAAGGTCAGCGGATCGAGTTGCCGCTGACCGTTCAGGTAACGGAAGTACACCGCCCCGCCCTGCCTGCCGGTAACCGACAAACCCGCCTCCGGGAAAATGGTCTCGCCGCCATTCGGCACATCGTTGAGATAAACAATCAGCGTCGCCACCCGCTGGCCGCCGCGTGCGGTGTGCACCGCGCTACCCGGTTGATCAGGCGGAAAATAGTCGAAATGCGGACGGTATTCGCCGCTGGTGTTGTAATGCAGAATCTGCAGGCCCTCGCCGTTCTCCACGGGCCAGTTCATCAGGCTGGAAATCCGCTGGTCGAGACGCTCGATGAGCGCGTCCTCGCCGCGTTGAAACCAGATACCTTCGCTGGTGCGGTTGCGGATTACGTCTTCTTGCCCGGTATCCGGATTGACCGTGGTCGAACGTTTGAGACGGTGCCTAGAACGCTCCATCATCTCGGTGCACTCTTCGGGCGAAAGCACGTCGGCAAAGACGACCACTTGTGGCCGCTCGCAACGCATCACCACCTTCACATCGCGATCGAACGCGCGGATCAGGTTGCTGCTTGCTACGGGTAATGCGTCGTACTGATACGTGCCTGGCGCTGCTCTGACGAGGCTCGCCTCGGTGCCGGCGGTTACCGCGATGCCGCCCGGTGTTCTTGCCTGATCGGCGGAGCCGAAGGCACTCGGGCTGTTCGGGCCGTTTGCTCCTCCCGGCCCGCTTGCCAGGCCAACGGCACCCACCGGATCAGCCGTTGCTGTCGCCGTACCGCCAACATTTGCCGCGCTCACCGCGTGCTGCACCGCAGTGCTAGCGGAGAACTGATCGAAACCCGCCCCCATCATGGCCGCGACCATGGAATCCAGGGTGCAGCCACGCTTCGCATTGGTGGCCAGCCAATCTTCCCAGGCCGCATCCACGACAGGCATAAGTATTCGTCCCCTTGGCGTTGTTCGTTGGGCGCGCGGGCAGGCGGCAAATTTCCACCCACACGCAACGCTCCCTCTCAACGAGATACTGCATCATCCCGCCAATCTCGCGCAAGTAGGCCGGATGGCCAAGCCTTTCAGCGTATGGTCAACGTCGTACCTGGACTCAACCGCGCTTGCTCCGATAAGCATCGAGGCCTTTCCTCGCCTGCGCCCGTATCGCCCCTTGCACGAAGGGCGTCCAGCCGAGCAAGGCGCCCTTGAGCCCCAACGCCTGCCGCGACCAGCGCCAAAGATCGAAGCTGTCGCGATGCTCGACGATGCGTCCGTCCCGAAACACGAATTGCGCCTGAATCCGGTTCTCCACCTTGCGGCCAGTCTGACTGAAAAGATAACGCGCCACCCAGTGGGCACGGCCGGTACGCTCGTCGGCGGTGACGGCGTCGAACGTCAGGGAAAAATCCTGCGCCCGCGCGACCAGCATGCGCCACATATCGCGCGCCTGCTCGCCGCGCAGCTCGCCGAAAGCCGGGTCGCTGAAGACGACATCGTCGGCGTAGCATGCGCCCATCGCTTCGGCGTCGCGCTTCTGGAAAGCTTCGTAGAAACGCTCGATCAACTCGCTGTTGGTGTTGGGATGACTCATCGTTAGTATTGTTCCCGCTTTAGACGGATTGGAGTCTGTACGAGCCGCGCCTTGGAAGTCACGCGTGTCGCGGAAAGAAAAACACGCGAGCGTTTAAACCCGGCGTTTGAAAAACGTCGGAGCGACCGAGCTAGCGAGTTGCAATCGCCGCAGCCGCACCGGCCATCACCGTCGCACTTGCGCGGTTGGCAAACGCGAGAAACAGCAGATACGCCACGCCCGCGAACTTCAGAATCGTGAACACCAGCGCGAAGGTACGCGCAAGCACTGCGAGTCCGGCTACGGCGCAACTGAGCCTGTCACGCGCGAACGAACCGCAGCGTTCGTATCGTATTGTGCCATTCAAACCGCCGCGGCCTCCGGGTCTTGGGTCATTGCCCTCGGCAAGACTCGCGGTTAGCTGCCAGCCTGAGCGTTGTGGCCGCCAATCCGACCCGCCACCGCACGGCTTGCTCGACCCGCCAGCAAGTGCACCGCCAACGCGATCACCGCCGCAATCGCTGCAGCAACATACAGCGCCGCAGCAAAACCGCTGGCAAAGCTAGCATGAACGGCGGCGGTGAGCGACGCGCGCATCGCGGACGGCAGGTGTGCGCTCGCCTCTGCCGCGTCACCGGCCAATACGCGAGACAGGAAGCTCGCATCGAGTGTGCTTCTAAGCGCCGGGGTTAGCTCGGGCCGCGCATAGAACGCGGACTGGGTGCGCGCCTCCAGCACGGCACCGAGCACGCCGACCGATGTCACGATGGCCGTAAAGCGCGTGGTTGTGCTGATACCTGACGCCATGCCGGTACGGTTCGGCGGAACGCACCCCATAATGGCCTTTTGCGTGTCGCCGTTGAGGACGCCCGCGCCGAGCCCCGTCACCACCATGCCGATCGCCACCAGGCCATAACGCGCCTCGCCCGCAACCAGAGCCGTTAGAAGATTGCCGGCGCCGATCAACAGCAGGCCCGTGCTGAGCATCGCCATAGCCGAGAGACGCCGGGACAACACCGCGCCGACATACGGCCCCACCACCATCGCAAGCGCAAACGGCAGCATGCCCACGCCCGCCGCGATGGCCGGCAGGCCAAAGGCGTTCTGCAGATAAAGCGGCAGAAAAGTCATCATGACCTGCGCGCACGCCGCATAACCGAACATAGCGAGGACCGCGGCCACGAAGCGCGACTGGCGGAACAGCGCAAGGTCCACCATCGCATGCTGGCGCACGCGCTGTAGTTGGACGAAGGCCGCAAACATCAGTGCCGCCGCCGATAGCTTCACGCCAGTCGAGCCGCTCGCCCACCCTGCCGACGGCGCCTCGATCAGGGCCCAGATAGCCACCGCCAAGCCGACACCGAACAACGCGCTGCCCGCTACATCGATAGGTCCGGCTTCGGGGTTGCGCGAGTCCTGGATCGCATGCCACGCGCACACAATCAGCACCGTGCAGACCGGCAGATTCAGCAGAAAGATCCAGCGCCAGCCGAGCCATTGCGTAATGACGCCGCCCACCAGCGGCGCCACGGTCGTCGCCAGTCCCATGCAGGTGCCCCACACCGCCCAGGCACGCACGCGCTCGGGACCCTCGTGAAACGTATTGGCGATCACGGCGAGCGCTGCGGTCACCAGCATCGCCGCACCGACGCCCTTGACCGCCCGGGCAACATTCAGCAGCAATGCCGACGGCGCGAGGCCGCAGCCGAGCGACGCCAGAAAGAACACGGCGAGCCCAAGCAGCAGCATGCGTTTTCGACCGAACCGGTCGGCCAGGCCGCCCGCCGGAAGAAGGCACGCCGCGAAGGCCACCATATAGGCGCTGACGACCCATTCCACATCGGCAAAGCTTGCGTGAAACGAGCGGGCAATCGACGGTAGCGAGACCGCGACCACATTGGTGTCGAGCACGATCAGCGCGCAGATTGCGGAGGTTGTAGCCAGCACGAAGCGCGGGTTGCGGGGGATGTGCGCCGGCGCAGGCGAGACTGAATTATTGGCTGTTTTAGGACGCAGCGCGTCACGAGTCTGGGACATAGGCTTAGGGGCCGATAAGGTGGATCGATAGCTTGAGTAACGCTAGACGGACCCATCGTAGCCGCGCAGCTATTTCCTGTCATTGCCATAGACTGACAGAATAATTAACTCATTTGATAATACAGGCAACAATTCGATCTGCGTCATATCTACTGTATCGCCAAGGTTGCCAGACATCTGTGCTCCTCGCGGACGGTCGAAGAACTGGATATCGTCGCGACATTCGTTATATCCTACGGAATACAACGGTAGGTAGCGAATGGTGCGCGTACCCGACTGGTCCTGAACTCAACACGCCCGCCAACCGCTGCACCACAAACCGTAACCTGCAACCTGGAGCCAAGATTGGAGCGCAGTCGATCCACCCTGTCAGAATCACCGGAACGCCTCGGCCGGACCGCGAAAAGCTTTTCAACCACGATCACGGCGTTGAAATCCGCGACTGATCGCGGGCGCGCCGAGTTGATCCGCGATGTCGTCGATGCCTTCAGGCGTCTCTACGGCAGCGTATTGCGCTTCGTACAGATGTTCGCCGACGGCCAGGGCAGTTTTCTCGCGGCTGGCAAGTCGGGCTCGCACTCCTTTAGCCAGCTTCTCGCCGTCCTCGGTGAGCAAGCCAAGACGAGCAAATTTGGCCGCCTCGATGAACTCAGGGCCGCGATCGAGGAAGCCCGTTCGGCCGAGCAACTGCGCGACGCGATTTTCTCCGACACCTACAGCAACGACCACGCCGCGCTGCGCAAAGTCGCCGTTGCGCTCGAGCGGCTCGATGCGACCTTCGTCGGCTTGTGCGTCGAGCATGTGCTGGAGCGGCACGCTCGGGTGTCTTTAGTCGCGTCTTCGGAAGACTGAGACGACGCCCTGTCAGGCCGCCCGTCAGACGCCCACCGTTATATTCGATGGTATATTTCGATACAGAAACTGAAGGTGGCGGACTCGACATCAACCGGTGAACTTCGCCAGCGAGCCCTGACACCGGAACCGGATTCGAGGTCATCATGCAAGCTCCCCCGTTTCGCCTCGCCCGAACTGCCGACGCAAGCCATGCCAACGACGGCGCTGGTGCCCGCCTGCGCGTGGCCGACGCCTGCTGCGCGCCGCCGTCACCCGGGCAGATCGCCACCTCCAAACGGCGCACGAAGCTGACTGAGCTGGACCCGCATCTGCATTGCTCCGTGATTGGCACCTGCCTCACGACGCACGAATTGCGCAAGCTGGTACCCAAATTCACTGCTCTCGACCGTCAGCACGCGAGCGACCTCGAAATTCACCATGCCGCGGTCGAACTCGCGATTGCGGGCGGCGCAGGCAGCAAGGCGCTGCACAAGGCGCTCGACGAACGCTATGCCGGCGCGGTCCGGCGCTTCGATCAGGCGCGCGACGAAGAGGCGCTGCTCGCGCTCTGGAACGAGTCGCTCAAGAACGGCGACATTCCGCCCGCCTACTGGGCGCTAATGACCCATCCCTATGCGACGATGCCGGTGCGCCAGGCGGCTTTCGGCGAACTGCACATGCTGTCGCATCTGGTGGGCGCGGCCAATCGCGCGGATATTCGCCGGCTGGTGGCGCTTGAAGAAGAGAACGCCGAGCTTCGCGACAAGGTGGAGCGGCAACAGAATCGTCTGCACGAGATCAGCACGCAGCGGGACGCAACCGTCGCGCAACTGAGCGAACAGGTTGTCAAACTGACCGCGCAAGCACGCCCCCAACTACCCGTCGATACCGCCAGTCTCGCGGAAGAAGTCAAAGCGCTGCAGGAGAAACTTGCCGAAGCCAACGAGCGTCTCGCGCTGCACACCAGCCGCCGGGAGGCCGCGGAACAGCGCGCGCTGCAGGAACAAGGAACGGCCGAGGCGCTACGCGAGAGCCGCGATCAGGCGCTGGCGTTGCTGAAGGCTGTGCAGTCGGAATGTCACGCGCTGGAGCGGGCAACGCTCGACGCGCTTGATGAACCGGACACGCGTCGCGCGGGACTTGCCGGCGTACAAGGCAAACGCGTGGTGTACGTGGGCGGGCGGCCGGGCTCGAATACTGCGCTCAAGGCGCTGGTGAGCTCCGCAGGTGGCGAACTCGTCGTGCACGACGGTGGGGTGGAAGATCGCAAGGGTCTGCTCGCCGCGGCATTGCCGGGTGCCGACCTCGTGGTGTTTCCGGTGGATTGCATCGATCACGACTCGATGAACATGCTCAAGCGCGTGTGCGAGCGTCATCAGGTGGACTATCACCCGCTGCGAACGGCGAGCGTTGCCAGTTTCATCGACCTGATTACGCGTCTGCATACCGACCGCAGTGACCTGCAAAGCGCGGCGCCGAGCTCACGTCCGCCCTCGGCGTTTTGCCTGCGGCACGGCTGAAGATGCGTTGGCTGGAGCGCGTTAGCTGGCGACCCACGCAAGACGCTACGGCAATTCGGCAATTCAGAGTCGCATCAACCGGATCAGATCGCCGATCTGTGTGGCGCAGGCCTTTTCGGCTTGCGCTTCGACATCGCGATAGAGGCGCACGATGCTCTCGCCGACCTCGGTGAGGACACAACCGCCACCGCTTTGGCCGCCCTGCTCCGAAACCGTTGCGGGCGACTTCAGCGACCGGTTCAGTTCGTCGATCAGCAGCCATGCGCGCCGGTACGACATATCGAGGCTGCGTGCCGCGGCCGAGATCGAGCCATGTTCGCGCACCGCCTCGAGCAGTTCGACTTTGCCCGGTCCAAGTGCGACGGTCTCGCCCTTGCGAATGCGCATCCGGAAGCGAACCTCGGGCCGTGCCTTGTTGCGGACCTGAGCGTCGGCCTTGGCGCCGGCTTTGTTGCGGACCTGGGCATCGGTTTTCGCGCCGGGTTTTCTACCGATCGTTTTCGCCGGTGTAGAAGAATTTTTAGCAGATTCAGCCATGCGCGAAAGCATACACGAAGCCGATTGCGAAGCGGCAGCGGGATAGGACCACATCTGTCCAGCCAAGGGATTTCTTCAAGGCGCGCGAGGAAAGCAAAACCCATAATCCTCGCAACCAGGACAACCCGGTGCAGGGCCGGGCTCCCGTCCGAGCGACAAGGCGAGTTGCTGGGCCAAAAATTTCTTCCAACGCAGATTCTCCACATTCAGCGCCGCGAGCGATGGGAAATACCGCTCGAGCATCGCCGAGACCTCGTCGCGCCCGGCCAGTCCGAGGTCGCGCCACAGGTGATCGGGTCGCAAACACGCGTGAGCGATGATCGTTGCGAGACATTGGGCATCGTCGAGTAACACGGCTGGGCTGGCGTATCGCAACATCAATGCGCGCATTGCTGTTGCAAATTCGACATGCTCGTGGGTGTCCACGGTCAAGGCCGCAACGGTGGCCATCGCAACGGCGTCGGAGAACCGGCTTAAACCGGTCAGGCCGGGCGTGACCGGTGCGGACCTGAAGTGACGGCCAACGAGCCCGCTCCACTGTGCCGGGGAGAGGCCGAGCAGCGCCCACTCCCCCCGTACTTCGCGAGCAGCGATCAGTTTGGCAAACAGACGGGCATCGAAAGAGCGCGGGTTGATCGCCGCCTCGAGCCATTGACCCGTCCGCGCAGCACAAACCGCTGCGAGGTCCGCCGATTGATCGAGGGCATGGGAAGGAAGTCCCGGAAGGCTGGGGAGCGTGTCGTCAGACATGGTAGGAGCGCCGCGGAGCGATTGCCCCATGGTACGACGACCGCGCAACTTACGCGCAAGCAAGCGGCGCAATACGGCAGCAACCTACTCGCACAGCTTTCAAAACCATTACAACGGACGCAGCAACTGCACGTCAATCCGTTTGAGCCGTTTGACATGGCGCGGCGCTGCCATGATGTCAGCACCGGAAAACAGAATCGGCGCACCGTCTTCGGCACTTAGCGGCTCGCCGTCGCATTCATTCGCGATCAGCGCGCTCTCACCCACCGGCGTGTTGAACAGTTCATGCCACGAGAAGGTCACCGCGTAACCGTCCTGCGCCGCCGCGACGAACACCATCCGCTTGAAATCGCCCGGCGAATCGTTGCGCAAACCGGCCTGCTTGATGAGCGCGGTCAGACTGACGCCCCGATAACGGCCAACGCGGCGAATATAACGGTTAGTCGTAAAGCAGCGCAGATCGAAAGGCTCGGCCAGCATGCTGTCGTAGCTTCTGAGCTGCTCGAGCGTCAACGACAACGGCTGCAGCACGTGACCGGTCAGCGCGAAAACGCTAGCAAGCGCCTGTTCCGGAGGCTCTACAGTCAGATTCATCGAGTCCATGCTTGCAGATCCTCCGCAACGAATTGGGCCGCGCCACCAGGCAAACATGCAGCGATTCGCCGCACATCGCCCAAGGTGGTTGAAACACCGAAGCGCAATATTTTCGCATATATTACGCCGCAGCCCGCCCAGCGCGGCAGATGGCCGCGCGGCATACCGGATATATCGCCCGGTCTATGCCCCGCTAGTGGGGGTTTCAATCCACGGCGCGCCGTCGCGTCGTAATATAGCGATCTTCATAACGCTACGGGAAATGGCATGATTCGCAAGCTGCTTGCATCGTTCACGGTAGTCGCCAGTCTGGCGGCCGCCACCCCCAGCTTCGCCCAGGACAACACCGTCAACGTGCTGTACGCAGGTTCGCTGGTCAACCTTATGGAGCGCAGCGTCGGCCCCGCCTTCGAGAAATCCACCGGTCTGCAGTTTCGCGGCTATGCGGCTGGCTCGAACAAGATCGCCAACGAAATCAAGGGCAAGCTGCGCCGCGGTGATGTGTTTATCAGCGCGAGTCCCAAGGTCAACCAGAGCCTGATGGGCGCCGACAACGGCGACCACGTGAGCTGGTACGTCAATTTCGCCGAATCGCCGCTGATGATCGGCTACAACCCGAAGAGCAAGTTCGCCGCCGACTTCAAGTCGAAGCGCTGGGACCAGGTGTTGCAGGAGCCGGGCATCCGCATCGGCCGCACCGATCCGAAGCTCGATCCGAAGGGCGCGTTCACGGTCGAGATGATGACCAAGGCCGCGGATCTGTACCATCAACCGGACCTCGTCGAGAAAACGCTCGGTGCGCCGGACAATCCCGAGCAGGTATTGCCTGAAGAAACGCTGGTTGGCCGGCTGCAATCGGGTCAGCTCGACGCCGGTTTTTTCTACTCGACCGAAACGTCGGATCTGAAGATTCCCGCGTTCCAGCCGGCTCCTGAGTTGAAGGCAAAAGCGGCCTACACGCTGACCATCCTGAACGACGCGCCGAACAGCGCAGGCGCTGCGCGCTTTGTCGACTTCCTGCTGAGCGCCGAAGGCCGCGCGTTGTTGAAGCAGCATGGCGTCGATGTAATCAAGCCCGCTGTGACCGGCAATGGTCAGGCTATCCCGCCGTCGGTGCAAGCCGTGATCGACGCGGCGCAATAACGTCGCGATGAAGCGTGTCGCGGCCAAGCCGCTTGTCTGGCTGGCCGCGCTGCTGGCCGTCTATCTTTGCGCGCCGTTCATCGCCAGCGTGCCCCAGCTCGGCGCAGCCGACTGGGCGAGCGTCGACTGGCATGCCACGTGGTCGGCGGTGGCTGTTTCCGCGGGAAGCGCCAGCGTCGCGGCGCTCGTGATCCTGATCGGCGGGGTGCCGCTCGGTTATTTTCTCGCACGCTCGGACTCGCGCAAGGTGGCGGTGCTCGGCTTCATCGTGCAGTTGCCGCTGGCGCTGCCGCCGCTCACGAGCGGCGTGCTGCTGCTGTTTCTGCTTGGACCGTATAGCTGGGTCGGCAGTCTGACCGGCGGAGCCTTGACCGATTCGTTTGCCGGCATCGTGCTCGCGGAAACTTTCGTCGCTGCGCCGTTCCTGATCATCGCTGCCAAATCCGCATTTGCCGCCGTCGATCCTGTCTTCGACGATGTTGCCGCCACGCTCGGGCATCATGCCGGCAGCCGCTTTTTTCGCGTCACGCTACCGGTGGCGTGGCCGGCGATTCGCGCGGGTCTTGCGCTGTCGTGGCTGCGGGCGTTTGGTGAATTCGGCGCCACCGTGATGGTCGCGTATCACCCCTATTCGCTGCCGGTCTATACCTATGTGGTGTTCGGCGGCCAGGGGCTGCCGGCCATGATGCCTCTGCTCTTGCCCACTTTGACGATTGCGGTTGTGTGCGCCGCGCTTTCGCTTTATAGCAGGCGGCAAACCGGCGTCGATCCGCAAGTGGAAAGCGGCGATGAAGCGGCCCTTCAGCCCGTGACTTCAACGCCAGTTGCCGCCGAAGCCGCTCCGCTTCGGCTCGCCTTCGAACTAAAGCGTCATCTCGGCACGTTCGATCTCGACATTGCATGGACACCCGTCACCCGGCGCCTTGCCATCATCGGCCCGTCGGGGTCAGGAAAATCTCTTGCGCTGAGGCTGATCGCAGGACTCGAGCGCAACGAACGCGGCACGGTGCGCCTCGGTACGGTGGAACTGGACGCGTTACCGCCGGAGCAGCGTCAGATTGGCTATATGCCGCAGGACTATGGTCTGTTCCCGCATATGACGGTGGCCAAACAGTTGGCCTTTCCCGTCGATGCCGACGCTGCCAGCGCGCGCTACTGGCTCGAGCATCTGGGTCTTGCCGCGCTGGTTGGACGGCTGCCGCATCAACTGTCGTTCGGTCAGCGCCAGCGTGTGGCGCTCGCACGGGCCTTGACGCGCCACAGCCAGTTGCTGCTGTTCGACGAGCCGTTCGCCGCGCTCGATACGCCGCGCCGCCGGCGTTTGCAACAGTCGTTGCGTGCCTTGCAGCGGGAGATTGCGGCCGTGACAGTCATCGTCACACACGATCCCGACGAGGCCGCGCTGCTCGCCGACGAAGTCCTGGTGATCGAGCAAGGACGTGTGCTACAGGCCGGCGCACTCGATGCGGTCTATGAACAGCCTGCGACGATGCGTGTGGCCGAACTGCTCGGTCTGCACAACGTGGGCGAAGGGATCATGCGCGAGACGGGTGTGCTCGAAATTGGCGACGGCCTTGCGGTGAAAACGAACGAGCGCTCGATCGAAGCGGGCCAGCAGGTGATGTGGCGCGTGTCGTCGCACGCGCTGGTGGCGACGCCCGACGGTCCTCACATCGGCACGGTCGACGCTATCGAACTGCGCCGCGGCGAGCGCTATATCCGCGTGGAAATTGGCGGGGTTTATTTCAATATCGCTAGCGAAGACACGCGGTTGCACCAGGGCACGCAACACCGCTTTGCGATCGCTGCGGCGGGTGTGTCGGTATGGCCAGCCGCGGCCGGGCGTGTTTGAGGCGGAGTCCGCGCACGAGCTTTCTTGCGCGTGAGCTGATGTGACTACCCGCCCCGGCAAACCGGAGCGGGTTCTTCGAATCAACGTTCCGAGAACTCGCTTATGGCGTGATCTCTGAGAACTCGCATACAGCGCGATCAGTAGGTGATCACGCCGCAATCAAAGCGAGAAAGTGTCCTGCCTTAGCCAGCCCTTAACCACCCTGCGCCGGGCAGAACAGCTCACCGTGCTTCGCGACATACGCTCGCGCGCCACTACGATCCGAGGCGTCGAACAGCACGACACCACCGTCCGAGACGACCGCGAGCGTCGTGCCGTCCGGCGTGTAGCGTAAGGCCTCCGGATTATTGCCCGTTGCGTAGCCGCCATTCACCTTGCCGCTATCACGCGCAACAGTCGCCACCGCGCCGTCTTGCGGAAACGACACGGCCAGCGTGCTGCCGTCCGGGCTCAACACCAAGTGGTAAGCCGTCGGGGTGCCGCAGAAATGCAGCGTGTTTGCCGGCTTCAGCGTTTGCGCGTCGTACTCAACAATGCCGTCGCGTGACAGCACCAGCACATTGCCGCTGTGCGGGTCGATTTGCAGATCGAGCGGGCTGGACGCGTCGATGGTGCCGATCGGCTTGCGGTTCACCGTGCTGAATACTTCGACCGTGCCCGCCACACCGTCGGTCGCGAACAGGCGCTTGCCGTCCGCAGACAATGCAAGGCCGACCGGCCGGCCGAACGGCTCGTCATGCGCATCACCGCCCTTCAGATCGAAGCGGCCGAACGGGCGGCCGTTGGCGGTCTCGAACGCCGAAACCGTGTTCGAGACGACATTGAACACATACGCGCGGCGGCCATCCGCCGACAGCACGATATTCTGCGGAAAGCGCTGGGCGCGGACCGTGCGCACGATCCGGCCTTTCTCCAGGTCGACGAACGCCAGCGAGTCGGGACGCAACGAGGTCACATAAGCACGGCGGCCATTTGCGTCCACGGCAACCCCGACCGCGCCGACGCCACGGCAGAAGTTATCCTGGCAATCGTCCGAGGTCTTGGCGGGTGTGTGGCCATCGATGGTCTTCGCCACGTTGCGGTTCGCCAGATCGACCACCGACAGCGTGTTGTCGCCATTGCTGGTTGCGTAAAGCCATTTGCTGTCGGCGCTGATGTCGAGGCCAGCCGGCACATTGCCGACCGGAATCACCGTGCCCTTCGCCAGTTCTCCTACCGACGCGGCTGCGGCCTTCGCAGCGGCTTCGCTGGCGGCATCGTTGGTGGTGCTGCAAGCCGCCAGCACGAAACAAGCGGCCATCACGGCAGCCAATTGACGCAAACCTGGCAGAGCCAATTGCTCCGCGGCTTCATTATGATTAAAACGATCACGCCAACTCATCGCTACTCCTTGTTTAAAACCCGATCAAATAACCGAATCCAGCATAAGCTGTCTTCACACCTGCATTGGCCAGCATTAGCTCACACCGGATGCACATGTCTTGAAATATCGCCGCAAGGTTGGACTTTCAGGCGTTTCTCAAACACCGCAGGCGGCGGCCGATCTCCGGCGAATTCATACGCCAGCACCGACATTCAGCCGCATGCGCTGCCATGCTTGCGTCCCACAGCGAAGTCAGCCCCCTGCGCGAAGGCATCTTGCCGACGCGCACCCATGTCCAACGCGGATTTATCTGAAGCAGAAAAATAACGATTTCACGGCTCCCGGTGAATCGTTAAATTTATGTGAATTGCATAGGCATTATGTGCCACTCATATTCACGAATGAGCGGATTTTAAATGAGCGCGACCGGCCATGTATAGTTTTTGTTCGATTTTCCGGGGATTTAAGCGAGGCGCACCACACGTTCGACGCACGAGATTCACACGCAATTCAAACCAGCGACATAAAGCGGCAGAATTTGCAGATATTGCGTAGAGGGTGGCGTCATATTTCCCGACGTCGTTATGAATCGCCTCGCTTTATCTTGCGGCACTCCATGTCGTGCGCTTCCGGTCGTCAGTGGTCGCCTCAATCCACCCAGCGGCTCCGTGTCGGCCTGCGTGAGTGCTGTTTCACCACGGAGAGGCCGGTCAAGCGCAATACCGCAACGTTTCGCAGTCCGATCGTTGCCAGCACATAGCGCTGACAAGTCATTGTCCGACCCTCCAGTCAGCGCTCCATCCGAGTTCGCGTTTCGCCTTATCGCAAGCGAGCATGCCATCGTCTTCAGCAACGTTGTAGATGCCAGTCGTCCCGTGCAACACAGCCAACTCGGCGGCGCGCGCCGCTGCGTCGACATGCACGGGACCCGCGCCCGCGGCCGCATCGAATCCGGTGCCAGGACCGTAGAGCCGGCCATAGCGCAGCACGACGGCTTCCAGCGGCGCCTGCAGCACCTGACGCTCGAGGCTGGCGACGCCGCGCAGCGAGACACCGCGCGGACCGTCGAAGTCGCTATCGAGCGGATCGTCCTCGCTGTGCGGCAACGGACCATCCGCATAAGCAAAGCCGATACTCTGCGCGACGATGCACCGGACATCCGCCGCGATTGCAGCAGCGACCAGGTTGCGGGTGCCTTCATCGCGGATGCGAGCGTTGCGCTGCGACGCCTCGGCCATTCTGGCTGGATCAAGACCGGGCGGGAGGTCGGTGAGTTGATGCATGACGACTTGCGGCCGGGCGGCCTCGAGTGCGGCCTGCAGCGCGGCCGCGTCAAATACATCGACGACAACCGGTTCCACCCCCATCTCGCGCAGCAAGGGCACCCTCTCCGACGAGCGCGTGGTGCCCACGACGCGCCAGCCGGCGGCGACGAACAGCGGCGCGACGCGGCGCCCGATCGCCCCCGTTGCCCCGGCCAGAAAGAGACAATCGGCCATAGCGGGAATCTCCCTGGATTGGCAATGCGGCGAACCAGCACGGCCGCCAGCCCGCTCAAAAGATGTATGAGTTCGAACATAATATAAGAGTTCTTACATCATGTGCAAGCCACCGCCGGATCCGCCATGGACGAGTGAAGAAGATCGGGAATAAGGAGACGTTAACGGGCAGGCTGAAGCCGCCGTTCAATCAGCGGCTCGCCGCGCTCCATGCTTTCGGCCAGGACACGGCCATCGAGTTTGTGCGGGTCGCTAAACGCACCGACCGGGATTTTTCCGGTGGGCGAATCGACCAGTTTGATAAAACGCGGCGCAAGACGCTGCCCCACGTCGATATCCACCGCGGCCACCACGATTTTTGCTGCTGGCGCGGCTTGCGCCGGCATCCCGCGCACCACACAGAGCGCACCTACGAGCGCGCCGGCAGCGGCGATTGCCAATGTCCCCATCCATTTTGTATTTTTCATGTCGCACTCCTTATGTTACTGCCTGACAGGATTGCGTTGGCCACACTCGAACAGGAACACCAGGCGGAATCAGGCTGAAGGCGCCGTCATCACGCTGCGATGTCCGCTGAAAATAGAAAGATGAGCAAGTATCAACGCCGGCGTCGAATCGCGCCGCAATCAAACGCTCCGTTCCCCACAGCGATCGTGTTGATCCGATCTGCCGTCCGGCAATTGCCGTCCCCGCGGAGCGTCGATGCAACCGGTCTGCACCGGTGGGGGAACACCCGCCCCCATCCGATGACTGCCGATCAGGCTATTGATCCGCCCGTAGTAAAACCCAGCTTATAAAGCCTTTCTATGAAGGCTTGCTTTTCTGGTTGGCCCCATCGCGTCCTGCTACTTTTACTTCGCCGCCCCCTGTTGATCGGGGGTCGGCCGTACCGCCTGTTTTTGTTGCCTTCCCTGTGCGTCTTCACGCTGCCTGTTGCTTCGCCCTGCTTTGTTTTTCTCGCACTGCCGGTCCTCTCTGCGCCGTGCCTGTGCTTCCCCGCGCCACCTGTCCTGCACCGTACCGCCTGATCTTCCCGCTGCTGCGTTGCGGTCCGGCGCAGGACATATAGCGACTACCGTGCCAGAGGTTCGCAAAGCGTTGTGCCAACTGGCCTGGCGGGCGGCGCAGCAAACTGGCAAGGCCGCTTTGAGGGGACCCGCGCCGAAACTGTTTCAGTGCTGCGACTGGCCAAAAACGAAAAATTTGCGGGGTCCGAATCGTCGCATCGGTAAGCCGTGACCGTTC
>NZ_JAMFSB010000342.1 GCF_026225065.1 Paraburkholderia sp. | reverse complement strand
GCGTGCTAGGGCTCGTGCTGATCATCGTTTTTATTAGCGCACTCAAACTTGCGCCGTTCCTGTCGATCCTGGTCGGCACGTTCGCTGCCGGGTTCGCCGCGGGCCTGCCGCTCGAAGCGGTCGCAAGCGCCTTCAGCAAGGGAGCGGGCTCGCTGCTTGGCGACGTGGGGATCATCATCGCGCTGGGGGCGATGCTTGGCGCGTTAATGGCCGAGTCCGGCGCGGCGGATCGGCTCGTCTCGACCATCCTCAAGCATTCCACGCCGCGCTCACTGCCGTGGATGATGGCGCTGGTGGCGATCATCATCGGGATGCCGCTGTTTTTTGAAGTGGGTCTGGTGATGATGGTGCCGATCATCTTCGTGATGGCGCGCCGCTCCAAACAGCCGATCCTGCGCATCGCGATTCCCGCACTGGCCGGCATGACCACGTTGCATGCGTTGCTGCCGCCGCACCCGGGTCCGCTGATTGCCGTCAGCGCCCTGCACGCGGATCTTGGCCTGACACTTGGGCTGGGTCTGATCGTCGCCATTCCGGCGGTGATCCTGGCCGGACCGCTCTATGGCATCTGGTTGTCGGGGCGAATGGATGTGGCCGAGCCGGAGGAAATGGGCAAACTGTTCTCCGCGCAGACCGACACGGCCGAGCCGCCCAGCTTCGCCATTTCGCTGATCACGATCCTGTTGCCCGTCATTTTGATGTTAGGACGTACCGTCGCCAAACTGGCGCTGCAGCCGGAAACGTTCCTCTTTAACGCGCTTAATTTTCTCGGCGAACCGCTGGTCGCCCTCGGGCTCACGGTGCTGTTCGCCATCGTCGCGCTCGGCTGGTCGCGGGGCATGCCGCGCGACCGCGTGAGCGGCATCCTGCGCAAAAGCCTGCCGCCGATCGCGGCGCTGCTTTTGACCATCGGCGCTGGCGGGGGACTTAAGCAAGCGCTGGTGGTCGCGGGCATCAGCACGACCATCGGCAAGATCGCGGTCGGCGCGCACATGCCTTTGATCCTGCTCGCGTGGCTGATCGCCGTCGCGTTGCGCCAGGCCACCGGTTCGGCCACCGTCGCCACGACGACGACGGCCGGTATCGTCGCGCCGGTCGTCATCGGCCTCAGCCCGACGCATAATTCGTTGATGGCGCTCGCCATCGGTGCGGGTTCGGTGTTCTTCTGCCACGTGAACGACGCGGGTTTCTGGATGGTGCGTGAATACTTCGGCCTGAAACTTAAGCAGACGGTGTTCGTCTGGTCGATCCTGCAGACTATTGTGTCGGTGGTTGGACTCGCGCTGACACTCTTGATGTGGAGTGTCCTGACCTAAGGCGGAGGGCTGCCGCGTCGGCACGCGTGGCAGCACCGGGTGCCCGCGGAATCATCGACACCCCGCCTGATCCGCAGCGCCTACACTACCGCGTAACGAAGGGGGCAGCGAATGAACCGCCCCCCAAAAGTTGGACACCAATCCAACCCTTGGGTGCAGCTCACAACGCACCTTTTTCTTCCTGCAAATACGGAGCATGTGATGCTGGAACTGAGACCATCCTGTGAAGGATGTAGCAAGTCATTGCCGCCGAACGCGCCCGACGCGATGATCTGCAGTTACGAGTGCACCTTCTGCGAAAATTGCGCGCTAGGCACGCTTGGCGACGTGTGTCCGAATTGCGGCGGTAATTTCCAGCCCCGGCCCATCCGTCCGCGCGCGATGCTCGCCAAAAATCCCGCCGGCGAGCAGCGGCATCCGACACACATCGACGAAGCCGGCCATGCGGCCTTTCTCGAGCGGTATCGCACGATACCGCCCGGCGAGCGCTAACCCGCTGCGGCAACCTGCCGGCGCGTCAATCGTCAGAATGGACCTTGCCGGCTCCATCGAGCCCGCTTAACTCGCGCGACGCCGTCCGCAGCAGACTGATGTGTTTGCGGTAGTTGCGGCAGCCGCCGCAGATCGGAAGATGCAGCCCGACCGCGATCCATTCGCCGGCCTTCAATGGCCGATCGAGCGCGTCCGATAGCAGCCGTGTGATGTTCTTACATTTCCCCATTCGCGTCTTCTCCAGAAAGGCCTTTTTCGGTCAGGCAGGTGCGCAGCCTTAGCCTTGCGCGATAGATCAGGACGCTGCAATGATTCGCGGTCATCTGCAATTCAGTGCAGATCTCTTCAGTTTCCAGATCGAGGAATTCGCGCATCATGAACACTCGGCCGATATGTTCCGGCAAGTGATCGAGGCACATCTCGAACAGCTGCCAGAATTGCTGCTGGCGGAGTGCGGTCTCGGGCGTTGGCCATGGGCGCGGTTTGGCCTCTTTCGACCAGTGACCGTTGTCCTTGAAAAGCTCGCGGTCGAGCAACGCTTCGTCGTCAAGTTCGGAGTCGAGTTCTGACAGGTTTACCGTGCGTTTGCGGGCGCGCAAAGTGTCGACCAGTTTGTGCCGCAATATCCCGAACACCCATGTCTTGTGCTCCGATTGCGCGGCGAACCGGTCGGCTTGCGACCACGCCGCGGCGAGCGCTTCCTGGACCGCGTCTTCGGCGGCTGCTGCATCGCGCAGTTGCAGTCGGGCGAAGCGCAACAGATCGCGCCGCAGTTGCGTGAGATAGACCGGGTCGTCGAACCCGGGTCCTGCCGTTTGCCTCATGCCTGCTCCCGCCGTACGGCGCCTGGGCCAACAACTGGATTCCCTGGCGAGCGTGGCGCCGCACTAACGCATCTGCCCTGGCGCGCTGCATGATCAATGATGTTCATATGTGGATGTTTTCTGGATGCCGAAGATGAGCGTGACGCTCATCTTCCCGCTCGTTTCTGCTGTAGCAAACAGAAGTTCAGCATGGATTTACCCGCAGCAGCGACCTAAACACAGATGAGTCGGCAAAAGCGCGCACGTATGACAGCGGTAGCAGCAAAATTTCAGTATTTCTTTTTGAACGTGCCGCTCGAAGATCGTCGATCCCGGAGAGCGATTTCCACGACGAACGCCGCCATTCAAATGTCCCGCGTCATTCGGGTGCATACGTGCTACAGTGGCTCAACCGCTTGTTGATCTCTCGCGCGCTTGCGCCGACCCCCTCACGTCTTCGCTCTGTAGCGCTTCCCGGATCGATCAGGATCCCTTTCTTTTATGTCACTGCGCGTGGCCGTTGCTCCGACGTAACGGAGGCGACCTTCGTTTGCGTATCGACACCCCTGCGCCAGTCGCAGAACCGCCTGCCGCAGGAACCGAAGTCGTGTGTTGTGAGCCGCACAAAAGGCGGTGCCCATACCGCGATCTCCACCGGGCAAACCACTTACGGGAGACAACGACCATGAACAACATCATCAGAAGCTACCGCGGACTCGAGATTTATACGTTGGTTTATCCCCATCAGCCGCGGGGAGCCAACGGCACGCGTCATTACGATGCGGGTTTCGATGCATCGGTGAAGATCTGCCGGCGCGGCAAGGACGACACGATGACGACGAGTCGCGTGTTTCGTGTGCCAAGCCGTTTGCCGTTCGGGACGACGGGCGATGCGCGCATGGCCTCGGCAAGTCACGCGGAACAGGTCATTGACGGCATGATTGCCGGCCAGTCGATCGTCGGGTTGTAAGCGGAGTCTCGATGGCTTATTCCACCACCACCGCCCGGCGCCAGCCGCTACAGGACCAGCCGGATCGCCCTGGCCGGGAGAACTATCACGTGGCGGTATCGTCGCGCCGTACATCGAGCGGGACGGTGCCGACGCTAAAGGTCACACGGTTGAGCGATGGACGGGCGATCTACCCGTTCCAGGGGCATGCAGACATGCCGTTCTTCGAAGACGCACAAGCTGCGGAACTGTACGCGCAAACGTACGGCTTGCAGCTTGTGGACGGGGATATCGCCGTGCCGGAATAACCGGGGGCGAAAACATACTCTATTCGGGCGTCTTCCTGGCCGTCGGCGTCACCGGCCGATAGCGCCATTTTTCCGCTCCAGAGTCGATCTGGGCGTCGTTCTGCCTGCGCTTCTCCGCTCTCGCTTGATCTGCAAGGTCGAGTTCTGTGCGCTTGTCCCTCAGTGGCTGTGCTGCGTCGGGCCGATACGACATAAAACCTCCGTTGTTATATTAAGTTGAACCGGCCCGGACGCATTACGGCTTCCAGCGCTCATCCATGCCGCCACCGTCCGTTCCGCTGCCGCGTCGCCATACTACCTTGCCACGCTTGAACAGCGGCCATTTGCCTTAATTCGTCTCAGACCGGAGACGTGCTTGACTGCAAAGGCAAAACCTCCACTTATCCACAAGGTTATTCAGCGAAATTGTGGATAACTTTGGAGGCCGCAGGGTTATCCACCGCAGCCTCCCAGGAAGCGCGCTCAGGCGTCACACGTGATGGTGTCCCGTCACGCGATCCCAACCGTGCCGTACCGCGGCCTTGAACCCTTCCCACGTGCCGGTCGCGGCCGGCGAGGTGGCTTCCCAATGGCGCCGCGCTTCCGGCTCGACGTCGTCCCAAGGGCGGTCGCGAAAGCGCGCGTCATGGGCAATCGTCGCGCCGTAGCGATACGCGGGCACGTAGTCCTCGTAGCGAGCTTCCTCACTTGCGTACTGCTCGTCGTAGTGATTGCGGAAGTCTTCTTCATACTCGAGAAACTCGTCCGGAATCGTCTCGCCCTCGATGGGTTCCGGGCGTCGCGCGGCCGGCGCCACATCCACCGGCGTGAACACGGCGCCAAAACCCGGCGCGCTGCCAGCAGCAATGGTGTTGAGCGTGGCCGCTTCGCTGAGTGGCCGCGCCGTCAACGGCTCGTCGACAATCGGATCAGCAGGTACGGGCGGCACGCCGCGCCGTGGATCTCCCGGGGCGACGCTCGCAGAGGGCGGCGCGTTGGCGCCGCCTATGCCGAGTTCGTCGAGTACCGAGTTTTCCCGGCGGGCGGCCGGTTCGTCCCGTTCTGTGTCCCAGCCCGGTTGGCGCTCGCCGATGTCGGTGGCGCCCAGCCGTGCCAAGGTGCTACTGGCAAGCTCTGCGTGCGATTCGCTGGCGGCGTTGACGCAGACCAGCACAGCACCGCGGCGCACGGCGTCGGTATAGCGCTCTGCCTCCGGCGCGCGCGGTTCCTTGGCAAACAGGCTGGAGATGAAGCGTTCGATATTGGCCAGCATGCCAGCGTTTTCGACTGCGTCCGTCGCGCCAGTGGCAGAGGGAACTGGGTTGGCCTGCAATTCGATGGCGTCATAGGCGAAACCCGTCTGCACAAGCGTGCCGCGCGCGCTCTCCGCCTGGGCGTAGGTGTCGAATAAACCAATTACGGTATGTCGCATGGCTGTCTCCCGACGTTTTACTGACGGCCGCCGCGATAGCGCGGAGCCTTCTACTCGTCGAGACGCGCAACGATCGTGCCGGACCCTGGCGCAGCGTCAGGCAGCACGCCTCCGAGCCATGCGGCGCGTGGGTTAGCGGGTTGGAGGCGGTGGCCAGCGGCCCGGCAAGGCGCCTCTTTTACAACAACTGGTAATTCGAGCCGTGCCGGCTGCCAAAAATTCAAAGTCCCGCGTAGCCAGCGGAAGCCCGCCGCGGCACGGTCAATTCGCGGAATGCGCGCTGGTCTGCGTCAGATCGTGCTGGATGTCCTGCAGCAGCTTGTCCAGCAGGGCGATATCGAACGGTTTGGACAGCACCCGTACGTCGACATGACGTGCGCGGTCGAGTTCTTCCGCATAACCGGTCACGAGAATGACCGGCAAGCGCGTTTCGAAGGCCTGAACCGCTTCGGCCAGGTCGATACCGTTGGTCGTGCCGGGCATATGGATGTCGGAGATCACCAGGTCGAACGGCAGCGGATCGCCGGTGCGCTTTTGTCTGGCGTGTGCTTCGTCGAACAGGCGCAGCGCGGTATCCGCGTTGAACACGCAGGTGACCTGGTGGCCCATCATCTGCAGCAAGGCTTCGGTGCCGGCGGCGACCTCGTCGTTGTCTTCGACCAGCAGGATGCGCAGGCCTTGCGGCGTGCCGGTGTCTTCGACCTTCGGCTCGGCGGGACGCTCGGCCTCCGGCAGGGCCGCGGCACGCGGCAGATACAGCCTCACCGAGGTGCCCGCGCCGATCGCGCTGTCGATCGCGGCGAGGCCGCCCGAGCGCTCGCAAAATGCGAACACCTGCGGTAATCCCAAGCCGGTACCCATGCCTTTTGGTTTGGTCGTGAAGAGCGGTTCGAACGCTCGGGCGAGTACGTCCGGCGGCATGCCCACGCCGGTATCTTCGAGCGAGAGTTGCACGAAATCGCCCGTCAGCGGAAAGCCGTCCTCATGACGGAAGGTAATGTTGGCCGCCCTGACGGTGAAGCGGCCGCCGTTGGGCATGGCGTCGCGCGCGTTGACGGCGAGATTGATCAGCGCCAGCTCGAGTTCCGCAACGTCCACGCGCATCGGCCAGATGTTGGTGCCGATGTCCATCACGAGCGAAACCTTCGCGCCGAGCGACGCGCGCAGCAGTTCGCGGCAGGCCGGCAGCCACCGCTCGACGGCGAGCGTCTCGTTGCGCAACGGCTGTTTGCG
>NZ_JAMFSB010000341.1 GCF_026225065.1 Paraburkholderia sp. | reverse complement strand
ATTTCGTTCACGGTGACGTTCTTCATCGGGCTGTTTCCCGGCCGGGTGCTGGGCGCTGAACTGGCGGCGATCTTCGCGATCTTCACGAGCCAGGCCTGGAACATGACGTTTAGCTTCTACCAGTCGCTGCGCTCGGTGCCGCGCGATCTGGACGAAGTGTCGCGCGGTTTTCACCTGACCGGCTGGCAGCGTTTCTGGAAACTCGAAGTGCCGTTCTCGATGCCAGGCCTCATCTGGAACATGATGATGTCGATGTCGGGCGGCTGGTTCTTCGTGGTGGCTTCGGAAGCGATTACGGTGGGCAACAACACGATCACGCTGCCGGGGATCGGCGCGTATCTGGCACAGGCCATCGCGGACAAGAACATGCATGCGATCGGCTGGGTCATCCTGACCATGACGATCGTGATCATCGCGTACGACCAGTTGCTGTTCCGTCCACTCGTCGCGTGGGCCGACAAGTTCCGCATGGAAACGACCAGCTCCGGTAACGCGCCGGAGTCCTGGCTGCTCGACCTCGTGCGCCGCACCCGTCTGATTCACCGCGGCCTCGTGCCGATGGGCAAGCTGTTCGCCAATACGGCGCGTTTGCCGATGCGCCTGCCGGGCCTGGGTCGAATCAAGTTCAGCATGCCGCGCCGGCAGAAGTCGTCGCGCGTGGGCGATATCGTCTGGGGCGTCCTTGTGATTCTCCTGACGCTCTATGTCGTCTATCGCGTCGTGGCCTATGTGCGCACCGGCGTCACGCTCGACGACGTGGGCCATGTATTCGTGCTGGGCCTGATCACGCTGTTGCGGGTGGCGCTGCTGATCGCCATCTCGTCGGTGATCTGGGTGCCGATCGGTGTGCTGATCGGGCTGCGCCCGGCGCTGGCCGAGAAAATCCAGCCGCTCGCGCAGTTCCTCGCCGCATTTCCGGCCAATCTGCTGTTCCCGGTGTTCGTGATCGTCATCGTGCGCTTCCATCTGAATCCGGATATCTGGCTGTCGCCGCTGATCGTGCTCGGCACGCAGTGGTACATCCTGTTTAACGTGATCGCAGGGGCGAGCGCCTATCCGAACGACTACCGCGAAGTCTCGAAGAACTTCAGCATTCGCGGCTGGCAGTGGTGGCGCAAGGCGATGCTGCCGGGCATTTTTCCGTACTACGTGACAGGCGCGATCACTGCCTCGGGTGGCGCGTGGAATGCCAGCATCGTGGCCGAGTATGTGCAGTGGGGCGACACCAAGGTGGTGGCCCACGGACTGGGTTCGTATATCGCGCAGACCACGGCGGCGGGCGACTTCCCGAAGATCATTCTCGGCATTGCAGTGATGTCGCTGTTCGTCACGTTGTTTAACCGAACGCTGTGGCGTCCGATGTACGCCTACGCCGAATCCAAGCTGCGGCTCGACTGAGCGCCCCTATAACTGACGTTTCGCCTCAGCCCTCTCTGAAAGGGCTTAAAAAAACAGGGCGACCCGGTGTTTTACTGTGAGAGTAACCACGATGCTAAATCCTAAAGTTGTCGCGGCCGATCTGTTCCCCACGCCGCCGCAAACCCAGATTCCGGCCACGCCTGCACGCCTTGGCGCAGAAGTACTGCGCGTCACCGACGTGAGCCGCGGCTTCGACAAGAACCAGGACGAGTTGCTGGTGCTCGATGGGGTGAACCTGTCGCTGCGTGAAGGCGAGATCGTCGGCATGCTGGGTCGCTCGGGCTCGGGCAAGTCGACGCTGCTGCGTATCATCGCCGGTCTCATCGAACCGACCAGCGGCGACGTGAACTACCTCGGCAAGCCGCTTAGCGGTCCCGCCAGGGGTGTGGCGATGGTGTTCCAGACCTTCGCGCTATTCCCCTGGCTGACGGTTCTGCAGAACGTGGAAGCAGGTCTCGAAGCACAGGGCGTTGGCGCTCGCGAGCGCCGCGAACGCGCGCTGGCGGCTATCGACCTGATCGGTCTGGACGGATTTGAAAACGCCTATCCGCGAGAGCTGTCGGGCGGTATGCGGCAGCGCGTGGGTTTCGCCCGGGCGCTGGTGGTGGACCCGACGCTGCTGCTGATGGACGAGCCGTTCTCCGCGCTCGACGTGCTGACCGCCGAAACGTTGCGTACCGACCTGCTGGATCTGTGGACGCAGGGCCGTATGCCGATCAAGTCGGTGCTGATCGTCACGCACAACATCGAGGAAGCGGTGTTCATGTGCGACCGGATTCTGGTGCTGTCGTCGAACCCGGGCAAAGTGGTGGCCGAGATCAAGGTGCCGTTTGCGCATCCACGTAACCGCCTTGATCCGGCGTTCCGCAAACTGGTGGACGAGATCTACGCAAAGATGACCGCGCGTCAGGCCGGTGAGTCGACCAGGAAGGGCTTGGAGCTGGGAAGCTTGCTGCCGCACGTATCCACCAACCTGATGGCCGGCCTGATCGAAATGCTGGCCATGGCGCCTTACCACGGCCGCGCGGACATGCCGGAAATCGCCCGTTCGCTGCACCTCGAAGTGGACGATCTGTTTCCGGTCGCCGAAATGCTGCAGCATCTGGGCTTCGCCGAAGTGCGCGAAGGCGACATTCTGTTGACACCGCCTGCGCGCGTGTTCGCCGAGCTCGGCACGCAGGAGCGCAAGCTGATGTTCGCCGAGCATCTGCTGCGCCACGTGCCGCTCGCGAGCCGGATCAAGACGGTGCTCAACGAACGCCCGGGGCATCGTGCGCCGCGTGTGCGCTTCGAACAGGAGCTGGAAGACTTCCTGACGGACAGCGCGGCCGAAGAGACGCTCGACGCGGTCATCAACTGGGGCCGCTATGGCGAGATCTTCTCGTACAACGACCAGACCGAACTGTTCAGTCTGGAGGACGTGGAGGCCTGAGCGCGGTTATTCAGTCATTAGAGAACGCAGCGGCATCAACGTGCCGCTGCGCGATGACCGTCCGCCTCTATCGCCCAGTCGACCGCAGCCTGCGCATGCAGCGCTGTGGTATCGAACACGGGCAACGCGGCATGCTCCGGCTTGATCAGGAGCGTGATCTCCGTGCAACCGAGAATCACCGCCTTCGCCCCACGTGCAGCCAGGTCCTCGATCACGCGCTGATAGACGCGCCGTGATTCCTCGCGGACCACGCCATGGCACAACTCGTCGTAAATGATGCGATGCACTTCGGCGCGATCGGCTTCGTTCGGTGTCAGCGTTTCGAGTGCGTGGCGTTCGTTCAGACGTCCGGTGTAAAACGTCTGCTCCATCGTATAGCGCGTGCCGAGCAACCCCACGCGCCTGACGCCAGCCTCGCGTAAAGCGCTGCCGGTTGGATCGGCGATGTGCAGGAAGGGGATCGAGATGGCCTGCTCGATTGACTCGTACACCCGGTGCATCGTGTTGGTGGCGAGAATCACGAGGTCCGCGCCGCCGCGTTCGAGTTGACGCGCAGCGCCGGCCATCTGCGTACCGAGCGCGGCCCAGTCGCCGGCGCGCTGGAGCGCTTCCACTTCGGCGAAGTCGACTGTCAGCAAGACGCTGCGGGCATTGTGATGGCCACCGAGCCGCGCCTTTGCGTGGCTGTTGAGCAGCCGGTAATACTCGGTGGACGATTCCCAGCTCATGCCGCCGATGATGCCGATCGTTTTCATATCCCTGTCCTGCCGATGCGTATGGGTGAGCGACGAGTATAGGACGGGCAGGGCGGTGGGAAACGGTACGGATCGGCGCGCCTGCACCGGTACGGCGATGGTTGCAGCGGCAGATACGTGTGCGTATGACCTGTCCGCCCCTAGGCCTTCGGCAGCTTGGATTTCTTGCCGCGCGGCTTGCGTGGCTTCGGCTCGACGCCTATCCGCGGATCGCGGGCGAGCACGAGCGCCGTCACCTCGTCGACGGCGGTTTCGAACGCTGGATCGTCCTGGGCGACATACAGCCACTTTCCCAGCACCGGGTGCGGCTGCAACGCTGGCACCTCCTCCATGAGCGCGGCGTGCCGGTCCTGCGAGGTGCAGACCAGCAGGCCATTCCACGGCCGGTCGCGATCGCCTGCAACCAGACACAACAGGCCGTCGATATAAGCGGCGTCCAGGCCGAACATCCGCTTGGTGATGAAGGTCGGATCGCGCTCGAAGGCGTCGAAGATCCAGAGTAGCGAGTTGCGGATGGAAGAGGGCATGGGCGTGACGATCCGTGAGCTTCTTGATAATACTACTGTATTTTTGTACAGTATATGCATCTTGAACCAGCTCGACACTCCTCCGGCGGATTTACCCTCGCCGCCGCCATCGCCCTTGCGCAAGATCGTCCATTGCGACTGCGACTGTTTCTACGCGTCGGTTGAAATGCGCGACGACCCGTCCTTGCGCGGACGGCCGCTGGCCGTGGGCGGGCGGCCCGATCATCGCGGCGTGGTGGCCACCTGCAATTACGAGGCGCGGCGCTTTGGCGTGCATTCGGCCATGTCGTCAGCAATGGCGTTGCGCAAATGCCCCGATTTACTGCTCATCCCGCCGACGATGGAGAAATACCGCATCGCCTCGCGCCAGATCATGGCGATCTACCGTGATTACGCGGTCGAGGTCGAACCGCTATCGCTCGACGAGGCCTATCTGGACGTCACCTACACCGAGCGCTGTAAAGGCAGCGCCACGTTGATGGCCAACGAGATCCGCGAGCGTGTCCGCGAGAGGGTCGGCGTGACGGTGTCAGCAGGCGTGGCGCCCAACAAGTTCGTCGCCAAGATCGCCTCCGACTGGAACAAGCCCGACGGTCTCTACGTGGTGCGGCCGCACGAGGTCGATGCGTTCGTCGCCGCGTTGCCGGTGCGCAAGATTTTCGGGGTGGGCAAGGTGACCGCGGCGAAGCTCGAAAAGCTCGGGCTCGTTACATGCGCCCAGTTGCGCGAGTGGCCGCTCGTCGATCTGCATCGGCAGTTCGGCGTGTTCGGCAAGCGGCTCTACGAGTTGTCACGCGGCATCGACGATCGGCCCGTACGGTCCGACCGGGAGCGCAAATCGGTGAGCGTGGAGACGACCTACGTCACGGATCTGCGCACGCTTGAAGAGTGCACAGCGGAACTGCGGCGTCTCGCCGAACAACTGGACGTGCGCATTGCACGCGCCGAGGCGGCAGCGGCGGTGCGCAAGCTGTTCGTGAAGATCCGCTTCGCCGATTTTCAGCGCACCACGGTCGAATGCGTCGGCGAAGTCACCCATCTGCCGACCTTCCTCGCGTTGCTGGAAAAGGGCTTTGCGCGCCGCGACCAGGCGGTGCGGCTGCTGGGCGTGGGGGTACGGCTCGAGGAGGAACATCTTGCCCTGCACGGGCAGTTCGAACTGTTCGATGAAGAGCCGGCGGATGAAGTCATCGAAGCGCCGGAGCAGGCGCCGCCGGACGATTCTGCCGAATAGTTTTCTGGTCGTTTCCCAAGGCCTTTCTGACGCCGATAGAATCGATGGCAGTCAAAGGAGCGAGACATGGACCTGATCATCCGCCGTGCCAGCCTGCCGCGTAGCGCGTCCCAGCATCGAGAGCCGGTTGATATAGCCATCGAGGCGGGACGCATCGTCGCGGTCGAGCCGCATCTTGCGGCGAGCGCCCCAGAAGAAATCGACGCCGCTGGTTTGCTCGTCACGCCGCCCTTCGTCGACCCGCATTTTCATATGGACGCGACACTGTCCTACGGTCTGCCGCGCGTCAATGCGTCCGGTACGCTGCTCGAAGGCATTGCATTGTGGGGCGAACTGAAACCTCAGTTGACCCAGGAAGCCTTGATCGAACGCGCGCTGCAGTACTGCGACTGGGCAGTGGCGCGGGGCCTGCTGGCGATTCGCAGCCATGTCGACGTGTGCGATCCGAGCCTGCTAGCCGTCGAAGCGTTGCTCGAGGTCAAGCGGCGCGTGGCGCCGTACCTCGACCTGCAACTGGTGGCCTTTCCGCAAGACGGGGTTTTGCGCAGCGCAGGTGCCTTCGACAATCTGAAGCGGGCGATTGCGCTTGGTGTCGATGTGGTCGGCGGCATCCCGCACTTCGAGCGGACCATGGCGGACGGCGCGGAGTCGGTGCGCATCCTGTGTGAATACGCGGCCGAGCAGGGTTTGCGCGTGGATATGCATTGCGACGAATCGGACGACCCGCTTTCGCGTCACATTGAAACCCTGGCGGCTCAGACGCATCGACTCGGTTTGCATGGACGCGTAACAGGTTCGCATCTGACCTCGATGCATTCGATGGACAACTACTACGTCAGCAAGCTCTTGCCGCTGATGCGCGATTCGGGCGTGGCGGCGATTGCCAATCCGCTCATCAACATCACCTTGCAGGGCCGCAGCGATACTTATCCGAAACGACGCGGCATGACGCGGGTGCCGGAGATGATGGCTGCGGGCATCACCGTGGCATTCGGCCACGACTGCGTGATGGACCCCTGGTACAGCCTCGGCTCGGGAGATATGCTCGAAGTGGCCCACATGGGGTTGCACGTCGCGCAGATGACCGGCGTCGACGCGATGCACGCGTGCTTCGATGCGGTGACAGTGAATGCAGCGCGGATTCTCGGGCTCGAAGGTTATGGCATCGCGCCGGGGTGTGAGGCGAATCTCGTGTTGCTCGATGCACGCGATCCGGTCGAAGCGATTCGTCTGCGCGCGGCGCGGCTGGCTGTGGTGCGGCGTGGCAAAGTGGTGGCCCGCTCGCCCGCTGCGCGGGCCACGCTTGCGCTCGATGGTCGACCGGGGGAGGTCGACTTCAAGCTGCGGCGTGAGTAACGTTAGTGTGAGTAACGGTAGTCATAGGTACCAGTGCGAACCCTGACAATAGCGGCAATAAAAAACCGGTGCCTGCGTGAGCGGCGCACCGGTTTTTTCCAAAAGCCGCGCCGATAAGGGCGCAAAACTTAATGCGTCGTAGCCGGCGTCATACCGTTATGACGCAACAGCGCGTCGATATTCGGCTCGCGGCCGCGGAACGCCTTGAACGATTCCATCGCAGGACGGCTGCCGCCCACCTCAAGAATCTCCTTGCGATAGCGCGTGCCTGTCGCCGCATCGAGCACGCTGCCGCTCGCGGCCTGAGCCGCTTCTTCGAACGCGGCATAGGCATCGGCCGACAGCACTTCCGCCCACTTGTAGCTGTAGTAGCCCGCCGCATAACCGCCGGCGAAGATGTGGCTGAACGTGTTCGGCCAGCGCGAGAACGCCGCTTGCGGCACCACATGGAAGCGCTCGTTGATCTCGCGGGCCAGATCGTTGGCGTTCAGCGGACCGGTCGCGTCGAAGTCCGTATGCAGTTTCATGTCGAACATCGAGAACACAATCTGCCGCAGCGTGCCGAGACCGCTCTGGAAGTTCTTCGCGGCCAGCATCTTGTCGAACAGATCGCGCGGCAGCGGTTTGGCAGTCTCGACATGTGAGCTCATGTCGCTCAGCACATCCCACTCCCAGCAGAAGTTTTCCATGAACTGCGACGGCAGTTCGACCGCGTCCCACTCGACTCCGTTGATGCCCGACACGGCCAGTTCGTCGACCTGGGTGAGCATGTGATGCAGACCATGACCGAACTCGTGGAACAGCGTGATCACTTCGTCATGCGTGAAGCAGGCCGGCTTGCCGCCAACCGGTGCCGAGAAGTTGCAGGTCAGATACGCAACCGGCGTTTGAACACCGCCCTGCGCATGCTTGTGACGGGCCCGTGCATCGTCCATCCACGCACCGCCGCGCTTGCCTTCGCGCGCATACAGATCGAGGTAGAACTGCGCGACCAGACCGCCATCCTGATTCTCGACGCGGAAAAAGCGCACGTCCGGGTGCCATACAGCCGCTTCGTCGCGACGGATCTTCACGCCGAAGAGCGTCTCGGTGACCTTGAAGAGGCCCTTGAACACCGTGTCTTCCGGGAAGTACTGCTTGACCTCGTTTTCCGAGAACGAATAGCGTTTCTGACGCAGACGTTCCGCGGCGAAGGTCATGTCCCACGGTTGCAGTTCGGTCAAGCCGAGTTCGTTGGCGGCGAATTCGCGCAGTTCTTTCCAGTCCTGGTCGGCATGCGGACGAGCGCGCGTGGCGAGGTCTTCGAGGAAGGCCATTACTTGCGCGGGCGACTCGGCCATCTTCGGCGCCAGCGAGACCTCAGCGAAGTTGTGATAGCCAAGCATGTGCGCTTCTTCGGCGCGCAGTTTCAGTTGCTCGGCGATGTTCGCCGTGTTGTCCCATTCGGCCTTGCCGCCGCCGTAGGTGCCGCCCAGTTCCGAGGCGCGCGTGACGTAGGCGCGGTACATCGTTTCGCGCATCGCGCGGTTTTCTGCGTATTGCATGACCGGGAAGTACGACGGGAAATGCAGCGTGAACTTCCAGCCGCTCTTGCCGTCGCGTTCGGCGGCTTCTTCCGCGCCTTCGATCACATCCTCCGGCAGACCAGCCAGTTGCGCCTTGTCGTCGACGAGATAGGCGTAGGCGTTGGTGGCGTCCAGCACGTGATCGGAAAATGACTTCGACAGACCGGCCTGGCGCTCCTGCAATTCAGCGAAGTGCGGCTTCTGGTCTTCGGGCAGTTCCGCGCCCGACAGGCGGAAATCGCGCAGGGCGTTGTGCAGGATCTTCTTGCGTTCGCCGGTGAGCGAGCCGAAGTCGCTGCTGGCGGCGAGCGTCTTGTACTTTTCGAACAGCGCGAGGTTTTGCCCGACGCTTGACCAGAATTCGGTGACGCGCGGCAGATTCTCGCCATAGGCGGCACGCAACTCGGGCGTGTCCGCTACTGCGTTCAGGTGACCGACTACGCCCCAGGCGCGCGACAGCGGCTCCGTGACGCGTTCCACCGGTTCGACCACATCGGACCAGGACGCGGGGGTAATCGGCTCGGCGGCGCGCTCGACGGCGGCAGTCGCATTGGCAAGCAGGACGTCGAGAGCAGGGGTGACGTGTTCGGGGCGGATGTCGCCAAAGCGCGGCAGGTCGGAGAAATCGAGGAGCGGGTTGTCGTGTGTGGGTTGATTGGTGGACATAAGGCTTCCTGTCTGACGCGAGTGAATAGGCTAGGCGCGAGTTTGCGGACGCGGCTCGTGGCGGCGCCCGATATCGACATTATTGGGGCAGTGGGCCGCGATTCCAATTGGGCTACGGCACAAATTATCAGAAGTTCGTCTTTCGCGTATCGGTTGCGATATTTGTGCCAGACCGCTGGGGTGGCGGGTGCTGCTGGGGACGGCTTGGCGCTTGTCTGCGCGCTCCGTCGGTCTGTACGAAAGCGAACGGTCAGGTTTGTTGCTTTGCGGCATGGTGTGATTGCGGGATTGACCGCGGTGAAACAGCATGGGACTGGAGAACGCCAGATGAATCCGCTTTCGCATGCCTTATCGCGTAACGAGAACAACTTCGGCCTCGTGCGTCTCCTTGCGGCCATCGCCGTGGTCTATGGGTATTCGTACCTGCTTCAACAGCCGGACGGCAGCGCCGATTGGGTCCAGAGCGCGCTCGGTTTCGACGGTTTGATCGCACTCGGTATCTACGCATTTTTTCTGCTGAGCGGCATGCTGGTGACGGCCAGCTTCGACCGGCAGCGCTCGGCGCCGCGCTTCGCCGTTCTGCGCATTGCACGCATCTGGCCGGCGGTGGCGGTGGGCTCGCTGGTGACGGTCTTGGTCATCGGGCCGCTCTTCACGACGCTGCCGCTGCGCGAATATTTCGCCTCCGGCGTGACATGGGCCAACCTCGACAACTTCTCGACGCTCGTTCTGAACGGCAGCTGGGTCGTGCCCGGCGTGTTCGAACATAACCGCTGGCTGAACGAAGTCAGCGCGCCGCTGTGGACGCTTCCGCTCGCGGTGCGCTGCTATCTGATCGTGTTGTTCACGGGGCTGGTGGGCTTGCTGTCGAGCCGTTGGGGTGTGGTGCTTGCCGCCGCGCTGGGCTTGGCGGCATTCGTGCTGCGCGTGCATCTGGTACCGCATCTGCACCTTGAGCTGCGCGACTTCTCCGCAAAGACACCCGGCTACTCGTTCTGGCCCGAGCCGTTCTTTTTCATCGGCATGCTGCTGTATGGCTGGCGTGAGGACATCGAGCTTCATGGTCTCGCCGCGCTCGGTCTCGTGATGGTGTTTTTGGTGTTCCGCGACACGGCTGCCGCACAACCACTGTTCTATCTGGCCTTCGTGTACGGCGTGCTGTGGATCGGCACGACGCCGCTGCTGCGCCGCTTCACGCCGCGCAACGATTACTCGTACGGCATCTATCTGTACGGCTTCATGATGCAGCAATGTGCGGCGAGTCTTGCGCCGCGTCTGAGTCATCAGACGGCAACGCTGGTGGCTGCGCCCTTCATCCTGCTGTGCGCAGTGCTCTCGTGGCGCTTCGTGGAGCGGCCGGTGCTGGTGTGGTGCCACCGGCGCCTGGCGCGCACGCCGCGCGCGGTTGGGGCGGCGATAGCCGATTCGGCGGCACGTTAGATATAGGTGCGGTCAAATGAGCGCGAGCGGATGATACGGCTGGCGCCGCCCCGCGAGTACAGGTCTTGCCGCGGCGAATACGCCTGCTTGTTTACGCCTGGCCAGCCGCGCGTTCGGCCGCTTCGATCGTATTGACGAGCAGCATCGTGATCGTCATCGGGCCGACGCCGCCCGGCACCGGCGTGATATAGCCGGCTACTTCCTTCACGCCAGCGAAATCCACGTCGCCGCACAGCTTGCCGGCCTCATCGCGATTCATGCCGACGTCGATCACCGCCGCGCCCGGCTTCACCATCTCCGCCGTCAGGATGTTGCGCAGACCCGTGGCGGCCACCACCACGTCGGCGTTGCGCGTATGCGCGGCCAGATCGCGCGTCTTGCTATGGCAGATCGTGACCGTCGCACCCGCTTCGAGCAGCAGCAGCGCCATCGGCTTGCCGACGATGTTCGAGCGGCCGATCACCACCGCGTTCGCCCCCTTCAGGTCGATGCCATAGGCTTCGAACATCTTCATCACGCCGTACGGCGTGCAGGGACGGAATAACGGCTTGCCGGTCATCAGTGCGCCCGCGTTGGCGACGTGGAAGCCGTCTACGTCCTTCTCCGGCGCGATGGCTTCGATCACCTTGTGGCTATCGATATGCTTCGGCAGCGGCAGTTGCACGAGGATGCCGTGAATCTTCGGGTCGCTGTTCAGGGCGTCGATGCGCGCGAGCAGATCGGCCTCCGACAGCGTAGCCGGATAGCGGTCATACGAAGAGTGCAGGCCGTTGTCCTCGCAGGCCTTGATCTTGTTGCGCACATACACTTCGCTGGCCGGGTTGTCGCCCACAAGCACGACGGCGAGGCCCGGTTGGTGGCCGCGAGCGGTGAGGGCGGCGGCGCGGGTCGCGACATCGCCGCGCAAGGTCTTGGAGAGGGCGTTGCCGTCGATCAGTTTGGCTGTCATGGTCGGTCGAGATAGGGTGTTCGGAATGCAGGGCGTGCGGCGCGTCTGGCTTGCAGTTCTGGCAGATTTATTCGATACATCAGGCGCGCGAGATACGTTCGACGGCGCTTTTCGCTACGAACCGGCCGGCTCGCGAAAAGCGTGCGGTGCGGGGTTGGCGCTGCGACGAAGTACAGCATTATACCGTCGGCGGGGACAACCGAACGGCTGTCTATTCGACCTCAAGGCTGGACAGCCAGCCATGTGGGATTGGGGTCGAAGACATTGATAGCGGTTGCGAGGCGTGTCGTCTGCGGACCGAGATCCTTCTGATAGACCTGGCCGTCCTGGTTGACGATAAAGCTCATCACGCCGGTCTCGTCATATTCGACCGGAGATGCGATCAGGGCGAAGCCCCTCGTCATCACGCCGTCCTTCAGATAGCTTCGCGTACCATCCTTCGCGTACGCCCCCTGCGCCGTGAGAATCCTGTAGCGATAGCCCCGGTAAACTTCCGCTGGGAAGAGCCCGTTGGACATGCTGGCCGGCGGCGTCGTTTGTGCTTCGTCTGGTGTGCGCGGCCATTGCGGAGGTTTCGGCGCGTGCGGTCCATACTCCCAGTAGAGACCGTCGCGTTGCAGCGGCGTGTTCGTGAAGTTCCGGGCGTAATGCTGGGTCAGGTCCCGATAGACGTTTTGTGCGTCGAGATAAGCGTGCGAAGTCAGGACAGCCGCGTGTTCGTCACGGCCGATGCGGCGCGTCGTCATTTCATCCCGCGCGGCGGGAAGATCGAAGCGCCAGCCTTGCGGCGCCTGCACGATCGGGATTGGCAGCGTCCATCCGTCCGGGCCGACCGCGAGGTGCGCGCGGGCATGACCCGCGTTCGCTGCGGCGTCGTTGACGATCGCGTGTTCTGAGGACCACGCGCCAAGGAACGCATCAATATCCTCCTGAGCGATGTCGGAGGTCGGGATGAAGCGCCCATAGTTTTTACCAAGGACGTCCTCCAGCGCGTCATCGTCGTTGCGGGCGAGGGCTTCGACAAAGGCATTGGCGGCCTCGTCAGCCGTGGAATAGGTGGCTTGCGCATGCACGGCGTGGGTGCCCAGCAGCAGGATCGGTGTGGCAACCAACGTACCGACAGTGCTGAGGGCGACCACGAGCGTCAGGCCGTAGGCGCGTAGCGCGTCGCGCGAAAGAATTCGAATCATTAGAGAGTCCTATGAATTGCTCAGCGGTTGTCGATGAACTGACGTTCGCCGCCGGCACGGGGTCAGCGGCCCAACTGTCACTCATTGCCGTTTCTGCTGCGGTAAGCGAACGAAGTCGATGCGCAGCAGCCATGCTGTCCGGCTCTGCCACGATGAAGCGGAGAAAATCGAAACGGCGAGCATGTGCGGTTGTCGAAGGGACGAGCCAGTAGATAGGACAACCAGGCGGATTTGCCGTCTTATCTGCGTTGACGCTGCGTCGCCAGGCCGCGCAACATGGGAGCGGCACGCTGGCGTTGCCGTCATCGGGCATCAGCCTGCCCTGCTAAGGACTTCTGTGTAAATTAACGGAGGCAGAGATTGCCGTCAATCTCGTCAGAGGAAAGAAATTATTGCCGTTCGAGGTAAGCGGATGCTGATCAACAGGCGCAATGATGTATTGACGTCGACGATCGACCCGTACTCGCTGTCGGATGGTAAAGCGGGGGAGGGGGAGCAAAAAAGAGCGGGCCGGACGTTCGACATCCGGCCGCGTTGACTCACAGGTGCCCAGGAGGCAGACGCTTACTACGCGTACGACGCTTACTGCGTCTGTTGCGGCTTGTTCGACAGCGCCAGTCGCAGCAGATCGGCGACCGTGTTGACGTTGAGCTTTTCCATGATGTTGGCGCGGTGCGCTTCGACAGTCTTGATGCTGATGCCGAGGTCGTCGGCAATCTGCTTGTTCAGACGGCCGGCGATGATGCGCTCGAGCACCTGATGCTCACGCGCAGTCAGCTTGCCCAGACGCTCGGCCGCGGCACGTTGCTGCTGCACGCTGGTGCTTTCGCTGCGCGCCTTGTCGAGCATGCGCTCGACAAGCTTGCGCAGTTCGGCTTCGTCGAACGGCTTTTCGATGAAATCCATCGCGCCTTTCTTCATCGTCGACACCGCCATCGGCACGTCGCCGTGGCCGGTCACGAAGATGATCGGCAGCGAGGCGTTGTCGGCGATCAGGCGTTCCTGCAACTCAAGACCGCTCATGCCGGACATCCGCACGTCGAGGATCAGACACGCGATCTGCCCCGGGTGCGTGTGCGGCTGCCAGGCGTCGATGAACTGCTCGGCGCTGGAGAAGCACTGCACGCGGTAGCCGTTCGCCTCCAGCAGCCAGCGCAGCGAATCTCGCACGGCCTCGTCGTCATCGACGACAAAGACTGTTTCCTGTGTGGTGACTGGGCTGTTCATAGCTCTCCCGTAACGGTTTGTGGTGTCGGCGCCTGTGCCCCGCCGTTGCTCGGGGTATCAGGCTCTCCAATAGGCAGACTGCAGTGGAACGTGGCGCCTGTGATGTGACCGTCAGATTCGACGTTGTTGACCACCCACAGACGGCCGCGATGCGATTCGATAATCGAACGGCAGATGTTCAGCCCCATGCCCATGCCATCGGACTTGGTGCTGTAAAACGGTTCAAACAGACGCTCGGCCGTCGCTTCGTCGACACCCGGCCCCTGGTCGACGACGCTGATGCAGACGAACCCGGCGTCGAGCCGCACAACCACGCGGATCACCGGATCGACTGCATTGGGCCGCGCATCGTGCATGGCTTCAGCTGCATTCTTCAACAGGTTCACGAGCACCTGCTCGATCAGCACCGGGTCCACATAGATCACCGGCAGCCGCGAACGCAGATCTGTGACGATGCGAATGCGGCGCTTCCTCGCCTCGATTTCGGCAAGCCCGACCGCGTCCGCCACGATATCGGCGACACGGGTGGCCTGGCGTTTCGGCTCGCTACGCTTCACGAATTCACGGATCCGCTTGATGATCATGCCTGCCCGCACCGCCTGCTGCGCGGTCTTTTCGAGCACAGGCAGCAGATTGTCAGGCGTTGTCCGCCCTGATTTAACCAGTGCAACCGTTCCGGAGCAATAGTTATTGATCGCGGCGAGCGGCTGGTTCAGCTCGTGAGCGAGCGAAGAAGCCATTTCGCCCATCGTCATCAGACGGCTGGTGAACTGCAGCTTCTCGTCCTGCTGGCGCGCCAGTTCCTGGGCCTGCTTACGAGTTGTGATGTCGGTTGCAATCTGCATCTGCGCCAGATGGCCGTCTACCCACTGGATGTATTGGCGGCGCACTTCGAACCACTTCTGGATGCCCTGTACATAAACTTCCTGGGCGTCCGCGGTGCTTTCGGTCAGCGCGGCGGCGGGCAAGCCCGCATATGCATCGACCATATCGATCGAATCGGACGACGCCTGTGCGCTATCGAACCCGCCGCCCGCTAATTCCAGGTGGCCGTCCGGACGGATGCCAAAGAGATGGCGGTAGTAGCGGTTGGCGAACAGAAGCTCGGCTTCGTCGGCGGCGAGCACGGACACGGCGGCATCGAGACTTTCGAGCACGGTGGTGAAGCGCTCGTGCGCGGCGGCGAGTTCTTCGCGGGCGCGCTTCGGTTCGGTGATGTCGGTCATCGACGACATCCAGCCGGTCTGACGGCCCGAGCTGTCGATCAGCGGCGACACGTAGAGCCGGGCGTGGAACAACGAGCCGTCCTTGCGGCGCACGCGCAGCTCGAAGCCGGACGAGGGCGCCTTGCCGCGTAGCGTCATGTCGAGCTGGCGCTGCATTTCCGGGTAGGCGTCGCGCGGCCAGTAGGGGAACGGCGCCTGCTTGCCGACCAGGTCGCTTTCGTCCCAGCCGGTCATGCGGCAAAACGCCGGATTGACGTGGGTGATGCGGCCGTGCATGTCGAGCACGCGCATCCCGATCAGCACGGAGTTTTCCATCGCACGACGAAAGAACGCTTCCGCGTACAGCGCCTGCTGTGCTTCGAAGCGCTGCCGGGTGTGCTTCCACAGGCTCCACAAACTCCACAGCACGAAGCACGACAGACCTGCGACCAGCCACACGAGCGTGTTGTTCGTGAAGTTGGTCATCTGCGGATACGCATAGACGCGCACCGAGACGCCCTGGCCCGGTGGGTCGAGCGGCAGGTCGTAGAACGCGTCGCGCGGCAGGCGCGGGCGCGTCGAGGTGGTGGCGAGCTCGCGGTTGTTCAGATCGATGATCGAGATCTTGTACTTGGCCGACAGCTCAGGCGGGATGTCGTGCTTCAGCACGCCTTCGATCGAGAACACCGCCGCTATCGAGCCGAGAAACTCGCGGTCGCGGTACACCGGCGTCTGCAACGTCAGATAGCCGTTGCCGAGGTCGTCGTAGAACAGCGGCGAATACGTTTGGCGGCGCGAGTTGCGCGCGTCGTTGAACGCGGCCTTCACGGCTTCGTCCATCTGTTCGTCACTGGGTCGGGCGAGCCGCTGGCCGAGCACCGGCAGCGCGGTATTGGGCCAGCGCGGCTGCTGCTGCGCCGTGTACCAGTTCATGTAGAGGATTTCGGGATGGCCCTGCAGGATGTCCGTGGTAGACACCTGGAACGAATGCTGATCGGCGTGGCCGGCGGCGAGGTCGCGCGCGAGTGCCTGAATCTGTTCCTGCGCGCCCGTCATGGACAGGCGAATCTGTTGCTGGGCCCACGCGACGTTACGGTACAGCGTGTCTTCCTGTTGCTGCTGCTCGCGCCGGTTCAGGCTCCACAGAATCAGGCTCATAACGACCAGAAACACCAGGATCGACAGGAGCGGCGTCAGCAAATAGGAGTTCGACCACCATGGTCCATGGTGCCAGCGGGACGGCGACGAATCCGCCGGCGAACCGGACGGCCGCGCCGAGCGTGCGAAAAGCCGTTCGGTCAACATGGCTGGCATTGTAGCGCAGCGTGTCGCTAGCAAATGGCGCAAAAAAACGCTGAAAGTGCCACTAATCGGAGCAAACTAGCCGACGTATCCGTTGGAAGGCAGCCAAATCAGGGTGCGCCGCAACAATATTCCGCATTAT
Organism: Paraburkholderia sp.; assembly: GCF_026225065.1. Classification (GTDB taxonomy): domain Bacteria; phylum Pseudomonadota; class Gammaproteobacteria; order Burkholderiales; family Burkholderiaceae; genus Paraburkholderia. Next base: position 3,336 of record NZ_JAMFSB010000341.1, on the reverse strand, counting down.
GAGAAACGATCTCGTAATTCGAAAATTTTGTTGCGCAGACGGCGAACGCCTTATTACAATCGGCCCCAAGCTGCCGCGGCCGGCCCTCGTCCGCGTCGTCTGTTCAAAAAGCGTTCCTTATCCCCAGGAGACGAGCATGTCCGCTGTACCCGACGAAGTCATGAAATATGTCGCCGCCGAGAAAGACGATGATCCCCAGGAAACCGGCGAGTGGCTCGAAGCGCTAGATGGCGTGATTTCTGCTGTAGGCCCCGACCGCGCCCACTACCTGATTGAAAAGCAAATCGAATTTGCGCGCGTGCACGGCGAGCACCTGCCGTTCTCTGCCAACACCCCGTACATCAATACGATTCCTGTGTCGCGTCAGGCGCCGATTCCCGGCGACCAGGACCTCGAACACCGGATTCGTTCGTACACGCGCTGGAACGCCATTGCGATGGTGCTGCGCGCGGGTAAGGACACCAACGTTGGCGGCCACATTGCCTCGTTCGCCTCGGCCGCCACGCTGTACGACGTCGGCTACAACCATTTCTGGCATGCGCCCTCGGACAAACACGGCGGCGACCTCGTGTTCGTGCAGGGCCATTCGTCGCCGGGTGTGTACTCGCGCGCGTTCCTGCTCGGCCGCCTGACTGAAGGCCAGCTCGACAACTTCCGTCAGGAAGTGGGCGGCGAGGGCATCTCCTCGTATCCGCACCCGTGGCTGATGCCGGACTTCTGGCAATTCCCGACCGTCTCGATGGGCCTCGGCCCGATCATGGCGATCTATCAGGCGCGCTTCATGAAGTACCTGCAGGCGCGCGGCATCGTCAAGACGGAAGGCCGCAAGGTCTGGGCGTTCCTCGGTGACGGCGAAACGGATGAGCCGGAATCGCTCGGCGCAATCGGCATGGCCGGCCGCGAACGCCTCGACAACCTGGTGTTCGTGATCAACTGCAACCTGCAGCGCCTGGATGGACCGGTGCGCGGTAACGGCAAGATCATCCAGGAACTCGAAAGCGAATTCCGCGGTGCCGGCTGGAATGTCATCAAGGTGATCTGGGGCAGCCGTTGGGATGCGCTGTTCCAGCGCGACAAGTCGGGCGCGTTGATGCGCCGGATGATGGACGTCGTCGACGGCGAGTATCAGACGTACAAGTCGGAGTCCGGCGCGTATGTCCGCGAGCACTTCTTCAATACGCCGGAACTGAAGGCACTGGTTGCCGAGTGGTCCGACGAAGACATCTGGAACCTGAACCGCGGCGGCCATGATCCGCACAAGATTTACGCGGCGTTCCAGGAAGCATCGAACTCGCAGGGCCAGCCGACCGTGATCCTCGCCAAGACGATCAAGGGCTACGGCATGGGCGAAGCGGGTCAGGCGATGAACATCACCCACCAGCAGAAGAAACTGCACGTGGATCAGCTGAAGAAATTCCGCGACCAGTTCCGCCTGCCGATCTCCGACGAAGATCTCGTCAACGTGCCTTACCTCAAGTTCGAAGAAGGTTCGAAGGAACTTGAGTACATGCGCGCTCGCCGCCAGGACCTCGGCGGCTATCTGCCGGCGCGTCGTCAGAAGGCCGAGTCGCTGCCGGTGCCGGCGCTCGAGGTGTTCGAGCCGCTGCTGAAGGGCACGGGCGAAGGCCGCGAGATCTCCACGACGATGGCGTTCGTGCGGATTCTCAACATCCTGCTGAAGGACAAGGCGCTCGGCAAACGCATCGTGCCGATCGTGCCGGACGAGTCCCGCACCTTCGGTATGGAAGGTTTGTTCCGCCAGATCGGTATCTGGAATCAGGACGGCCAGAAGTACGTGCCGGAAGACTCCGACCAGCTGATGTTCTACCGCGAATCGGAAACCGGCCAGATCCTGCAGGAAGGGATCAACGAAGCCGGCGGTATGTCAGACTGGATTGCTGCCGCGACGTCGTACTCGACGCACGGCGAGATCATGATCCCGTTTTACATCTTCTATTCGATGTTCGGCTTCCAGCGTATTGGCGATCTGGCGTGGGCGGCGGGCGACATGCGTTCGCGCGGCTTCCTGCTGGGCGGCACGGCCGGCCGCACGACGCTGAACGGCGAAGGCCTGCAGCACGAAGACGGCCACTCGCTGCTGTGGGCAGCTTCGGTGCCGAACTGCATCAGCTACGACCCGACGTTCGGTTACGAACTCGCCGTCATCATGCAGGACGGTCTGCGCCGCATGGTGGCGGATCAGGAAGACGTGTACTACTACGTCACGGTGATGAACGAGAACTACGAGCACCCGGCGATTCCGCAGGGCGACAGCGTGGCCGCGGACATCATCAAGGGCATGTACTCGTTCAGGAAGGCCGAAGCCGACAAGAAAACGCCGCGCGTTCAACTGATGGGTGCGGGCACGATCTTCAATGAAGTGATCGCTGCAGCCGACCTGTTGAAGAACGACTGGGGCGTCGCTGCCGACCTCTGGAGCGTGCCGAGCTTCACGGAACTGGCCCGCGAAGGCCACGAAGTGCAGCGCTGGAACCTGCTGCATCCGAGCGAAGAGAAGAAGGTCTCGCACGTCGAGAAGCTGCTGAAGGACGCGCAAGGTCCGGTCATCGCATCGACCGACTACGTGCGTGCGCTGACCGAGCAGATTCGCGCGTTCGTGCCGCAGAAGTTCGTCGTGCTGGGCACGGATGGCTACGGCCGTTCGGACACGCGTGAAAAGCTGCGCCACTTCTTCGAAGTGGACCGCTACTGGGTCACGGTTGCCGCGTTGAATGCACTGGCAGATGAAGGCACGATCGAACGCAAGGTCGTCGCAGAGGCGCTCAAGAAGTACAACCTTGATCCCGCCAAACCTAACCCGATGACCGTCTAAGGCATCATTCCCCGTGTGCCACGGCGTGCGCGCCTGCTCCTGACGACCAGGGGCAGGCTGCGTGCGCGGCCCAGGAGACACCCACAATGAGTCAAGCGATCGAAGTGAAGGTGCCGGACATCGGCGATTACAAGGACATTCCTGTGATCGAGGTGCTGGTGAAGGCGGGTGATACCGTCGAGAAAGAGCAGTCGCTCGTCACGCTGGAATCCGACAAGGCGACCATGGACGTACCGAGTTCGGCTGCCGGTACCGTCAAGGAAGTGAAGGTCAAGGTCGGCGATAACGTGTCGGAAGGCTCGTTGATCGTCGTACTGGAAGGTGCTGAAGGTGGTGCGGCTGAAAAGCCGGCTGCTTCGCAGGCGAATGGTGCTGCTGCGGCTCCCGCTCCGGCGCCTGCTGCTGCTCCGGCACCGGCTGCTGCACCTGCGCCTACGCCCGCCTCGAGCGGTGGCGGCTTGCAGGAAGTGAAGGTCCCGGATATCGGCGACTACAAGGACATT
>NZ_JAMFSB010000340.1 GCF_026225065.1 Paraburkholderia sp. | reverse complement strand
CACGGCCGTCCTGATCCGCTGGATACTGAAGAGCCAGGCAATCTGGCACGCACGATTGCTGCGCTGAAGCTGAAGTACGTGGTGATCACCAGCGTGGACCGTGACGATCTGCGCGACGGCGGTGCGGCTCACTTCGTGGAATGCATCCGTCAGACGCGTGAATTGTCGCCGGAGACCCGCATCGAAATTCTGACGCCGGATTTCCGTGGTCGTCTGGATCGCGCGCTGGGCATTCTCAATGCCGCTCCGCCCGATGTGATGAACCACAACCTCGAAACGGTACCGCGTCTGTACAAGGAAGCGCGCCCGGGGTCGGACTACGGTCACTCACTGAAGCTGCTGAAGGACTTCAAGGCGCTGCATCCGCATGTCGCCACCAAGTCGGGCCTGATGGTCGGTCTTGGCGAGACGGAAGAAGAGATTCTTCAGGTGATGCGCGATCTGCGCGAGCACGACGTCGACATGCTGACGATCGGCCAGTATCTGCAACCGTCTGAGCACCACTTGCCGGTTCGCTCGTACGTGCATCCGGATACGTTCAAGATGTACGAGGAAGAAGCGTACAAGATGGGTTTCACGCACGCGGCCGTTGGCGCGATGGTGCGTTCGAGCTATCACGCGGATCTGCAGGCGCATGGAGCCGGCGTGGTCTGAGGTTCTTGCCGGTAGTTTGCTTCGATATCTAGCCCGCACTTGTTGCGGGCTTTTTTACGCCTGTGGCCACCTCGCATGTTGATGCGCCGCCAAGGCATAGCTTGTCTTGGACCGTTAGTGCCAGAAGAAGAGCCGGGCAGTCAGCAGGCTGACGGAGTAGATGCCGCTCCCAATAAACATGAAGTAGGCGATGTACATCATGACGCGATGTCGAACATCGTCGTTCTCGAGGAGGTAGTCGATAAGGTTAGGCATGTTAAGTTCTCACTTGAACAGTTGTTATTATAGCTCGATCAGTTTAAATATTTAGCTTAACGCAAAATGGGATATCGAGAAGCTCGTCGCGACGAATGCTGTTGCGAGGAACGATATCCACATCAGCGTCCTGCTGGGAACGTTGCTGCTGGCTGGATCGCTGAAGTATTTCCGGGCGTCGGCGGCGCCGAACACAACGAGCACAGACGATCCAACAATGAACGCCGCGTGCCACACAAGCCCAATCCGCACCCACGCATGGCTTCCTGCTGACATGGGTTGGTCGAGCGCGCAACCCAACTCGTAGCTGGCGGCTGCACTCATCGCGATGACGGTCCAGAACAGTTGACCGTGTTGCAACGCCACCTTCAACACGTCGCCGGCAATCTCGCGATAGGTGAGCGAAAAATTCAGCAGCGGCAGCAGGGCGATGGGCGCAAGAATGGGCACCGCGACATTGGATAAGAGCCAGCTCAAATGAGCTAAGAGTTCGATCAAGGTATGAAGCGCATAGTGAAGAGACCCGAGCGATAATCCGGTCCAGGCCGTAAGACCGTCAATCGACCGAACGGCCAGCTTGCACGCAGCAATCAGTTCTGCCGCCCTCTGTTACGAAGCACGTGACGCACGCTTCGCCCGCACACCCATCCAACCCAACGTAAAAAGCAATGCCCAAACAGCGTGATTAGCAATCGCGAATTCGTTAGAACCGGCTGCCTCCAAACTCCCTATAGTCGAAAGCCTCCCAAACACCTTATTAAAACGGGGCTTCTCGATGAACCGATTCTTCCGCCCGCTGGCCGCGCTCGTGATGCTGCTCGCTGTTTCCGCACCTTTCGCGAGCGTCGCTCACGCCGATACCAAAGAAGTCGTAATCGCCTATCAGGACATGGTGCTGCCGTGGCGCTACGCGCAGGCCACAGGCGAGGTCGAGAAGGAAACAGGCTACAAGGTGGTCTACCGCCAACTCGGCAGCGGCGCGGAGGTGGTGAGAGCGCTGGCCTCGGGTTCGGTGCAACTCGGTGAAGCCGGGTCCAGTCCGATCGCGGCAGGCCTGTCGCAGGGCGTCGATATCTCGCTGTTCTGGGTTCTCGACAACATCAACAACGCAGAAGCTTTGGTGGCACGCGACGGCTCCGGCGTGACGAGCATCGCCGGGCTCAAGGGTAAAAAGATCGGCGTGCCGTTCGTGTCCACCTCGCATTTCCATACGTTGGTCGCGCTGCAAAACGCGGGTGTGAATCCGGCTGACGTGAAGATCGTCAACCTGCGCCCGCAAGAAGTGGCGGCCGCGTGGGACCGCGGCGACATCGACGCGACATACATCTGGGATCCGGTTCTCGCCAAGGTGAAGAAGAACGGCAAGGTGCTGATTACCTCGGGCCAGGTCGCGCAGGAGACAGGTAAGGCGACCTTCGATGGCTTCGTGGTCGACCGCAAGTTTGCCCAGCAAAACCCGGAATTCGTCGCGCGCTTCGTCAAGGTGCTGGCTGAAAGCGACGCGAGCTATCGCGATCACACTTCGGCGTGGTCCGCCACTTCGCCGCAGGTCGCGGCCGTTGCCAAGGAGTCCGGAGCGAATGCCGAGGACGTGCCGGCGAGCCTCGCCCTCTATGCGTTCCCGTCGGCGGCCCAGCAGGCGTCCAACACGTGGCTCGGCGGCGGTGCGCAGTCCGGAGCGGCGAAATCGCTGGCGGCGACTGCGGTGTTCCTGAAGGCTCAAGGGACGATTCAAAACGTGCTGCCGGACTACTCGGCTGGTGTCGATCCGCACTTCGTTCAGCAGGCCGTGCATGAGTAATACGGCAATGACGGCGCGCAATCAGTTCGCGCTGGCGCCGCACGGTATTGGGACCCAACAGGCATCCTTATGAGCAGTCTGGAGATCCGGCGACTGCATGTCGCCTACGAAGGTGCGCGTGGCGCGGCGCCTCATGTCGCGCTGGCCGATGTCGATCTGAGCATCGAGTCCGGTGAGTTTGTCGTGGCGCTTGGCGCGTCCGGCTGCGGCAAGACGACCTTGCTCAATTGCATCGCTGGCTTTATCCAGCCGAGCGGCGGCGAAGTCCGTCTGAACGGCGAGCCAGTCGATGGCCCCGGCGCGGATCGCGGCGTGGTGTTCCAGAAGTACGCGCTGCTGCCGTGGCTCGACGTGCTCGATAACGTCGCACTCGGCCTGCGTTTTCAGCGTGTACCGAAAGCGCAGCGCGAACGTATCGCGCTGCAGATGCTCGCCCTCGTCGGACTGGAGCAACATGCGCACGCACGTGTCTACGCGTTATCGGGCGGGATGCAGCAACGCGTGGGAATAGCCCGGGCGCTTGCAAGCGATCCGCAGGTGCTGCTGATGGACGAGCCGATGGGCGCGCTCGATGCGATGACGAGAGAGTCGATGCAGGAACTGGTGCTCGACGTCTGGGGCCGAACCCGCAAGACGGTGTTTTTCATAACGCATAGCGTCGAAGAAGCCCTGTTTCTGGCGACGCGGCTCGTCGTGATGACACCCGGGCCGGGACGGATCGCCGAGAGCTACGATCTGCCATTTGCCCGGCGCTTTCTGGAGACGCGCGATGCGCGGGCGGTGAAGTCGTCGCCGGAATTTATCGAATGGCGTGAACGGCTGGTGCGGCACCTCCACCAGCGTGCGCCGGAAGAGGTGTTGTCGTGACTGTCTCGCATGAT
>NZ_JAMFSB010000339.1 GCF_026225065.1 Paraburkholderia sp. | reverse complement strand
GAAGCCTCGCGCGACGTCGAAGCGTGGCTCAAGTGTTACTTCATGCGCGACAAGCTCGGTGAAGAGTACGGCGGTATGGTGAGCGGCGTGACCTCGTTCGGCATCTTCGTACAGCTCGATGCGCTGTTTATCGAAGGCCTCGTGCACGTCACCGAACTGGGTTCCGATTACTTCCAGTACGACGAGATCAAGAACGAGCTGCGCGGCGAACGCACGGGCATCCGTTACCGTCTGTCCGACCGGGTGCGTGTGCAGGTGAGCCGCGTCGATCTCGACGCACGCAAGATCGACTTCCGGCTGGTGCGCGATACGCCGATCAAGTCGCCGGGGGCGCGTGCCGCGCTCGCGGACAAGGCTGTCGTTGAAAGCGGCGGCGCGCGTGTGCGTTCTCTGGCGCCGGCGGAAGCGGGCGCTGGGGCGCGCCGTAAGAAGGCCGCACCGGCACCGACGCTCGCGGTCAAGGAGGCGCGCGCCGCACGCAGCGCGGCCAGGAAGCACGGCGCTCCGGCCAAGTCGGCTTCTTCTTCGAAGGCACAGACGCGCAAGAAGCGCTGAGCTCACACGTAAGCCGTGAGGTGCGCTAGCACCAGCAGGCTTACCGCAGCGGGTTCTCCGCGCGCAACCGGTACAGGTTCATGTGCCGGTTGCGCGCGGTCTGCATTTTGGTTTGTCTTTATCCCAGTAGCGCAGCTGCGTCTGCGGCGCGCTCAATCAAAGGTTGTTCAGTCATGTCACGTCTCAAGGTTCTATACGGTTTCCACGCGGTGACCGCCCGTCTGCGTCACGATGCGTCCACGGTCGAAGAGGTCTACTACGACGCCACGCGCAAAGATCGCCGTATGACGGAGTTCCTGCACACGGCGAAGGAAGCCGGCGTGCGTCTGATCGCTGCCGACGAAACGCGCCTGTGGGGTCTCGCGCACACGGAGCGCCACCAGGGCGTGGTGGCGCGGGCAGGGGACATGCCGCTGGCGCAGAATCTCGCGGAGCTGCTGGATGGCATCAACGGTTCGCCGCTGATTCTGGTGCTCGACGGCGTGACCGACCCGCACAACCTCGGCGCGTGTCTGCGGGTCGCAGATGCGGCCGGCGCGCACGCGGTGATCGTGCCGCGCGATCGTGCGGTCGGCCTGAACGCGACGGCCGCGAAAGTGGCGAGCGGCGCAGCGGATACGGTGCCCTACATCACGGTGACGAATCTGGCGCGCGCGCTGCGCGAACTGAAGGACGCCGGCGTATGGGTGGTGGGCACGGCGGGGGAGGCGACCAAAAGCCTGTATGAGACCAGGCTCGACGGTCCGGTCGCGCTCGTGATGGGTGCGGAAGGCGAGGGCATGCGCCGTCTGACGCGCGATACCTGCGACGAGGTCATGCAGATTCCGATGGCCGGCAGCGTGGAAAGCCTGAACGTGTCGGTCGCGAGCGGCGTGTGCCTGTTCGAAGCCGTGCGCCAACGCTCGGTGAAGGTCAAGTCCTGATTCAGGACGCGGCATGCATGATGCACCGTCGTGCCGCGCCGGATCTTCTGATCCCGCTTGTGCCCACTTGCCGGATAAGTTCAAGCGGCGCATGCTAGTCCGGTAAACTTGCGGTTTTCCGCCTCTAGCTCGCAACTCCCATGACTCAAGACGAACTCAAACAACTGGTCGGTCAGGCCGCCGCCGACTACGTGAACGCCAATGTACCGGAAGGCGTCGTGATCGGCGTCGGCACCGGCTCGACCGCCAATTGCTTTATCGATGCACTGGCCGCCACGAAGCACCGTTATCGCGGCGCCGTGTCCAGCTCGCTGGCGAGCACTGCGCGCCTGCAGTCGCACGGCTTCAAGGTGCTTGATCTTAACGAGATCGAATCGCTGCCGGTCTATGTCGACGGCGCGGACGAGATCGACGCCAGCGGCGCCATGATCAAAGGCGGAGGCGGTGCGCTGACGCGCGAGAAGATCGTGGCGTCGGTGTCGGATGTGTTCGTCTGCATCGTGGATTCAACGAAACGCGTCGATGTGCTCGGCCAGTTTCCGTTGCCGGTCGAAGTGGTGCCGATGGCACGCACCGCAATCGGCCGCCGCGTGATCGCGTTGGGCGGTGTGCCGGTGGTGCGCGTGACGAAGGACGGCACGCCGTTTATCACCGACAACGGCAACGAGATCATCGACATCAAAGGGCTGAAGATCGCCGATCCTCGCGCGCTTGAAGCACAGATCAATGCGTGGCCGGGAGTCGTGACGGTGGGCCTCTTCGCAGAACGCGGAGCGACTCTGTCGCTGCTTGGCACCGACACCGGCGTAGAGACCATTCGCTACACGCCGCGCTAAAGAAAACTGCGTGTTCAAGGCACCGCACGGCGTCAGGTGCGATGCGGTGCCGCGAATGCGCATCCCCAAAGTGGCCGCCGCCTGGCGCCACCCCTCGCGGTTGCTGTCCCACATTCTCCTCTCCGACAGCCTGCTCCGATCGCGTTTCCCGTTCCTCGTCATTCGACGTTCTGCTTTCGACGGGTCTACAAACCCTCACATTTTGCTGTCTCTCGATTGCGGAGTGTGGTCGGGCGCACGCACCGCGGACGGCGCTCCTTTTAAACTCGGTCTCGTGGCGTTGGACAGTTACGCCCAGGTGAAGTCGCGAAAGCGATGACCGGAGTTGCCCGGCTCGTCGCCCAGCGACCAGGCTAGCGGTACGGGTCGATTAAATGCTTTCGAATTGTTAGAAATTCGTCATCCTTAATAAAATGAAAAGATTGACGTGGGTAATTGCAGTCATTCAGGGAGAGGGAGTCGTGAGAGAACAGCGCTCGCTGTCAGCCGCATTGACCAACGCCTAAAGAATACGATCTTCTGAAAAGGAAAATTCAAAAAATATGAATGCCGATCGCCTTTCGGGCCAGGTCCCCGATATCGTTGAAGCTTGGGCTGCGTTGCAGAGCAAGGTGCCTCTCAAGCCTATTCGCAATGAGCAGGAATACGAGCAGCTAACACAGCTCGCGAATGCGCTGACGAATCACCTGCACGGCGACGCGGACAATCCGCTAACGGATCTGCTCGGCGTTCTGTCCGCTCTGATCGGCGGTTGGGAATCTCGCCAGGTGGTGGTGGTGCCCAGCGCGGAGCCACGCGAAGTGCTGCGCCACCTGCTGGAAACCCACGGTCTCAAGCAAAAGGACCTGGCCGATATTGCCTCGCCCACCGTGGTCAGCGACATCCTCGCAGGACGCCGGGCAATCAGCAAGAACGTGGCAAAGGCGCTGGCTGTACGCTTTCGAACGGACGTCAGCGTTTTTATCTGAAGCCATATCAAAGACGGTGAATCGCCCGCGCGAAAGTACCGGGCGTGTTTCGGCAATGCAAATAATTGAAAATATGTACTCCTAATGAATAATCATTGTGCGAATTAATTCGCCCGATCTGATTATTAAACGGGCACCAGGCCTCTGTCCTGATGCTTTGTATTTCAATCGCACGCTGCTTTTCACGCTGCCGGACACCCAAAACGCGAACTTCTTCTGCCGTTAGACGAAGAAGGCGGGCGCACGTTTTCTTGACAATCTTTTGAAAATTCACCGCTGCTTCTTTGGACGATTTTCCGTCGTCATCGATGAAACCGTGCGGTTGGTGTGATGCCGCACGGAATGTATCCGGTCGAGGACGTAGCTTATTACTGTGGACTGAAAGAGTGCTTAACCGGTGGATAAAACGGCGACGCGCACCGGCACGGAGTACCCGTGAACGAGTGTGCATGCTCCGCGCTGTACGGCGTGGAAGAGCCGAACCCCGGGGCAAGCTGCCGTTCGGGATCAACAAGGTGCGGTCGATGGGATACGTCGGCGTGGACGATAGGGCGCGTCTCGCCGCTAGCGATGCAGGAAGCGAGCTTTCCGTCGCTGGTCCATGGCCATCCGGACGGGAAGCGCAGTAACCAGGTATCGCGACGAGGCCGAAACGCTCGGTGCGGAGAACGTTAAGGTTTGGGGTAACCGAAATGTCAGAACTAGTCCATCGAGTGATCGACATCGCACTTATCGTACTGGGTGCGTTTGGCGCGTTGCATCTGAATCTGCCGCAGGCAGGTCATCCGCATGAGCTTGACCCGTCGCTGGTCGCGTTCGTGGCCGCGCTTGCGTTGTCCGTGTTTCCCGCATGTGGAACCTATCCGGCGCGACGCACCCGCTCGGTGGTTAGCCTGGCGAGCCGTACGGCGTTTGCGTGGCTGGCAGTGCAGCTCTGTGGTCTTGCCCTGCTGTACGCGATTCATCGCGAGAATCAGGTGTCCATGCCGTGGTTTCTGTACTGGACGCTCACGACCGGCGTTTCGCTGCTTGGCTCGCATACGTTGATCTTTGCGGAATTCGGCGTAGCCCGGAACGCAGGTCTCCGTCTGTTTCGCACCGCGACAGTCGACGCACAGTTCGATACGACCTCTGCGACTTCCACGCCGCCCGCTACCGCCGCGACCTCTGGCAAAACAGGTCTGGACTGCGCTGGAGCGGCGCGACAAGTGGTCAAGCGTGGCTTTGACGTCGTGTTCGGCACATTGCTGATTGTCTCTCTGCTGCCCATCTTCGCGCTGCTTGCGGTTCTGGTGATGAGCGATGGTGGTCCCGCGACGTTCGGACACGTTCGCGTAGGGCGTAACGGCAAGAATTTTCGTTGCCTGAAGTTCCGTTCGATGGTTCTGAACGCCGATCAGGTGCTCAAGGCCTTGATCGAAAGCGACCCGCAGGTCCGTGCAGAGTGGGAGCGCGACTTCAAACTGAAGAACGACGTGCGCATCACCCGGATTGGGCGGTTTCTGCGCCGTACGAGTCTGGACGAATTACCGCAGTTGTGGAATGTGGTTCGCGGTGACATGAGCCTCGTCGGACCGCGGCCTGTCATCGATCAGGAGCTGGAGCGCTATGGCGCAAACGTCAGGTACTACCTGATGGCCAAGCCTGGCATGACCGGCTTATGGCAGGTCAGCGGCCGCAGCACCACGGACTACGCGACGCGGGTGTCACTGGATGTCGCTTACGTGACGAACTGGTCGTTGCTGCGGGACGTCTCCATTCTGTTCAAGACTTTCAAAGTCGTCTTCAAGGGTAGTGGGGCGTACTGAAGCAGCGGCGGGTGGTTGGTTGACCGTGGAAGGGCGGGTTGATTTGGGGGGCCGGGTATCGTCGGCGATGGTAAAGGCGGTAGTCGGCCCGGACTAGAGCATAAAAAAATCTACATAGCGGTGTGTGCGTCTCAGCGGGGGCAGTGGCTTGGGCGCGCGACGGAAGGGAGTAGCGATGATGTCATGCAACAAGTTGGGTTCGGAAAGGACCACGAACGCACCAAAGTCAAACGTGCTGGTTGAAGCGCAAACGGCCGGAGTGCCCGATTCATTGACTCGATCTGATGCCGGATGCCATCCGCGACGGGTTGGGCTCGCAATCGCCGGCGTTGTGCTGGCGGCATGTCTCGCCGGCTGTGCATGGTCGCCGGGGATGTCGTACAGCGCCCCGTCGGGCGCCGCGAATCAGACACCGGCGGACGCCAGCAATCTCTCGACGGCCAACGCTCACCCGGGTAAGGGGGCGGACGCGCCGCCAGCAGGCAAACTGATCGAAATTACGGACGATCTGGTAGAGAAGGATCGCGCTGCACGCTCGACTGCTGTGCCCGACGACGTCACGCAACTGTTCTCGAAGCCCGAGCCGTACACGCTTGGGCCGGGCGACATATTGAGCATCGTCGTCTGGGATCACCCTGAGCTGAATATGCCCGGCGCCGCCGCGACCAATGGACCGGAGGCAACCGGCACCGATTCGGTGACCTCGGGCTATACGGTGGACGCGGGCGGTATGATCCAGTACGCCTATATCGGTCCCTTCAAGGTTGCAGGGTTCACCGAAATGGAAGCGCGCGACGCGCTAGCCCAAAAGCTCAGCCGTTATGTGCGGCAGCCTCAGCTCACGCTGCGGATCGAAGCCTATCGCAGCAAGCGGGTCTACATGGACGGCGCAGTCAAGACCCCTGGTGTGCTGGCGCTTAACGACATGCCGATGACCTTGCCCGAAGCCATCAATCGTGCCGGCGGATTTACGCCGCTCGCGGACCGCTCGAAGGTCGCGATTACGCGAGGCAACAAGACCGTGGTTGTCGACATTCCCGACATGATCGCCAAGGGTGTGAATCCGGACAACATCGAATTGCGCAGGGGCGATCTGGTGCGCGTCTTCGCGCAGACCGACACGAAAGTGTACGTGTTCGGCGAAGTGAACCGTCCCGGCAGCCTGACATTCAACAACGGCCGGATGAGCCTGAACGAAGCGCTCGGCGACGCCGGCGGCATCAGCCAGACCTCGGGGGATGCATCGCAGGTGTTTGTCGTGCGTGGACGCGACGCGGGCAAGCCGGTGGTCTACCACCTGAACGCCGGGTCTCCGGCGGCGATGGCGACTGCGGACGGCTTCCCGTTGAAGCCGAATGACGTTGTGTTCGTCGATGCGTCTGCACTGGTCCGGTGGAGCCGCGTGATGGGTCTGATTGTGCCAAGCACGGAGGCGGCGGCCGCTAGCCGGGCCGTTGGTTACTGATGAGCCGACTATCTGTCCGGCCTGGTGGTAATGCATCCCGTGGCGCGCTGGAGCAGGCGTCGCCGGAGCGAGTAGGAATGGGGAGAGGGCGCATGAAATACCGCGACACGTCAATGGATACGATCGATGTAGGCCCCCCGCAGGGCGACCACCTTGGTAGCTATGTGGACGTCCTGTATCAGAACCGCGGCATGATCTTCCTGATCACCGCGTGCTTTCTCTTTTTTGGTGCGGCTTATGCACTGCTCGCGGCGCCCGTGTATCAGGCCGACATTCTGATCCAGGTCGAGGAAAATCCGACCGCCGCCAAGGACGCCCTGGGCGACGTGAAGTCCATGTTTGCCGTCAAGACTGCTGCTTCGGCCGAGATCGAGGTTTTGCGTTCCAGACTGGTGATTGCAGGAGCCGTGACTGCTGCGCAACTGAACCTTAGCGTGGTGCCGCGCTATTTTCCGGTGGTCGGCCGGTGGGTTGCAAACCATCTGAATGACCTGTCCCACTCGGGCCTGGGTGGCTATGCATGGGGTGATGAGCGGATCAGCGTTTCAAAGTTCGATGTACCTGACGCGCTGCAAGGCGAGAAATTTATCCTGACGCTGCAGAAGAACGGCAACTATTCGCTGAAGTACAAAGACATCGATTTGTCCGGGCGCGTCGGCGAGCCATTGCACGCCGGCACAGAGTACGGGCCGATTGATCTACTCGTGGACCAGATTGTCGGAAAGGCGGGCGTACGTTTCGAACTGGTTCGGACTTCGCAGCTTTCCGCGATCCAGGATGTGCAATCGGGCTTGTTGATTGTGGAGAAAGGGAAGGACTCGGATGTGATCGGCGTTGCCCTGGAGGGCACTGACCCGAAGAAGATCAGCGCCATTCTCAACGCGATCGGTACGGCATATGTCCGGCAAAACGTCTTGCGGACGCAGGAAGAGGCGCAGAAGTCGATCACCTTTCTCGATGGTCAATTGCCTGAACTGAAGACCAAACTGGAGACTGCGGAAAGCGAGTTCAACACATTCCGGGCGAAGAACGGGACAGTGGATCTTGGCGCGGAAGCAGCTGCGCTTCTGCAACGCTCGGCTCTCGCCCAGGGCAAGGTCGCCGATCTCCAGCAGCAGCGGGCCTTGCTTCTCGCGCGGTACACGTCGGAAAACCCGGCGGTGATCGCCGTCAATGACGAATTGAGCGAAGCCGAAAGGGAGGTTGGCGGCATCGCCTCCGTCACCCGGCAACTGCCGCCCATGGAGCAGAGCCTGCTGCGGTTGCAGAGAGAGGTTCAGGTAGACACCACCATTTACACGAACCTGTTGAACACACGTGAACAGCTGCGTCTGCTCAAAGCAGGTAAGGTGTCGAACGTGCGACTGGTCGATCCGGCGATCGTGCCGGATAGTCCGGTTCGGCCGAAACGCGCACTCGCGTTGATCGGAGCCCTGATGGCGGGCCTGTTCGTGAGCGTCGCGGTGGTATTGCTCAAACGCAAGGTCTTCGACGGGATCACGGCTCAGGACGATATTGAAACGGGAACGGGCCTGGCCGTGTACGCAACGATTCCGCGCAGCAAAGTGCAGGAAACGCTCACACGGAGTCTCCCAACCAACATCGACTCGAACCTGGTGCTGGCGCACTCGGCAAGCGGCGATGCGGCGATCGAAAGTCTGCGAAGCTTCAGAAGCGCGCTTGAATTTGCGCTTGTCGACGCACCGAACCGGATCGTCCTGCTCGCCGGGCCGACGCCGATCGTCGGAAAGTCGTTCGTCTCCGTCAATCTGGCAGCGCTGATCGGTGCATCGGGACAGCGTGTGCTGCTGGTCGACGCCGACCTGCGAAGGGGCACTTTGCACCAGTACCTTGGGGTTCCGTGCAGCCCGGGCATTTCGAACATCGTGACGCGTGGTCGCACGTTTGAAAACGCGGTACACCGCAACATTCTGCCGGGTGTCGACTTCGTTGCGAACGGCGGCTACATGCAGAGCGCGAGCGAAATTCTCAAACATCGGAACTTCCTTGCCTTCGCCCAGCAGGCCGACAGCGAATATGACGTGGTGCTGATCGACGCGCCGCCGATTCTGCCGGTAGCCGACTCGGGCATCGTGGCTTCTCTCGCCGGAATGGTGTTCGTGATTGCACGACACGGCGTGACGACGGTTGAAGAGCTGCGCGAGTCTGCGCGCAGGTTCGAGCAGATCGGCGTGCCGATCCGCGGTGTGATTTTCAACGACGCGATGCCGACGAGGCCAGGCCGCTACGGAAGAGCGTATACCACCTACGGCTATGCCAGCCATGGCAACGACGTGCCTACCCAAGGCTGATTGATTCGCAAGTGAATGCCGCCGCGCGAGACGCGGCGGTTGCACGCTCAGGTGCCCACTCCCAGATGCTCAGGTTCCCGGTGCATTGGCCGGTGTGATTTCGAGCAGAATGACGTGATCGGGTACGTCGACGGTGAGTTGGCGCAGGTCGCGATGGCTTGCGCCCGGCGTTGCCGAAACGAGCGGATCGTACACATCGACACGGCTCACTTGCGTGCCCAGGTCCAGTTCGACGCTGGCGGGTGCGCTGGTGAGCGGTATCCCCTTCTCCCGGTTCCAGATCGGCGTTTCGTTCCATAGCGCCAGCACGAAGCGACCATCCTTTTTCTGCAGCAGCAGGCTGTTTGCCGATACCGGCATTCCCTGGAGCGTATACGCGAGCGTGCCTTGCGATGCGCCGTTGGCGCGGTGTGGCGCGCCGTCGTTCAGGATTGATGTGAGATTGCGGATCGCCTGGGCCACCGGCTTGGGACTGTTGTCGTTGCGAAAGAGGCCGTAGTGCATCTCGCCGCTCTTGCTTTCGGGGTCGGGCTTTTCGTCGAGCAGTTCGTAGACATAGGTCCGCTTCACGCCCGCCGCCGCCGCGTCCATATAGCCGTTGAGAATGCCTTTGGCCTGGGTCCGCTCGTCGACGCCGATCATGTACCAGCCTGACTGAGGCATCGAGAAGTAGCCGAACTCGGTGATGACGAGCGGTAGATGGTACTTCTTGACGACATCGATGGCCGAGCCCATCCACCTGTCGCCGTTCGCGTTATAGGTGGGTTGCTCACCGTTTTGCGGGTACACGTGCTGATTCGCGTAATCGGCTGAATCCGCGCGCGTGTCGACTGCCTTTTCGTCGTAGCCCGTGAGATCGTAGACGGGTACGCCCTTGAGCTCCGGCGTGGCATGTACGCGTGTAAATATCTCGCGCTGTACGGCCAGTCCGGCGGCCGCGCCCGTGAGGCCGTGGTAGGGGATGGGCCAGTTGTTGATCTCGTTGAAACCTTCGATGGCCGCGACACTGCCAGGCACGGCGGCGTTCAGCTTTGCCGCTTGCCCGATCGATTCCACAAACTTCGAACCCGTCAGGAAGTTGAATTTGACGCCGCGTTGCGCGAGATAGACGTAGGTCGAAAACGGCGGCGAGTCGCCGGGTGCATAGTCGCGCACGTAGTGGATGCCGAGCCATGCCAGATCGTCGGCAACGTTGTGCACATTGACATAGGCGCCATCGGTGTAGTTGACGTGTGTAATGACAGCGAGCGTCCCGATGAAGGTGTCGGTTGGCATGGCGCGCACAGCATCGGCGGCTTGCACCGTCGATGCGCATGCGAGCGCGCAGAGGCTTGCTGCGAGGCTTGCGGCAGTGCGCGCGCCAAACGCCCTGTACGGCCTCTCCCGTCTCGCGTGTCGTGCGCCGGGAGAGGCGGCTGGACTGGCGAGCACGTTATGGGCGGTTGCTGCGGAATGCTTCACGGGGACTCCTTGCGCGGGAAGGTTGCCGGTTCCGCGCGCTTTGCGCCATGCCGGCAGCTCGATGGTCTTACCTCGGATGGAGGCGTATTCATAGATCATTTTGATGCGTTGTTGCGTCCTTCGTGTGTGGGGCGGCGAACGGATAGAGCGCCCCTCTGAAAACTGGCGTCGCATGAGCGACGGCGAACATTTTTCTGGCGGTGGGTCGGTCACACTCTGGGCCATGAGACCTGTATCACGGTCTGTCGAATCTGGTTGTGTGTCGCGGTGACTTTGCGCACGCGTAACGACGTACTTTGAGCGATGCCCGGAAGCCGCCGATGAAATCCCTGCATATTCCCAATCTGGTAATCAATGGCCGATTTCTGGGCCGACGCGCGACGGGCGTCGATCGCTTTGCATTCGAGACCATTCGGGCGCTCGACCAGATGATCGAACTGGGCGATCCGCTCGTTGCCGGACTGAGGACCGAGATTATCGTGCCCGAAGCACTGGCCGATATGACCAGTCCGTTTAAGCACGTCGGGCTGCGGGCGAGCGGCAAGGGCGGGGGTCTGCGCTGGGAACAACTGGCATTGCCGAAGGCAGCATCCGGCCGATTGCTGGTCAATCTCTGCAACTCCGGGCCGCTGCTATACGGTCGCCAGGTGACGGTGCTGCACGACGCAGCGCCTGCGCGCGTGCCCGACAGCTACAGCCGCTCCTTTGTCGCCTGGTACCGGCTGATGGCGCCGCGTATCGGTCGGGTGTCGCGCCGCGTGCTTACCGTGTCGGAATTCTCGCGGCGCGAGTTGAGCGACGCTTACCGGATTCCTGCCGGCAAGATTGGCGTCGTACCCGAGAGCGGCGAGCACATGTTGCGCGTGCAACAGGAGCAAGGTGCCGTGGAGGCCACGCTGAACGGACGTCCGTTCGTGCTGGCGGTGGGAAGCCTCAACCGGCATAAGAATTTTCGTCTCGTGGCCGAGGCCGCGCGCCTCATTAACGATGCGCAGTTTGACATCGTGGTAGTGGGCGGCGGCGATTCACGGGTGTATGGAGCGGGCCAGAATGCGTTGCCCGAGTTCGTGAAGCACCTCGGTTACGTGAGCGACGGCGAGCTGGCGGCGCTGTACCAGCGTGCGGCCTGTTTTGTGTATCCGTCGCTTTACGAGGGCTTCGGACTGCCGCCGGTCGAAGCGCTGGCCCTTGGCTGTCCTGTCATCGCTTCGAGGTTGCCGGCCGTGATGGAAGCGTGTGGGGATGCCGTGCTCTACACCTCACCGGACGATCCCGCTGAACTGGCGCGCCTGCTTGAACAGATCACCGGTGACGCCGCGTTGCGCGCGAGCCTGCGTGAGCGGGGCCGCGCGCGTACCGCGGAACTGACCTGGCGTGCCACCGCAGTCAAACTGATCGAGGAGATCTCGCCGTGGCTAATGTAACGCTTGCCGCAACCCTTGCAAGCGACACACGTCGTTTCGGCCGGGTCGCCCTCGTGCACGACTGGCTCGCCGCGTATGCGGGTTCGGAAAAGGTGGTGGAACAGATTCTTCAACTGTTTCCCCATGCCGATCTCTACAGCATCGTTGATTTCTTCCCGGAGTCGCAGCGCAGTGTGCTGGGCGGCAAACGCGCCCGTACTTCATTCATTCAACATCTGCCGCGGGCGCGCAAATCGTTTCGCGCCTATCTCCCGCTCATGCCGCTGGCGATCGAGCAGTTCGATCTCTCGTCTTACGATCTGGTGATTTCGTCGAGCCATGCCGTGGCCAAAGGCGTGCTGACCGGGCCGCACCAGGTGCATGTGAGCTATGTGCATTCGCCGATTCGCTACGCGTGGGATCTCCAGCATCAATACCTGGCCGAAGCCGGCATGCAGCGCGGAATGAAGAGCTGGATCGTGCGCCTGCTGCTGCATTACATACGTATCTGGGACCAGCGTACCGCTCATGGCGTGGATGCTTTCGTCGCCAATTCGGCCTTCGTCGGAAGGCGCATCCGCAAGGCCTATGGTAGCGAAGCCACCGTGGTCTATCCGCCGGTCGATGTCGAACGGTTCGAGCTTGGTACCCAGCACGAGGACTTCTATCTGATTGCCTCGCGCATGGTGCCGTACAAGCGGATTCCGCTGATTGTCGAGGCCTTTGCGGCGATGCCCTCGCGGCGTCTCGTGGTGATCGGCGATGGCACCGATTTCGCGCGCGCCAAAGCGAGTGCAACGCCCAACGTGACGTTGCTCGGCTACCAGCCCGATGCAGTGCTGGTGGACTACATGCAACGCGCGCGTGCCTTCGTTTTCGCCGCGGAAGAGGACTTCGGCATTTCGGTAGTCGAAGCACAGGCCTGCGGCACTCCGGTCATCGCTTTGGGCCGTGGTGGTGTACGGGAGATCGTCATCGATTCGGCGGATCCCGAGCGCGGTACGGGGCTGTTCTTCGAAGAACAGAGTGTGGCGTCCATTGTCGATGCGGTGGAGCGTTTCGAGCAGCGCCCGGCGTTTCGCGGGGAAGTCTGTCGTCGCAATGCCTTGCGCTTTACAGCGGAACGGTTCAAACACGAATTCATGGATGTCGTGGAACGCGCGATGCATGACAACAAAGGGTTTGCCGATACACAGCCGGCGCTCCAGTACCGACGCTCCGCATAAGACGGTGCAGCAACAGGATCGTTCGCGCATGAGCGTGCGGTGAACGGATAGGGGTTCAAGCAAGTGGAACTGACGGTATTTGGGATCCTGGTGATCGTCACCGGCATGGTGGCGCTCTACACGTCGCATAGCGGCGTGGTTTACGGAATGGCGGTCTACTCGCTGTTCGGGTGTGCGCTCGCGCTGGGATTGGGCGGAATCGGCATCTTGCCGCCGCAACTCTTTCTCGCGTTCTTCGTCCTGAAGGCCTTCAATATGGGTGGCGGGAAGAAGCTTGGCGAGGCGTTCTCGATGGATCAACCGGGCTTCTGGCTGCTCTGCAACTGCGTGTGGGCCAGCGTGGGCGCGATGCTGTTACCGCGCCTGCTGCTCGGTACGACACTCGTGTTTCCCGTCGATCGCAGCACCACGGAAATTTTGCTGAAGCCGCTCGCTCCCGTCTCGGGCAATCTGTCTCAGGCGGTGTATTGCATTGGCGACGTGCTGGTGTATTGCTGCATGTATGTGTTTCTTAAGTGGCGTGGCACGTACAGGACGCTCGCCAACGCGCTCCTTCTGCTGACCCTGCTCGACGTGCTCGCGGGCGTGCTCGATGCCGTATCGCACATCGCCGGCATAGACATTCTTTCGTCCGTCAAGACTGCACAGTTTGCCGACCTGAGCGGCGAGGAACTGGGTGGACTGGTGCGCATCAGCGGCACGTTCAGCGAGACTTCCGCGTTCTCGACCTTCACACTGCCGCTGTTTGTGTTTTGCCTGAACCTGTGGCTGGTCGGGTGGCGTCAGAAACTGGCCGGCGCGCTGGCCGTCGCGACTGGAATACTGATGTTGCTGTCCACGTCGGGGAGCGCCTACGTCGGGATGGCGGGATATCTGGTCGTGCTGGTGTTCAGCCGTCCCGGTCTTGTCACACGCGACGCCGCCGCACGCAAGCAGCGCATGTGGCTCATCTCTGCATGCCTTGGCATGCTAGGGGTGATCTACGTCATGCTTTTCCTGCCGGCGGTGGTCACGACGATTGGCGATTTTGTCGACGCGGCGATATTGAGCAAGGCCGGCAGTTCGTCCGGCGTTGAACGGATGGGGTGGAACAATCAGGGCATAGCCAACTTCTTCGACACCTATGGGATAGGCGTCGGATTGGGCAGCATCCGGGCGTCGAGCTTCCTGGTGGTCTTGCTGGGGAGCCTGGGTGTGGTGGGTGTGGTCTGCTATGGGATGTTCGTGGGCAAGTCGCTGCTGTCGCCCATGCCAGCCCATTACTCGTTCACGGAGCGTGCCGTCTGCTACGCCTCCCGGCACGGCATGATCTCGGCATTGATCGTGGCTTCGACTTCGGCCGGGGTGTTCGAACTTGGCTCGTGTTTCTACCTGTTTGCGGCCGCTGCGGGCGCACTCTCGCCGCTTGCATCGACGAGCGTGTCCAGGCGTCAGGCACGGGTTGCGTCTGCTGCCTATGTCTGGCCCAGTCACAACGTGGAACCCGTGCACGCAGAGACGGCGAACGTCGAAACAGTGAACGTGGAAAATGTCGAAGTGGTGATGGAGCCGCGGCGCGGCCGCAAGCGTTCCGTCGAAGAGAGGCTTGCGAGAGTGCGCCGGACCTTTTAAGCTGGCGCGTTTGAGTTATAGCTTGGCCGCGCGTTCCGGGGTCAGCCTTCCTCGCAGGAAATCCCAGAGGCCGATCAGATTGCCGCTCAGACGGCCGCGACGGTCAACCCAAGGTTCCGGTGCAACGCTTCGCACAATATTGCTGCCCACGTTGCGCAGAACGTGGTCGAGCGCATCGCGCAAAGGCATCGTATTCTTTCTCACCAGATAGAGCGGATTGATGACCTGCGAATAGCCGAACTTGCGCCCCGACACCCTTCCACGCTTGACGCCCAGGTGCACGCCGAGCGCGGTAT
>NZ_JAMFSB010000338.1 GCF_026225065.1 Paraburkholderia sp. | reverse complement strand
TCACCGCCGGTTTCTTCGCATAGCGAACAACCAGCGACACCGTTGCTACCCGCGCCGCCGTCTGTGCTGCTTTCCGCGCGGCCGCCGGTGCTACCTGAGCCCGACGATGCCTGCTGGCCGATCGCGCCACTCGTCATACGAGCACCCGCTCGATGCCGCCCTTGTTGGCACGCTCGACGTACTCGGGCAACCAATTCTCGCCCAGCAGATTGCGTGCGATCTCGACCACGATGTAATCGGCCTTCACGTCCACATCCTCTTCATAGCGCGACAGGCCCTGCAAGCATGAGGGGCAGCTGGTGAGCACCTTGACCTCGCCTTCGAAGCCACCGGTGCGCGCCCGATCGGCGCCCTTGCGCATTTCCTCTTCCTTGCGGAACCGCACCTGGGTTGCAATATCCGGCCGCGACACCGCGAAGGTACCCGACTCGCCGCAGCAACGCTCGGCCTTCTCGATCACGTAACCTTCCTGCGCCGCGCCCATCAGCTGGTTGACCAGCTTGGTCGGATCCATCGTCTTGATCGGCGTGTGGCACGGGTCGTGATACATGTAGCGCATGCCGTTGACGCCGTCGAGCTTGATGCCCTTCTCGAGCAGGAATTCGTGGATGTCGATAATCCGGCAACCCGGGAAAATCTTCTCGAATTCGTATCCGGCGAGCTGGTCATAACACGTGCCGCACGACACCACCACCGTCTTGATGTCGAGGTAGTTCAGCGTGTTGGCGACGCGGTGGAACAGTACGCGGTTATCCGTGACGATCTTCTCGGCCTTGTCGAACTGGCCCGCGCCGCGCTGCGGATAGCCGCAGCACAGGTAGCCCGGCGGAAGCACAGTCTGCACGCCGGCCTCCCACAGCATGGCTTGGGTCGCCAAGCCCACCTGCGAGAACAGACGCTCGGAGCCGCAACCCGGGAAGTAGAACACCGCTTCCGTATCCGCCGTCGTAGTCTTCGGATTGCGGATGATCGGCACGATCTTGTTGTCTTCGATGTCCAGCAGCGCCCGCGCCGTCTTCTTCGGCAAATTGCCCGGCATCTTCTTGTTCATGAAGTGGATCACCTGCTCCACCGCCTTCGGCTTGCCGACGGTGGCCGGCGGGTGCGCTGTCTGCTTCTTGGCGAACTTCTTCAGCACGTCGTTGCCGAGGCGCTGCGCCTTGTAGCCGATGCCCATCATCGCGGTACGCGCGAGATTAATGGTCTGCGGATTGGTGGCGTTGAGGAAGAACATGCCGGCCGCGTTGCCCGCGTTGAACTTCTTCTTGCCCATCTTGCGCAACAGATTGCGCATGTTCATCGTGACATCGCCGAAGTCGATCTTCACCGGACACGGCGTCACACATTTGTGACACACCGTGCAGTGATCGGCGACGTCGTTGAACTCGTCCCAATGCTTGATGGACACGCCACGGCGCGTCTGCTCTTCGTACAGGAACGCCTCCACCAGCAGCGAAGTGGCGAGAATCTTGTTGCGCGGGCTGTACAGCAGGTTGGCGCGCGGCACGTGGGTCGCGCACACCGGCTTGCACTTGCCGCAACGCAGGCAGTCCTTGATCGACTCGGAGATCGCGCCAATGTCGCTCTGCTGCATGATCAGCGATTCATAGCCCATCAGCCCGAAGCTCGGCGTGTACGCGTTGCGCAGGTCCGCGCCTTCGAGCAGCTTGCCGGCATTAAAGCGGCCATGCGGATCGACGCGTTGCTTGTATTTGCGGAATTCGCCGATCTCTTCCTCGGTCAGGAATTCGAGCTTGGTAATACCGATGCCGTGTTCGCCTGAAATCACGCCGTCCAGTGAACGCGCCAGCTTCATGATGCGCGCGACGGCCGTGTGGGCGTCCTGCAGCATCTCGTAGTTGTCGGAGTTGACGGGGATGTTGGTGTGCACGTTGCCATCGCCGGCGTGCATGTGCAGCGCGACGAATACGCGGCCGCGCAGCACCTTCTTATGGATAGCCTGGGCCTCTTCGAGGATCGGCTTGAATTCGCCGCCATTGAAGATCAGGCGCAGTTCGGCGCGAACTTCCTGCTTCCACGACACCCGCACCGTGCGGTCCTGGGTCACATCGAACACCGTCACGCCGGGTTGTGCATCGACGCGGTCCGCGAACTTCTCCGCGAGCCCTTCGTAGCCGAGCTGAACCATGTAGTGCTGCGCCTCGCGCAACGACAGATCGAGCTTGTCGCGCAGGAATTCCCAACGCGTGCGGACCCGCTTGAGCAGGTCGAGTGCGTTCTGCACGCGGTCTTCCAGCAGTTCGGCGCTCGGAATTTCGTTGGCGTCGTCGCTCTTGCCGAGCGGCAGCTTGCCGGCCTTGAAGAACACTTCGAGCGCGTCCAGCAATTGCAGCTTGTTCTTGACCGACAGTTCGATGTTGATGCGCTCGATGCCGTCGGTGTACTCACCCATGCGGTTGAGCGGAATCACCACGTCTTCGTTGATCTTGAACGCGTTGGTGTGCTTCGCGATCGCGGCCGTGCGGCTGCGGTCGAGCCAGAAGCGCTTACGCGCCTCGGCGTTCACCGCGACGAAGCCTTCGCCGCTCTTGCCGTTAGCCATGCGCACGACTTCCGAGGTCGCTTGAGCGACCGCATCCGCATCGTTACCGACGATGTCGCCGATCAGCACCATCTTCGGAAACGCGTTGCGCTTGCTCTTGGTCGCGTAGCCGACCGCGCGCAGATAGCGTTCGTCGAGGTGTTCGAGACCGGCAAGAATCGCGCCGCCCTGCTTCGACGTTTCGAACAGATAGTCCTTGATTTCGACGATGCTCGGAATCGCATCGCGCGCCTGGCCGAAGAATTCGAGGCAGACGGTGCGCGTATGCGCAGGCATCTTGTGCAACACCCAGCGCGCCGACGTAATCAGGCCATCGCAACCTTCCTTCTGGATGCCCGGCAGGCCAGCGAGAAATTTATCCGTGACGTCCTTGCCCAAGCCTTCCTTGCGGAACACGCGGCCCTTAATGTCGAGGGCTTCGGTGCGCAGCAGCTTTTCACCGGGCGCGTACTCGCCGTCGAACCACTTCAGTTCGAAGCGGGCCAGCTCGATGTCGTGAATCTTGCCCATGTTGTGGTCAAGACGCGTGACTTCGAGCCAGTTGCCTTCCGGGTCGACCATGCGCCACCAGGCGAGATTGTCGAGCGCGGTGCCCCACAGAACGGCCTTCTTCCCGCCAGCATTCATGGCGACGTTGCCGCCAATGCATGAAGCGTCGAGCGAGGTCGGATCAACCGCGAACACGAAACCAGCCTGCTCGGCCGCTTCAGTCACGCGACGCGTGACAACGCCCGCGCCCGAAAAAATGGTCGCGACCTTGTTCGGCACGCCCGGCAGGTCGGTCATTTCGACCGCGCCAAGCTGTTCGAGCTTTTCGGTATTGATGACCGCAGAGAACGGCGTGAGCGGCACCGCGCCGCCCGTGTAACCCGTGCCGCCCCCACGCGGAATCACCGTCAGGCCGAGTTCGAAGCAGGCCTTGATCATGCCGGCGATCTCTGCTTCCGTGTCCGGTGTCAACACGACGAACGGATATTCGACGCGCCAGTCGGTTGCGTCGGTCACATGCGACACGCGTGACAGCCCGTCGAACTTAATGTTGTCTTTCTGCGTGACGCGGCCCAGCACCTTGGTGGAGCGGCGGCGCAGTTCGGTGGTCTTGTCGAACTCGTTGGCGAAGTCGTCTACGGCACGGCGCGCTGCAACCACCAGCGTTTCTACACGCGCCGCGCGGTCTACGCCCGCTTCATCGCCGTGCTCGGTCAGGTCGGCGCGGCGGCGCTTCTCGATCTCCGACAGACGGTGGTGCAGCGCTTCGATCAGCTGCGCACGGCGCTTCGGGTTGTCGAGCAGGTCGTCCTGCAGGTAAGGATTGCGGCGCACCACCCAGATGTCGCCCAGCACTTCGTACAACATGCGTGCCGAGCGGCCGGTACGCCGTTCGGCGCGCAACTCGGCCAGCGCATCCCACGCTTCGTTACCCAGCAGGCGGATAACGATTTCACGGTCGGAAAACGAGGTGTAGTTATAGGGAATTTCGCGCAGACGCGCTTCAGGGGCGGCGGCCACCACAGCGGCGGCTCCGTGCGGATCGAATACTTGAGGTGCGTTCATGTTTGGACGACTCGGTAGGTCAACTGGGCGCGCTCGCTAATGACGATTGAGGAGGCGCTGGCTGACGGTGCGCGTGGGGCGCAATTCTGGAAATCTTCTAGTTGGCCGAAGCGCCTGCCGGCGGGCGATACACGCCGGCCGCTTCGTGGCACTCAGATGCAGCTACACGATCGTGCGCAGCACACATGCCTCTGCGCCGCGGGACGAGACTCACGCGGGACGGGCATCAAATGGGCGATCTGAGGCTGCCAGTGCATCTTCCGATCCTTGTTCCAAAATCGAATTCTACCGCAGGATCCACACGCGCGTTGACGCTCGAATCGAGTTCTAGCGGGGCTTTTACACGGTCAGGCGAGGAAATATGTTCAAACTGGTGAGTCCATAATTCGTCGACCGAACGGTCGGGCAGGTAGTATTTCCGAACCTTTCCTGCGCGTTGCCCATACGGTCGAGGCCAGAGCGCGGGCCGTTGGCGCTATCATTGTCCTTTCCCGTCTCACACAGCGCACCGCGCCACCCGCATGGCTTCCCACGACTATCTGAAGAAAATCCTGACTGCGCGCGTCTATGACGTCGCCCGCGAGACCGAACTCGAGCATGCGCCGAATCTGTCGGCACGGCTGCGTAATCCGATTTACCTGAAGCGCGAAGACAACCAGCCGGTGTTCTCGTTCAAGGTGCGCGGCGCGTACAACAAAATGGCGCACATTCCGGTCGAAGCGCTGGAGCGCGGCGTGATTACGGCTTCGGCGGGCAATCACGCGCAGGGCGTCGCGCTGTCGGCGGCGCGCATGGGCGTGAAGGCAATTATCGTGGTGCCGGTAACGACTCCGCAGGTGAAAGTCGACGCCGTGCGTTCGCATGGCGGCCCCACGGTCGAAGTCGTCCAGGTAGGCGAGTCGTATAGCGATGCCTATGCGTACGCCGCCAAGTTGCAGGAAGAGCGCGGCCTGACCTTCGTGCATCCGTTCGACGACCCGTATGTGATCGCCGGCCAAGGCACGGTGGCGATGGAGATCCTGAGCCAGCATCAAGGGCCGATTCACGCGATCTTCGTGCCGATCGGCGGCGGAGGTCTCGCAGCCGGGGTCGCCGCTTACGTCAAGTCGGTGCGTCCGGAGATCAAGGTAATCGGCGTGCAGACCGACGACTCCTGCGCGATGGCGCAGTCCTTGAAGGCCGGCGAGCGCGTGACGCTGACCGAAGTGGGCCTGTTTTCCGACGGCACCGCGGTGAAGCTGGTGGGCGAGGAAACGTTCCGGCTGTGCCGCGAGTACCTCGACGACGTGCTGATTGTAAATACCGACGCCCTGTGCGCGGCGATCAAGGACGTGTTCCAGGACACGCGCAGCGTGCTGGAACCCGCGGGCTCGCTGGCGGTGGCAGGTGCGAAGCAATATGCGGAACGCGAGGGCATCGAGGATCAGACGCTGATCGCGATCACCTCCGGCGCGAACATGAATTTCGACCGGATGCGTTTCGTGGCCGAACGCGCCGAAGTCGGCGAGGCGCGCGAAGCCGTGTTCGCGGTGACCATCCCCGAAGAGCGCGGCAGTTTCAAACGCTTCTGCGAACTGGTCGGCACGCGCAGCGTCACCGAATTCAACTACCGGATCGCCGAAGCGAGTTCCGCGCATATCTTCGTGGGCGTGCAGATCAGGAACCGCAGCGAGTCGGCGCAGATCGCGGGCGCCTTCGAGGCGCACGGCTTTGCCACCGTCGATCTGACCAGCGACGAACTATCGAAGCAACATATCCGTTACATGGTGGGTGGCCGCTCGCCGCTCGCGCATGACGAGCGCCTGTTCCGCTTCGAATTTCCGGAACGGCCAGGTGCGTTGATGAAGTTCCTGTCGTCGATGGCGCCGAACTGGAATATCAGCCTCTTCCATTACCGCAACCAGGGGGCGGACTACAGCTCGATCCTGGTCGGCATCCAGGTTCCTGGCACGGAGAACCCCGAGTTCGACCGCTTCCTCGCGACGCTCGGCTATCCGTACTGGGAAGAGACGACGAACCCGGTCTACCGGCTGTTCCTCGCATAAGCTGACGAGACCTTGCCGATGGCATTTACGCTTCAGGACAAGCTGGTCGTCGCGATTTCGTCGCGCGCACTGTTCGACTTCGAAGAAGAGAACCGTGTGTACGAGCAAGGCGATCTGCACGGCTACGAAACGCTGCAGCGCGAGCGGTTGAGCGTGCCCGCCAAACCGGGGGTGGCGTTTCCGCTGATCCGCAAGCTGCTGGCGCTGAACGCGGGCGCGCACCGGGTCGAGGTGGTGATCCTGTCGCGCAGCGATCCGATTAGCGGGCTGCGCGCGTTCCATTCGTGCCGCGAACATGGCCTCGCGATCGAACGCGGCGTCTTTACGCGCGGACGTCCGCCGTTCGGCTATCTGAAGCCACTGAATGCCTCGCTGTTTCTGTCCGCCAATCAGGACGACGTGCGCGACGCGCTGGCCGCCGGATTCCCCGCTGCACGCGTATTGCCGGAATCGGCGAAAATGGCGAGCAAGTATCCGGACGAGATCCGCATTGCCTTCGACGGCGACGCCGTGCTGTTTTCTGACGAAGCCGAGCGCGTGTTTCAAAAGGAAGGCTTGCGGGCATTTTTGGGCCATGAGATTCACAACAAGGATCTGCCGTTAGCCGACGGGCCGCTCAAGCCGTTGCTGGAGGCGCTGCACCGTTTGCAGAACGTGGCGGATGAGGCCGCGCCGACGCAGGCAGCGCCGATGCATATCCGGACGGCACTGGTAACTGCGCGTTCAGCGCCGGCGCATGAAAGGGCTATACGAACGCTGATGGCGTGGAACATCGAAATCGACGAAGCGATGTTCCTCGGCGGTCTCGACAAAAGCGCATTTTTGCGCGAGTTCGAGCCGGACTTTTTCTTCGACGATCAAATTGGCCATTGCGAATCGGCCCGTGTCGTGACAGCGACGGGGCACGTGCTGAGTGGCATCGTGAACGCATCATGACACCCGAACAATCACCGCTTGGCAAACCTGCCACCTATACCGAACAGTACGACGCGACGCTGCTCTTTCCGATCGCGCGCAAGGCCGCGCGCGACGCGATTGGCATTGGCGCGCAGTTGCCTTTCTTCGGGACGGATATCTGGAATGCTTACGAGCTTTCCTGGCTGAATGGGCGCGGCAAGCCGCAGATTGCCGTGGCAACTTTTTATGTGCCGGCGGACTCGCCGAATATTGTCGAGTCGAAGTCGTTCAAATTGTATCTGGGTTCTTTTGCGCAGAGTTCGTTTGAGTCGTTTGAGGCCGTGCGGGATACGATCAAGAAGGATGTTTCTGGTGCCTGCGGCGCTACGGTTTCAGTGCATCTGACCGGGCCAATGGATTTTGGCAAGCTGCGGTTGGATGAGTTTGAAGGCACTCCGTTGGATCGGCTCGATCTTGATACTGATGTTTATCATCCGGATCCTTCGTTGCTCAAGGCTGCGCTTGAGGAAGCTCCTGTTGAGGAGACGGTGTTTTC
This sequence comes from Paraburkholderia sp., assembly GCF_026225065.1. Classification (GTDB taxonomy): domain Bacteria; phylum Pseudomonadota; class Gammaproteobacteria; order Burkholderiales; family Burkholderiaceae; genus Paraburkholderia. The sequence goes on along the minus strand of NZ_JAMFSB010000338.1, from coordinate 458 downwards.
TAATTTGCTCAAGTCAAATTGTCCGGTTACTGGGCAGCCTGATTGGGGAAGTGTGCAGATTCATTATGTTGGGCCGCAGATTGATCATGCTGGGTTGTTGCGGTATATCGTTTCGTACCGGAATCACACGGGGTTTCATGAGCAATGCGTTGAGCGGATTTTTGTTGACGTCCTTAAGATTTGCAAGCCTTTGAAGCTGGCTGTTTATGCTCGCTATACGCGGCGTGGTGGGCTTGATATCAACCCGTTTCGGACGAATTTTAATTTGCCTATGCCAGATAATTGCAGGACGGCGAGGCAGTAAGTTTTTTTGCCTGCGGCGCCTTGGGCGTTGTTCTTATGGCGTTGGCCTTTCCTTGATTTCTTAGTGGTCTATTAGCTTCGCCCCTGTGCGGGGCGGCACTAAGCAAAGAACGCGGGCTCACACCGCCAGCTTGTAGGTGTCCGCCACTCACTTC
>NZ_JAMFSB010000337.1 GCF_026225065.1 Paraburkholderia sp. | reverse complement strand
ATCGCAAAGCCCAGAGAAAACTGGCCGGCGAGGTGTCCGACCATGACCGGGAAGCCGGCCGAGACCACCCGTCCAAAGTTATAGCAGAAGCCGACACCGGTGCCGCGCGTGCCACGCGGATAGAGTTCGTTGAAGAGCGCACCCATGCTCGCGGGAATTCCGGCAGCGAAGAAACCGAGCGGAAAGCCTAAGGCAAGCATGGCCTGATTCGACATCGGCAGGAAGACGTACAGGATCACCGTCGCTACGCAGCAGACCGAAAACAGCAGGATGGTTTGGCGGCGGCCGATGGCGTCGAGCAGCACCGACGCAACCAGACAGCCGAAAAAGAACGCCAGGATGATGACCGCGAGATAGCCGCCGGTGCTGAGCACCGAGAGATGCCGCTCGGTCTTCAGAAAGGTTGGCAACCATGTCGTCAGCGCGGAATAGCCGCCATGTGCGCCGACGCCGAGCAGGCCGCCGATCAGCGTCATGCGCAGCACGTCCGGCGCGAAGATCGAGAGCAGCGGGACGCGTTCGGCGGAGCCAGGCTTACCTTCCGGCGCGCCCTTCTTCGCAGCGACAACCGGCTCCTTGAGATTGCGCCTTACGTAGACGATCAACAGTGCAGGCAGGATGCCGATGCCAAACATCACACGCCAGCCGAGCGCAGGTGACAGAAACGAGAAAACGCCTGCATAGAGCAGTACCGCTGCGGCCCAGCCGACGGCCCATGCGCTTTGCACAGCGCCCATGGCCTTGCCGCGATGCCGGTTGCTGATGGTCTCGGCCATCAGCACTGCACCGGCTGCCCACTCGCCGCCAAAGCCAAAACCTTGCAAAGCCTTCAGCACGATGAACTGTGGAAAGTTTTGTGCAAACGCGGACAGCAGCGTGAAAATCGAAAACCAGGCCACCGTGATCTGCAAGGTCCGCACGCGGCCGTAGCGATCCGCTGCCGCGCCGCAAATCCAGCCGCCCAGCGCCGATGCGACCAGCGTCACGCCGCTAACAAGCCCCGCCTGGGTTTTGCTGATGCCCCATTCGGCGATGATCGCAGGGATCACGAGGCTGAACATCTGCACGTCGAGCGCATCGAGCGCCCAGCCGCCGAAACAGGCCCAGAACGTGCGCCGCTCGTTCTTCGATACTTCGCCATACCAGGAAAACATCTGGACTCCACGCGCCATATGCCGGCGTCGACGATGCTGCTTGTTAAACCCCAAAGAAGCGTGACGACGCGCCGCTCAGCGGATCTCTATGTCGTACGCAAAGTGTTGTGCGGCGCCTCGCGAGAGACGCCATTCGAGCGGTGCGCCGTCGTAACCGTAAGCGACCCGTTCGATCACGACGATCGGGCTATGTGCCAGCACGCCAAGCGTGGCGACGTCCTCTTCATTGGCGGTCTCTACCGTCAGCCGTTCGTCGGCGCGCGCTACCACGCGGGCGCAGCGCTGCTCGTAGAACGGATAGAGCAGCGGACCGAAGTCCTCGATCGGGCAGTCGGCCAGCGCAGCGAACGGCTCATGCGGCAACCAGATTTGCTCGGCCACGATCGGCTGGTCGTCGATTAACCGTAAGCGCACCAGCCGGATCGCTTTGGCGCCCGTTTTGAGGCTGAATCTCGCCACGACCGCTTTGGGCGCGCGCATCACGGCGCGCTCGAGAATGCGGCTCTCAGGGACGCGTCGCTCGCCCGTGGGCGATTGAAAACGGAAGAAGCGGAACAGCGAACGGTCGAAGGCGGCGCGGCGCACGAAGGTGCCGCGTCCCTGGAATCGCTCGACGAGCCCTTCGCGCTCAAGCAGGTCGACTGCCTTGCGCACCGTGCCGACCGCGAGGCCGTAGGCGAGCGCCAGTTCCTGTTCGGTCGGCAACGGGTCATGCGGCTGCCATTCAAGCGCGGCGATGCGCGCGGCCAGCTGGTCGCGCAGACGGTGATAGCGGGGAATGCGGTCGTCCAAGATCGTAACGGGTCCGATGGCTGATGAAATTCATATATATGTTTATATGAATTGCCTCATGTGAGGATCGGTGTTTTCCCTGGACGGGGACTGCGCCTGCGGTTGCTGCGTTGACCGGAACGCCGTCGTCGGTCAACGCCTGTGCCGGCTTCAGCGCCGGGTCGGACGTCGCGACTTTTCGAAACTGTCCAGCAACTCCTGGTGCTCCTTGCGCAGTAACTGGACGAACTCGAGCGTCAGGCGATCGCGCGGCTGATGGGGCGGATACAGCAGATACGTGGGAAACATCACTGCGGGCTTGAACGGCCGGATCTCGATGCCGGGCCCCGCAAAGTCACGCGCGACGATGGGATGCGCCAACGTCACGCCCATCCCGCAACGCACCATCTCGCAGCAGATCGCCGAATACTGCGCTTCGATGGCGAGTACCCGTTGGACCCCGGCGCGTTCGAAGGCTTCGTCCATTTGCGTCCGGGTGCCGTCGCCATGACAGAGGGAGATGAACGGTTCACCCTGAAGTCCTCGGCCTTCAGTACGGATTTCTTCGCCAGCCGATGGCCGGCCGGCAGCACGCATACGGCTGCGGCTTCCGACAACAGTTCCACTTCGCAGGTGGACGCTTCGCTCTTGTAGACCGCTACGCCCAGATCGCAGAACTGCGAGGAGGTCCAGTGATTGACCGTCCCCGAGGTATTCACGTGAAGCGACACGGTGACTTCCGGCCGCAATTCCTGGAAGCGTTTGATGACGTGTGGCACCAGCGTCAGACCCGCGGAAGGCATGGCTGCGATGCGCAGGCGCCCGCTGCCCAGATTCTTGATCTGCGCGGCTGCGTTGGTGAGCCCCTGAAGCCCGACATAAGCGCGTTCCACCTCGCGAAAGAAAGCGTTGCCTTCGCTGGTGGGGATCAGTCTGACGCCGCTGCGCTGGAACAGCAGCAGCCCGGTTTCGCGTTCCAGCTGCGTGATGAGCCGGCTGATGTTGGGTTGCGAGGTGAACAGCTCCCTGGCCGCCGCGGTCATGGATCCCGCCAGCATGACAGCCCGAAACGCCTCAATATGCTTCAGATTCATCGCGCGCAACCCATATCAGATTGGTATGGATTGTTATTTTATTCGTATTGGACGTTATGCACTTTGCCCGACAGAATAATTTCAGTTCACATGTATTCCCGCAAGTGCCCAGCAGCACATTGACTGGAGACCCGCCCCATGCGATACCCGCAGCGAAACCTTCGTCCGTTATCTTTTCGTTTGCTGCTGGCCGCGCTCGGCGTTGCGGGTGCGTTGTGCGGACCGCTAATAGCGCAGGCCGACACCACGCTCTACGTGGCCAACGTCGGCGGTTCGAACGAGCAGATGTACCGGCAGACGATCATCCCGGCGTTCGAGAAGGCGCACAACGTCAAGATCGTCTATGTGGCCGGCAATTCGAGCGACACGCTGGCGAAGCTGCAGGCGCAGAAGGGGCATGAGCAGATCAACGTCGCTGTCATGGACGACGGTCCGATGTATCAGGCGATGCAGATGGGCCTGTGTTCGAAGGTCGCGGACGCGCCGGTCATGAACGACCTGTATCCGCTCGCGCACCTCGGCCCGAGCGCAGTGGGCGTCGGCATGGTGGCGACGGGGATCGGCTATAACGAGGAGGCGTTCAAGAAGATGGGGTTGCCCGCGCCGGATTCGTGGACTGTGCTGACCGACAAGCGTCTGAAGGGCAAACTCGGTATGCCGCCGATCACCAACACGTACGGCCTGCACGCACTCGTGATGCTCGCGCGGCTGAACGGCGGCGGCGAAAAGAACATCGATCCGGGCTTCACCGCGATGACAAAGCAGGTTGCACCGAATGTGCTGTCGTGGGCGCCGACGCCAGGCGAGATGGACGGCCTGATGCAGAACGGCGACGTGATCCTTGCACCGTACGGTAGCGGCCGCGCGGTGGCGTTGCAGAACACGGGCTTTCCGCTAAAGTTCTTTTATCCGAAGGAAGGCGGTATCGCGCTGCAGGTTGCGGCTTGCCCGGTGGTCGAAAACGCGCAACTCGAACTGTCGCAACAGTTCATCCAGTATCTGTTGAGTCCGGAAGTACAGGCTATCCAGGCCAAGGCAATGGGGCTCGGTCCGGTGAACAAGACCGTTAAGCTGGCGCCGGAAGTCGCGGCGCGCGTGCCGTATGGTCCGGACCAGGTGGCCAGGCTGATCGCCGTGGACTGGACGACGATCAACCAGCATCGCGCGGAATGGACCGAGCGCTGGAATCGCAGCGTCGAGCGCTGAGATCGAAGACGTCGAGTGGGCCTGCAGCGGCGCACCGCGCCGCATGTTGGCCCCATCGACACCCTCACCGGAGACGGGGACGCACATGAGTTTCCTGACACTCAAAGGCATATCGAAGCGCTACGGCGACTTCACTGCGATCGAGCAGATCGACCTTGAAGTGGAGCGAGGTGAGTTCCTGTCGCTGCTTGGGCCGTCCGGTTGCGGCAAGACTACGACTCTGCAGATGTTAGCCGGGTTCATCACGCCGAGCACCGGCACGATCATGCTCGACGGGCGCGACATCACGCACGAGCGGCCCGAAAAGCGCGGCATGGGTGTCGTGTTTCAAAGCTACGCGCTGTTTCCGCACATGACCGTCGAGGGTAATGTCGGCTTCGGCCTTGAAATGCGCAACATGAAGCGCGCAGCGCGTGCGGAACGCGTGGCCGAAGTGCTCGAACTCGTGCGTTTGAGCGGCCTGGGTGGTCGCTATCCGAAGGAGCTGTCGGGCGGCCAGCGGCAACGTGTGGCGATTGCTCGCGCGCTGGCGATGCGTCCCGAACTGCTGTTGCTTGACGAACCGATGTCGAATCTCGACGCCAAGTTGCGCGAGGAGATGCACATCGAACTGCGCGCCATCCAGAAGCGCCTCGGCATCACGACGATCCTCGTGACGCACGACCAGGTCGAGGCGATGACGATGAGCGATCGCATCGCGGTTATGCATCGCGGCACGATCGCGCAACTGAGTACACCATTCGAGGCGTACGAGCGGCCCAAGACGGCTTTCGCGTCGACCTTCCTTGGCAAGACCAACCTTCTGTCGGGAGCGGTCGTACGCCGCAATGGACGCTGTGCCGAAGTGGACGTGGCGGGCACTACGCTCAAGGTGCCGCACGAAGGACGTCCTGCGCAAGGCGATGTGAACGTCTATATCCGCCCGGAAAAGGTTCGTCTGGCAGGTGTGGATGCGCGCGCGAGCGGCTGCATCACGACGCGGGTGTTCATCGGCAACCAGTGGTTGCTGCAGGTCGACACCGGCATCGGACGCCTGAGCGTGGCGCAGCCGAACTTCGGGGCGCCGCCGCCTGAAGAAGGTGAGCACGTCGGCCTCGCATGGTCCGATGACGACTTGCGCATGCTCGAGAAGGAGAAGCCCGATGGCCACGCTTGACCACGATCGCGCAGGCGCGGCGCCGTGGCTTTTGTCCGGGCCGGCGCTGCTGCTGTTCGGCGGCCTGCTGCTGGTGCCGCTCGTGCTGACACTGGTGCTGTCGTTCCATGCCTTCAGCGACAGCCAAGGGACGCTTGCGGCTTATACGTTGTCGAATTACTTAAAGGTGGTCACGGATCCCTACTACGGCGCAATCTTTGCCCGTACGGCCGGACTCGCCTTCGCGGTGACTGCGCTGTGCATCGTGCTCGGCGTGCCCGAGACGATTGTGCTCGCGCGTATGAAGCGGCCGTGGCAGTCGGTATGTCTGCTGATCGTGCTGGGTCCATTGCTGATCTCGGTGGTGGTGCGCACGCTGGGCTGGCAGATCCTGCTCGGTAACAACGGAGTGCTTAACAACGCACTACAGGCGCTGCATTTCACCTCTGAGCCGATTCGGCTAGTTTTCACCATGACCGGCGTGGTGATTGCACTCACGCACGTACTGGTGCCCTTTATGGTGATGTCGGT
>NZ_JAMFSB010000336.1 GCF_026225065.1 Paraburkholderia sp. | reverse complement strand
CGCCTGGTGGTCGTCAATCTGGTGCTGGGCGTCGTGACAATCGGTGTTTCTGTGTTGTCCGGCGCCGTCTAGGCGAAGCATCGCGCGCCGCATCACGTTTTGACGAAACGCCGCTGCTCTGAACTGCACCCCAAAGCTGTCCAGCTTTGCGGAGTGCAGTTTAGCTAAGCGGCGTTTTTCAATTCATATCCGTGCCACCGTCTGACTCGCCGGACCCACAAGCCGTTCCGCCAGCGAATAGCGCTGCATACACCGCTCCATGCTGTCGAGAAAGGCATGATCCGCTGTGTTCATCTTGCGGTCGCGATGCCAGAGCAGATGGACGTCGACATCCGCAAGACCTTCGTCCGGCGGCAAGCGCCAGAGCCGCTGTTGCGCCAGGTCGTCGCGCACGATGTGCTCCGGCAGGCAGCCGACGCCATAGCCCGCGAAAATCAGCCGCCGCACTTCGTCGAGACTCGGTGACGATGCCACGATGCGTCCTGTGAAGCCCTTCTGATCTCGAAACACCGTGAGCGGCGAGAGACTGTCGCCGATCTGATCGCTCGTGAACGAGACAAAGTTCTCCGCCAGCAAGTCGTCCATCGTCAGTTGCGACTTGCCGAACAGGCGGTGGTGCCGTCCGCAGAAAATCGCATAGCGTTGCCGCAGAAAACAGCGCATTTCCAGTTTGTCGACCGGTGTGCGGCACAGGCTGAGGCCTGCGGTCGCCGTCTTTTGCAATAGCGACGAGATGATGTCCGACGAACGCATCACTTCGATCTGCAGATCGATGCGCGGATAGGTGCGATGAAACTCGGCGAGAAATTCGTCGTAGACCGGCGAATCGATCCGGCTCACGCTCAACAGGCGGATCGCGCCGGTAATGTCTGCGGTGCGATCGTCGAGTTCGGTTTCTAGCCGGGAAATGTTGCCGTAGATATCGCTCGCAATCCGGTAGACCTCTTCGCCCGCCTGGGTAGGCACGAAGTGCGGGCCGCGCCGTTCAATCAGCTTGCGCTCCAGCGTGACTTCGAGGCGTTTCAGGGCCTGGCTCACGGCCGGTTGCGTGACGTGCAGCCGTGCCGCCGCGCGGCTCACACTGCGTTCCTGCATGATTACGAGGTAGGTGCGCAGCAGGTTCCAGTCGAGCCGGTCATTGAGAAAAGAGGTGATTTCGGCGCGCATGAGAGCCTTGCCTTTGCAGTTGAAGTATTAGCCACACTTATATCGAGAATAATAACTCGAAATTTGACTAATGTTTTATGGCTGCTGATAAACGATCTGCACACCTCTAAAAGTGTGCGCGGCGCGCGCGACCCGGCGGCGCCACAATCGCCACAATCGACAGGCACGTCGGTCGCACGCCCCCGCAGAGGGGTGGCGAGCCAGCCAAGGAGCGCTCATGAACCAGCCTGCAATCCCCGCCCGCCAGCCGGCACGCGCGGCGACCGCCGCGTTTATCGGCACCATGATCGAGTGGTACGACTTCTACATCTACGCCACTGCCGCCGCGCTGGTGTTCGGCGCGCTGTATTTTCCATCGCAGGATCCGTTTGTCAGCACGATGGCGTCGTTCGCTACTTTCGCGGTGGGCTTCTTTGCACGTCCGATCGGCGGCCTGATCTTCGGCCACCTGGGCGATCGTTTCGGCCGCAAGAAAGCGCTGATGACCACGCTGATGATGATGGGCATCGCCACCGTCTGCGTCGGCCTGCTGCCTGACTTCTCGAAGGTGGGCGCGCTGGCTCCCGTACTGCTGGTGTTGCTGCGTGTGGTGCAGGGCCTCGCCGTGGGCGGCGAGTGGGGCGGGGCGGTGCTGATGGCGGCCGAACACGCACCGCAGGGGCGTCGCACGTTCTTCGCGTCGTTTGCGCAGCTTGGCAGCCCGGCAGGGTTGATCCTGTCGCTGGTCGCGTTTCGTGCCGTGACATCGCTCGATAAGGCGGAGTTCATGTCGTGGGGCTGGCGTTTGCCGTTTCTGGCGAGTTCGGTGCTGCTCGTGGTCGGCATCCTGATCCGCCTTGGCGTCAACGAGTCGCCGGAGTTCGCTCAGGTGAAGGAAGCGAACAAGACTGTCAAGCTGCCCGTCGCCGAAGTGTTCAGCTCGGCGTGGCGACTCGTGCTGCTGTGTATCGGCGCGAACACGATCGGCATTGCAGGGGTGTATTTCACCAACACGTTCATGATCGCTTATACGACGCAGTATGTCGGCGTGACGCGTTCACTGATTCTCGATTGCCTGTTTGCTGTCGCGATTATCCAGTTGTGCGCGCAACCGGTCGCGGCGTGGCTTGCCGAGCGCATCGGCAGCGCACGTTTCCTCAAATTCGCTGCGCTCGCTGCGATGCTCTCGCCTTATCCGATGTTCGTGCTCGTGCAGAGCGGCAGCGTCGTGCCGATGGTGATCGGTATTGCGATTGCGGTAGTCTGCATGTCGAGCTTCTATTCGGTGATCGCAGGCTTTGTCAGCGGTGTCTTTCCAACGCGCGTGCGTTATTCCGCCATCTCCCTCTCGTATCAGGTGTGCGGCGCCGTGGCGGGCGGTCTGGCGCCGCTGGTCGGCACTTATCTGGCTCATCGTTTCATCGGCCAATGGTGGCCGCTTGCTGTGTTCTACACTTGTCTCGCAGCCATCTCGCTGTTGTGCATCGTTGCACTGGATGCGCGTCGTTCGCAGCGCGCCGATGCAACCGAAGCGCTGCGCGCCAGCTGATCCTCTTTCGGCAAACATCATGCAAACTTTCTTTCATCCAGAACAACTGCAACATCATCCGCGCAGCTACTTTTCGCGCGGGCAGATGCGGCCGGCGCAGGAAGTGCCCGAGCGTGCCGCGCACCTCGTTGCGGCGGTGAAGTCGCTGGGCTTCGAGATCCATGAGCCGGTCGACGGCGGTCTGGATGCCATCGCCGCGGTGCACGACATTCACTACCTGCGTTTCCTCGAAGAGGCACACGCCGAATGGAAGCAAATGTCCGACGACTGGGGCGACGAGGTCATGTCGAACATCTATGTGCGCGAGCCGAATCCGTTGCGCGGCATTCTCGCCCGGGCAGCGCGCTATCAGGCCGACGGCAGCTGTCCGATCGGTGAACACACGTGGCGCGCCGCTTACTGGTCGGCGCAAAGCGCGCTCGCCGCAGCTACCGCAGTCAATGGCGGCGCGCGTGAGACGTACGCGCTGTGCCGGCCGCCAGGTCATCACGCGCGGCGAGATGCGGCTGGCGGCTTCTGCTATCTGAACAACGCAGCGGTCGCGGCGCAAGCACTGCGCAAGCAGTACGGGCGCGTCGCTATTCTCGACACCGACATGCACCACGGCCAGGGCGTGCAGGAAATCTTCTACGGCCGCGACGACGTGCTCTACGTATCGATTCATGGCGATCCCACCAACTTCTATCCGGTTGTGACCGGCTATGAGGACGAGCGCGGCACGGGGGCAGGAGACGGTTTTAACGTCAATTTCCCGATGCCGCACGGTTCATCCGAGGACGTGTTTTTTGAACGCGTCGATGACGCGCTACGTGTGCTGAAGCGTTTCGAGCCGGATGCGTTGGTGTTGGCGCTCGGCTTCGATATCTACAAGGACGATCCGCAATCGCACGTGGACGTGACGACCGAAGGTTTCGGTCGTCTGGGAGCGGCCGTCGGCGCGCTTGCGTTGCCTTCGGTGATCGTTCAGGAAGGTGGGTATCACCTCGAGAGTCTCGAGGCGAACGCGCGGGCGTTCTTTGGAGGCTTTGCCGCGGCGCGCTCGCGTTGAACTAAACGCGAGCGTGGCGGGTGAAGCGGCGCCGCTTACGACTACGCCATAGCCGCATAAGCGAGCCACAGCCCGCACACGCCGGCCACCGTGCCATAGACGATGTAGACCGGCACCTTGAGCTTGGCGAAGCACATACACGAGAATAGCGCGGTCGCCACGTACTGTGGCTGCAACGGCACCCGCTGTGCAATCCTCAACACGGCGACCGCGAGAAAGGCCGTGGTCACCGCGCGCAAAATTCGCATGCCGTGCTCGAAGCGCGGATTGGCCTTCAATTGATGCAGGTTGCGTTGCGCCAGCACGACGAGGCAGCCTGACGGCACGAACAGTGCGAGCGTGGCGATCAACGCGCCGGGCCAGCCATCGACCAGGTAGCCGAAGAACGGCACCACGTTCAGCAACGGTCCGGGCGACATCGGCGAGAGCGAGAAGGCCAGCGTGAAATCGTTGTCCGACACGCCTATGCCTGGCGTGACAAAGAGCGCCTTCAACACTGGCAATGCAGAGAAGCCACCGCCGAATAGCGTCATGCCCGCGCCTGCGAGCCGCGGCCACAGCAGTGCGAGTTCGTAGCGATGCGGTAGCGGAATGGCAAACAGAGCCAGCAGTACGCACAGGGCTGCCATCAGTTGCAGGTCGCTGCGCGCAATCGAGACCTTGAGCCGGGCCTCGCGCTCGGGGCTGTTGAACCAGCCCACCGCGAATGCCACGCCCAGCATCGCAACGTAAGCGGCCGGGCTGCGCGCATAGAAAAGTATGACCCAGCCGAGCAGTGCCGCAATCCACGCCACCTTGCCGCGCACGAGCGCACGCGTCTGCTTGTACCAGGTCACCGCGATCAGCGTGCCCAGTACGACGCTAAAGTGATTGAGAAGGGTTTGCGACGCGACGGCCCGCACGAAGGGTGTGCGGTAGAAAATCGCGAAGAGCGTCATCAGTACGAAGAACGGCAGCACGCTGGCGATGCCCGCGACCCACGCGCCCGCTCGTCCGCGTAACGCGTGTCCTACTTGCACGGCGACGTTGCAGCCCACTGGCCCGGGCACCATCCATGCCAACGCGATCAGATCGGAAAAGGCCACCCGCGACAAACGGCCTTCGCGCTCGACATAGTGATTCTCGAGTTGCGCCATCAGCGCGAGCCCACCCCATGAGAGCGCCGACAGGCCGCACACGACCCGGAACAGCGTCCACAACGGTTCCCGCTCTCCGCGTCCGATAGTGTCCTGGCTCGTGATCATGTACATGGCGGTCCGCATGCCGGACACTCCGGACATGCTGGTTGAGTAAGGCTGAACAGGTTGCGCGCCAAGCCCCCGGCGGGAAGGTGCGCGGAAATGCTTCAGTACTCTTGAATATATCTGTAAATGCGAATGTGTGCATCGCAAGGCTGTCGCGCGCGTCAGGCCGCGCCGCAGCTTAAGCCGATAGTCCGCTGGTGCTCGACGTTGTGCTGGCGTTGTCGGCAGTCGGCTCGCGGGCAATGCGCCGTTCCGGCATGCCGCATACGCCAAAGCGTTCGAGCAGCGCCGGAATGGCGTCGACCGGAACCGGACGCGAAAACAGGAAGCCCTGAGCCTCGATATGACCGAGCGCCGCAAGCCAGGCGATCTGTTCTTCCGTCTCGGTGCCTTCCACCACCACCGTGAGCCCGAGCGAACGCGCGAGGTTGACGATGGCCGTCACCATCACGCAAACGCTGCGGTCGCCAGGAATGGCCTGCACGAACGAGCGATCCACCTTCAGCGTATCGACGGAGAAGCGGTTCAGATACGACAGCGACGAGTAACCGGTGCCGAAATCGTCCAGTGCGATGCGCACGCCGAGGCGCTTGAGCGCGAAGATTTTCTCCGAGACCAGTTCGGGATATTCCATCATCGCGGTCTCGGTAATCTCGAGTTCGAGACGGCGGGCGGAGATGCCCGTTTCCTCGATCGCATGTGAGATGGTCTGATAGAGATCGCCGCGCCAGAACTGCACCGCCGAGATGTTCACCGCCAGCGACAGCGTGTCGTAGCCCTGTTGTTGCCACAGCGCCAGTTGACGGCAGGCGGTCTCGATCACGAAGTCGCCAATCGGCACGATCAGCCCGGTCGACTCCGCAACCGGGATGAATTCATTGGCCGGAATCAGACCATGCTGCGGATGGTTCCAGCGCACCAGCGCTTCGAAGCCGGTGATGCAACGCCGGGTGAGGTCGATCTTCGGCTGGTACGCAAGGAACAGTTGACCTTCGGCCAGCGCCACGCGCAGTTGCTGTTCCCACTTCATCAGGTGATCGGCGCGGTGCGAGAGCTGCGGCGAATAGAACTGGTAGCAGTTTTTCCCGGCGTCTTTCGCGCTGTACATCGCGAGATCGGCTTTTTTCAGCAGGTCGATTTCGCTTTCGTTCGGCACCGAATAGAGCGCAATACCGATGCTCGCATGCAGCACGAACGCGCTGCCGCGCACTTCGAATGGCTTGGCGAAGACCTCGGCTGCAGCCTCGGCGAGATCGACGGCGCGCTTCTCGACTTCATCACCCTTGATCACGACCACGAACTCGTCGCCGCCGATGCGGCTTAACGCGCCGTTGTCGCCGACTGCATCGGACAGACGCGACGCGGTCATCTGCAGCACGATGTCGCCGGCGTTGTGGCCGAGCGTGTCGTTGACGGTCTTGAAGTTATCGAGATCGATAAAGAGAATCGCGAGCCGGCCCAGGTTCGTTGGGTCGGCGACGTCGTGACGCAGACTCTGCAGCGTCGCATAACGGTTGCGCAGGCCGGTCAGCAGATCGTATTCGACCAGATGCGTCATCTCGCGCTCACGGCCAAGCAGCTTGCCGATCAAACCGGTAGCCACCGCAAAGAAGCTGAGCATGGCGAGCGAAATGAAACCCGCCATCAGCAGGTAGACGTCGCGCGTGTGGTTGTAGTCGGCGAACTCTTCGGCTTGCGAGAGGCCAACCAGCACGCCGAGCGGATAACCGTCGATGTGCCGGTACGAGAAGATGCGCGTGACGTTGTCGATCGAATCGACATAGGTGCCCGACACGTGTTCGGAAGTCGGATACGAACCGCTGGCGGAGAATTTGCCATTGGCGGCTTCGGCGTTGCCGGTACGGCGCGCGAGCACCGTGCCGTTGTCGGAGACCACGGCGATCACGCCGTCGTGGCCGATCGCCGCATTGTTATAGAAATCGCTCGTAAAGTAGCTCGGGTCTTCGGAGACTACTACTACACCCGCAAAAGAACCGTCCGGGTGATTGAGCCGGCGTGTCATCTGCAGCGTCCACTGTCCCGACACGCGGCCGAGCACCGGCTTGCTGATGTAGAGGTTGTCGTCGTTCTCGTGCTCGTGCACCTTGAAGTGATCGCGGTCCGACAAGTCGATCTGCTTCGGATTCTGCTCGGCCGTGTTTGAAACAAGAATGCCGTGTTCGTCGATGATCGAAACCTGCACCAGGGTGTCGCTCTGCACGACGCCTTTTTCAACCGTGCTGGCGAGATCGAAACGATCCGGGGTTTTCTCGAATTCGTATTTGACGAAGCGTGTGATCTGGTCGACCTGATGGATGGCCTTGACCGTATGCTGTTCGAGCGCGGCTGAGAGGATCGCGGCCGAGGCCATCGCCTCGCGTGAGGTGGCGTCTTTTTCGACCGACAGGCGCGCGAAGATCACGGTCCATAGCAACACCAGCACCAGCACGCCGAGCGCCGGAATGGCGAGCAGAGCGCGCCGGCGCGGCACGACCGCATCCGGGCGGTGTCTTGCGTCGTGCACAGCAGAGAAGCGGGGCTGACTCATCGGGAGGACCGCGCCCGTGTGCCGTTCCGCAGCGGCTTCGCATACATCGACTGCGCTGGTTTCGAGATTGGCTGCATGGTGAGCGAGGTGCCTGGACTACTGCGCAGGAGGAAAGAGCGTGGCGTGTTGCCAGACCATCCGTAGGACGTTGAATACGTTTCGATATTACTGAATGCCAATGGATTAAGGAAGGGGCCATGCTGCGGGTATACGCGGCCCTCAACAGGCATGCGAACACAATGTCTTACGCGCCTGCAGCGGCCGTAGCAGGCCCCACGCCGGGTAAGCGTTTTCGAAGGGTTCGTCGAGGCGAGACTGACCTCTACCCCAAAGTGCTCGTCATCCTTACAGCCGTGCGACATGGAGTTGTCCTGACGAGGCGTTTTGTGGACAAGCGTGGCTCAAATGGGCGATGGCTGCTTAAGTGTTTTTTGCATGCAATCTACGTGAGGCTTTTCGCGGTGCTCCGGCGCGCCGCCAGGAGTCAGGGCAACCTGAACGTGCCGTCGACTACCGTGACCGCCGATCCGCCGACCCACGTCTTGCCGGCAGCGTCGTCATAGTGCACGGATACCTGGCCCGCGCGGCCCAGCACGGTGCCTTGGCGGACGGTGTAGGAAGGTCCGGGCCGTCGGTGCTGCGTGCTCAATAGTCCGGCGATTGCTGCATTCGCACTCCCCGTTACCGGGTCTTCACCTGTGCCGAGATTGCCGCCCACCATCAGGCAACGCACTTCGAAAGTGGCGGGGCCGTCAGCATCATGCGGACCGTAGACCGCCACGCCATGGGTGCCGACCGCTTCGACGACGCGCTTGAGTGCTGCGGCATCCGGCTTGATGGCGAGACAGGCGGCGGCCGAACTCACCCGCACGACGAGCCATGGTGCGCCGTTGTCGATACCACAAGGTGACGCGCTGAAATCGATCGCGTCGCTACGAAGTGCATCCGTCAAGGTTGTGTACAAGTCGGTCGGCAACGGCGTGACACGTGCGGGCGGCGCGGCGAAGGCCCATGCACCGCCTGCTTGCGCGTTCAGTTCCACGAGGCCGGCACCGCATTGCTGAAACAGTTTGCCTGGTGTCCTGGGCTGATAGCCGCTTTCGAGCAAGGCATGGGCAGTGCCTATAGTGGGATGGCCCGCGAACGGCAACTCGCCTTCGACGGTGAAGATGCGTACGTGATAGTCCGCATCTGGGATGGTCGGCTTGACGAGGAAAGTGGTCTCGGACAGGTTGGTCCAACGGGCGATGGCCTGCATCTGGGCGTCGTCGAGGTCGTCGGCCTCGAACACGACTGCAAGCGGATTGCCTTTGAACGGCACAGGGGTGAAAACATCAACCTGTTTGAAGCGGACAGTGCGAGCGGACATTTGGCCTAGCGTTTGATTTATTCAGCAATTGACTGACGCAGTGGTCGATTCTACTGTGGGATCAGGCTTCGAGCCACCGGCTTTGCATGAATTTTTGTGCAGTTTTTGCGTGTTTTTATTGGCTCAATTGACTGAAGGCCGAACAAGGATATTGAACGGCGTCAATTTGCGGAAATGGATGGTGACGATGCGCGCGGCGCAAGCCGCAAAAGAAAACGCGCCGTGAGTGCGCGAGCACTTCACGACGCGTGACAGAACGTGGCGGGACGTTCCGGCAGACTGACCGCTTTATTCCACTTCCGCGATCATCTCGATCTCGACGCAGGCGCCCAACGGAATCTGTGCCACGCCGAAGGCTGAGCGTGCATGCTTGCCGCGCTCGCCGAAGACATCCGCGATCAGTTCGGAGGCGCCGTTGGTGACCAGATGTTGCTCGGTGAAATCGAGCGTCGAGTTCACGAGGCTCATCAGCTTGACGATCCGCTTGACGCGATTCAAGTCGCCCACGTGCGCATGCAGTGTGGCCAGCAGATCGATGGCGATCGAGCGGGCTGCTACCTTGCCTTCTTCCGTGCTCAGGCTGTCACCGAGCTTGCCGGCCCACACCTTGCCATCCTTCTTGGCAATGTGGCCCGACAGGTACACCGTGTTGCCGCTCTGCGCGCTCATCACGTAAGCAGCTGCGGGTGCGCCGGCGGTGGGCAGTTCGATACCCAGTTCCTTCAGCTTGTCGTACACATTTGCTTGAGTCATTGCAGGTCCTTGCTAATGAGTAAATGGGTGAATGGTGAACAGTTGTGAGCCGCGGGGGGGCGACCCACACCCGCTTGAACTCGCTCATACGCGCGCGCGGATCAGCGCCGCGAGGCGGCCCACGCCTTCGTCGATTTTGGCGGGCGGCACTGTGACGAACGACAAGCGCAGCGTGTTGTGCTGCGCCTCGTCGGCATAGAACGGGCCGCCCGGCACGAACGCGACATTCTGTGCGACGGCTTCTTCGAGTAGCTTCATGCTGTCGATCTGCGCGGGCAATTTCACCCACACGAACATGCCGCCTTCGGGGCGGTTCCAGCTTACGCCTTCTGGCATGTAGCGTTCGAGTGCAGCCAGCATCGCAGCGCACTGCTCACGATACAGCGCGCGGATGGTCGGCACGTGCGTGTCGAGGAAGCCATCCTTCACCACCTCGTGCACGATGCGTTGCGTGAAGCTCGGCGTGTGCAGGTCGGTGGCCTGCTTGGCCTGGACGAGCTTGAAGTGCAGTTCTTCGGGGACAATCATGTAGCCGACCCGCAGGCCCGGAGCAAGCACCTTGGAGAACGAGCCGAGATGAACGATATGGTTCGGCGCCATCGACAGCATGGTCGGCAGCGGTTCGCCGGCGTAATCGAGCGCGCCGTACGGATCGTCTTCGATGATCGGGAACGGCGCGCTCGGCGCCAGTTCGGCGAGGGCGCGGCGGCGCTCAAGCGGCAGACGGCGGCCGGTCGGATTCTGGAAATTCGGCTGTGTGTACAAGAGGCGCGCGCCGGCCGTCAGCTCGGGCGTGAGCGCCGAGGGGATCAAACCGTTGTCGTCGGTCGCCACCTGAACGTAGCGCGGCTCATACATTGAGAACGACTGCAACGCGCCCAGGTACGTCGGCGTTTCGACCAGCACCGGACTGTCCGGGCAAACCAGCACCTTGCCGAGCAGATCGAGCGCCTGTTGCGAACCGGTGGTGACGAGCACCTGCGAGGCGCGAATTTGCGCGCCGTTGACCGAGTGGCGCGCCGCGATCCATTCGCGCAGCGGCAGGTAGCCTTCGGTTGCGCTGTATTGCAGTGCTGCGGCGGGCGAATCGCGCAGGATCCGGTCCGATGCCTCGCGCATCCGTTCGGCGGGGAAGGTGGCCGGGGACGGCAGGCCGCCCGCGAACGAGATGACTTCGGGCCGTTCGGTGACCTTCAGGATTTCGCGAATCGCCGAGCTGGTCAGCTTGCGTGCGCGTTCGGAAAATTGCCACGTGGGGGCTTGAAGGTCGCTATGGTCCATGTTGTCCTCGACAGGTGTTGCTGGATCGGATTCGTCAAAACTTCGATTATCGCGCGAGTGGCCTTGCCACGGGCGCGTCGCAAGGCGAACTGCGCCTTGGTTTACTGCGGCGAGCGGCGCGCTCGCGTAAATGCTCGTGCAACTATTTCAGGGTGCGCAGGCCGCTCGGGGTTTCGATTTCGGCCATTAGCGTTGCGGTACTTGCCGCACCTTCCCCTTCCCCTTCACCCTCGGCAACGTCTGGCGCGGAAAGGGCGATCAGGTGTGCCGCGCCGAGCCAGCGCAGGTGGGCCGCCACGGCTTCCGCCTGCGGGTGAATCCCCTTGAGCGACTTCAGCGCCAGCCCGGTTTCCGGCAACACGTCCGACGGATGCTGCGGTGTGTCCCACTGGATCAGCGTCGGCACGATGCCGTCGCCGGCGCCTTGCCAGCTCGGGAACGCACCGTCGTCCGGCACCGACAGGCCCCAGGTGAACGCGCCGCGGCTCATCGGCACGACCGGCGCAATCCGCTGCGGATACTGCGTCTGCCAGCGCGGCAGGTCCTTCGGCCGCTCGACGCGCACGACCCAGTGCGACAGATGCGGGCCACTGGCGAGGCGCGCATGGGTTGCCGCGGCATCGAGCGCGAACAGGCGCGGGCGGGCGTCGGTGCCGCTGGCGGGTGCGTCGGCGTCCGGGTCGACCGCGATCACCTCGAGATACACGCCGTCCCACAGATTCAGCAGCCGGTTGTGGGTGCGCATCAGCGGATGCGAGCCGCCGCCGGCCGGCGCCACGCCAAGCGTGTCGGCGACATACTGGGTGCCCTCGTCGAGCGTGCGGGCGGAAATCACGAGGTGGTCGAGTCGAAGCGTGTGTGCGGTCATGGCGATGTACAAAACGGTTTCTGCGAGGCCGGCAGACCTGCGGTACGGCAGGTCTGCCGGGGCCGTAAGCATAACCGTTTTGCTGGCGCGGGTTGGCCCTTCAGCCCAAATGTAGCGTTGCTCACCTGCACAGTAACGGTACAATCGTCCCGATAGTGTTCGGTACAGTTGGAGTCTCCTATGTCTGCCGCGCTCGACCAGATTCCCGCCCCGCATGACGCGTCGTCGTTGACGCTCGTCGATCAGCTCGTCCAATGGGCACGCCGCCGCATCGAGGAACGCGTGTTCCGCGCCGGCATGCGCATGCCGTCCATCCGCAAGCTCGCGCTGGACAAGGGCGTGTCGCGCTTCACGGTGGTGGAGGCCTATGAGCGGCTCGTCGCCCAGGGCTATCTGGATTCGCGGCGTGGCTCCGGGTTCTACGTGCGCGAACGTCTGGCCGCCCCGATGCCCGGCGAGCGCCGCCTGAACGCCGATGCCGCGCCCGCACCCGCCTCGAATACGATCGACGTCGTCTGGCTGTTGCGCAACATGCTGCAGACTTCGACCCGGCCCGAACGCGGCCCCGGTCTCGGCTTCTTGCCGAGCCGCTGGCTCGACGGCGAGCTGATTACCGGCGCGCTACGCACGCTGGGCCGGCAAAGCGGTGCGCAGATGCTGGGTTTCGGTACGCCGGAAGGCTTTTTGCCGTTGCGTCAGCAGTTGCAGACCCGGCTCGAGGAGCTGGAAATCGGCGCGTCGCCGGATCAAATCGTGCTCGCCTCGGGCATCACCCAGGCGATCGACCTGATCTCCCGTATCTTTGTGCAGCCGGGAGACGCGGTGATTGTCGGCGACCCGGCCTGGTTCCAGATGTTCGGCCGCTTTGTCTCACAGGGCGCTCGCCTCGTTGGCATGCCGTACACGCCGGACGGCCCGGACCTGGACGTGCTCGAAACGCTGGTGCAGACGTGGCGCCCGAAAATGCTGGTGATCAACTCGGTGTTGCAGAATCCGACCGGCACCTCGCTCACCGCCGCACAGGCATTCCGTATCCTGCGGCTCGCGGAAGAATACGATTTCATCGTCGTCGAGGACGATATCTACGGCGATCTTTGTCCGCCCGGCTATCCGGCTACACGCCTCGCGAGCCTCGACCAGCTAAAGCGCGTGATCTACCTCGGCAGCTTTTCGAAGACGCTGGCGGCCAATCTGCGGGTCGGCTTCATGGCCTGCTCGCCGGACGTGGCCAAGGCCGTCACGGACCAGAAGATGCTGGTCGGCATGACGAGCCCTGAACTCAACGAGCGCGTGATCTACAAGATCCTCACCGAGGGCCATTACCGGCGTCACGTGGAACGGCTGCGGGCGCGCCTCGACGGCGTGCGCGACAAGACCGCGCGGATGCTGGAGAAAACCGGGCTAAAACTGTTCCAGACGCCCGGCGCAGGCATGTTCCTGTGGGCCGATACGGGCGTCGACTCGGGCGTGCTCGCCGCCGCCGCGCATGAGGCCGGTTTTCTGCTAACGCCGGGCAGCCTGTTTTCGCCGCAACAGTCGCCGTCGAGCTGGACCCGCTTTAACGTCGCCAATTGCGGCGATCCAGCGCTACCGGCCTTCCTGTGCCGCTATCTGGATGGCGTCGCGCGGCGCGCCTCTTGAAATCGTGGCGATAGTACCCAATTAGCCCCGATCCGAATCAACCGCAACAGAGAAAGGAAGTCCGACCATGGCACAAGAAACCATGAGCTTTCAGGCAGAAGTGAAACAGCTTCTGCAACTGATGATTCATTCGCTGTACAGCAACAAGGAAATTTTTCTGCGTGAGCTGATTTCGAACGCCTCGGATGCTGCCGACAAGCTGCGTTTCGAAGCGATCGAAAACAATGCGCTATACGAAAACGACCCGAATCTGCGGATTCGCATTTCGTACGACAAGGCCGCCCGCACCATCACGATCGACGACAACGGCATCGGCATGAGCCGCGATGAAGCGGTCTCGCATCTGGGCACCATCGCGCGCTCGGGCACCAAGGAATTCTTCGGCAAGCTTTCTGGCGATCAGCAAAAAGATGCAGCGCTGATCGGCCAGTTCGGCGTGGGCTTCTACTCGGGCTTTATCGTTGCCGACAAGATCACTGTCGAAACGCGCCGTGCCGGTCTGTCGGCGGCTGAGGGTGTGCGCTGGGAAAGCGCAGGTGAGGGCGATTTCGCGGTGGAGACGATCGAGCGCGCGCAACGCGGCACGACGATCACGCTGCATCTGCGCCCGGAAGAGGACGAACTGCTGTCGTCGCACCGCCTGAAGGCGATCATCCAGAAGTACTCGGACCACGTCGCGCTGCCCATCCTGATGCAGAAGGAAGAATGGGATGCGGAAAAGAGCGAGATGGTCACGAAGGACGAGGACGAGACCGTCAACCAGGCGAGCGCGCTGTGGACCCGTTCGAAGAACGACATCACCGACGAGCAGTACAAGCAGTTCTACGAGCATCTCTCGCACGACCATCAGGAGCCGCTGACGTGGACGCATAACCGCGTCGAAGGCCGCAGCGAATATACGCAGCTGCTGTACGTGCCGAGCGCGGCGCCGTTCGACATGTGGAACCGCGATCATCGCGGCGGGCTGAAGCTGTATGTGAAGCGCGTTTTCATCATGGACGACGCGGAGCAACTGCTGCCCACGTATTTGCGCTTCATCAAGGGCGTGGTCGACTCGAGCGATTTGCCGCTGAACGTGTCGCGTGAAATCCTCCAGGAAAGCCGCGATGTGAAGGCGATCCGCGAAGGTGTGACCAAGCGTTCGCTGTCGATGCTCGAAGATCTGGCGAACGCCGATAACGACGCGGACAAGCAAAAGTACGCGGCCTTCTGGAAGGAATTCGGCCAGGCGCTCAAGGAAGGCGTGGGCGAAGATTTCGCCAACAAGGACCGGATTGCCAAGCTGATCCGCTTCGCCTCGACGCATAACGATTCGACGGAGCAGACTGTTGCGCTGGCGGATTACGTCGCGCGCATGAAGCCCGAGCAGACCAAGATCTACTACGTCACCGCCGACACGTTCCAGGCTGCGACACATAGCCCGCACCTCGAAGTGTTCCGCAAGAAGGGCGTGGAAGTGCTGTTGCTGACCGATCGCGTCGACGAATGGATGCTGTCGTTCCTGAACGAGTTCGACGGCAAGCCGCTGCAAAGCGTCGCGCGTGGCGATCTCGATCTGGGCGCGCTGAACGACGAGGAAAAGCAGGCGCAGGAAAAGGTCAGCGAAGAGCTGAAGCCGCTCGTCGAGAAGATGAAGGAAGCGCTGAAGGACAAGGCTAAAGACGTGCGTCTGACGTTCCGTCTGACCGACTCGCCGTCCTGCCTCGTGGCCGACGATGGCGAGATGAGTGGTTACCTGCAACGCATGCTGAAGGCTGCCGGTCAGCAAGCGCCTTCGTTCCATCCGATTCTGGAAGTGAATCCGGAGCATGCGCTGGTGAAGAGCCTGCATACGGATAGCGCGAATTTCGATGACTGGTGTCATCTGCTGTTCGACCAGGCCATGCTCGCAGAAGGCGGCGCGCTGGAAGATCCTGCGAGCTTTGTCAAGCGGACTAACGCGTTGCTGTTGGCACGCGCGGGTTGAACGCGATTGAGACGCCGATTTTTTAGGCGTTAGTGGTTGATTCGAAATTGGCTTTGGGAAATGCGCTGCCTTATGGCAGCGCATTTTTTTGGCGAGGCCGCTACTTAACTTGCAGGTGCCTGCTCGTGCCGACGAACCTGCGCGAGTACCGATCCGGCTAGTTCCTTCGCTTCCATGCAGGCGCTGTGGTCAGCCAGCACTCTAGCCGCCAGGCTGCCGATGGCCGCGCTAGTCTGCTTCGACGTGTGATGTTGCGCAAGCGCAGAACCCGCGAGTTCCTTTTCCAGGTGTGATGAACTAGGCCGAGCGAGCACGACGGCAGCCAGATGCGCGATGCGATCAGACGTTTCTTTTAGGCTCTGATTCAATTTCGTTTCCTTTGCGATTATTCTTAATATGGATTAAAGAGGTGAGTCGCGTTCGGCCGAACGAAAATAAGTATGGTTTACTAACTAAAATTTATCAACGCGATTATTTTGAGATTCGAATATGAGATGCGGTAGCGCAACTTTGTCATATGCTGTGGCGCTCCGGTCCCAGACGCAGGATCGATCTTGAAGTGATCTCTGCGTGTGACGGCCCGAGGTCTCATCGTCACCTTCTTCCGTTTCTTCCATGTCCGAAACAAACACAGTCACGCCGGCCGATCCCGTGCATCTCGTGTGGTTCACCCTTTGCGAGCAGGGTTTCGATGCCGCCCAGCATCGCGCTGTCTCGCTGCTGCAAGACGGTTCGACACCGCAGCTTCACGCGGACCTATGTGCGAGTGCGGGCCACTTCGAGCAGGCGTATCACAGTGCTTCGCTGTCCAAGGGCGAGACCCTCAGCGGTGGCCGCTATGCGCGGCTCGCGCTGTTTGCCGATGCGCTCGGCAAGCAGGACGTCGCGAAGCGTTACAGCGAACT
>NZ_JAMFSB010000335.1 GCF_026225065.1 Paraburkholderia sp. | reverse complement strand
GTCCGAGCTTGCGAACTTCGCGATGGTCGACAACCGTCAATACCGCTTGATCAAATCGGTCACGCCGGGGCCGTACGTGTTCGTGCTCGAAGCCACCAAAGAGGTGCCGCGGCGCCTGTCGCATCCGTCGCGCAAGACCATCGGCCTGCGCGTGCCGGATCATGCGATCACGCTGGCGATTCTCGAGGAACTCGGCCAGCCGCTGCTCGGCACGACGCTGATCATGCCGGGCGAAACCCAGCCGCTCAACGACGCCGAAGAAATCCGCGAGCGCCTCGAAAAACAGGTTGATCTCGTGATCGACGGTGGCCCGTGTCCGTGCGAGCCGTCGACCATCGTCGATCTGACGGGCGCAGAACCGGTGCTGGTGCGGGCAGGGCGCGGCAGCCTCGCCCCTTTTGGTCTCGAACAGCCGGCATGAGGGCCCACGTGTTAGCCTGCGTGAGCGACAGCGGACAGACGCACGCAATGGCGTTGTTACAATAGCGGGTTATGGACTCTTCCCTGATACAGACCGTCGCGGTATACGCGTTGCCCGTGATTTTTGCGATCACGCTTCACGAAGCGGCTCACGGTTACGTGGCGCGCCTTCTCGGCGACAATACCGCTTACGCGCTCGGCCGCGTCTCGTTCAATCCGATGCGTCACATCGACCCGCTCGGCACTATCGCGATTCCGCTGCTGCTGTACTTTGCGACTAGCGGTGCGTTCATGTTCGGCTATGCGAAGCCAGTGCCCGTGGCGTTCGGCAATCTGCGCAATCCGCGTTGGGGCAGCCTGTGGGTCGCGCTGGCCGGACCGATGTGCAATTTCATTCAGGCGCTGGTATGGGGCTTGATCGCCGTCGCGCTGGGCGTAGCCGGCGTCGAAGAGCCGTTCTTCACGCGCATGGCGGCGGCCGGAGTCGGCGTCAATCTGGTGCTGGGCGTGATCAATCTGTTTCCTTTGCCGCCGCTCGATGGCGGGCGCGTGCTGACCGCGCTGTTGCCGCCGCGCCAGGCCATTGCGCTGGCGCGTCTCGAGCCGTATGGTTTCTTCATCGTGATGGCGCTGGTGATGACCGGCCTCCTGACCCGCTTCTGGCTGAGCCCGCTCGTTGGTCTCGGCTATGACGCCGTGACCGCCATCCTGACTCCTATTGCTTCGCTCTTTCAATAAAATCATGTTCCCTGACCGTATCTTCTCCGGCATGCGGCCTACCGGCTCCCTGCACCTTGGCCACTATCACGGTGTGCTGAAAAACTGGGTCCGCCTGCAGTCCGAATATCCGTGCTTTTTCTGCGTCGTCGACTGGCACGCGCTCACGACGCACTACGAGACGCCCGAGGTCATCGAAAAGAACGTCTGGGAAGTGCTGATCGACTGGCTCGCCTCAGGGATCGATCCGGCCCAGGCCACGCTGTTCATCCAGAGCAAGGTGCCGGAGCATGCGGAGCTGGCGCTGCTGCTCGGCATGAGCACCCCGCTCGGTTGGCTCGAACGCGTGCCGACCTACAAGGAGCAGATGGAGAAGCTGAAGGACAAGGATCTGTCCACGTACGGCTTCCTCGGCTATCCGGTGCTCATGGCGGCGGACATTCTGCTGTATCGCGGCTCGCTCGTGCCGGTCGGCGAAGACCAGGTGCCGCACGTCGAGATGACGCGTGAAATCGCGCGGCGCTTTAACTATCTTTACGGCCGTGAACCGGGCTTCGAAGAGAAGGCGAACGAAGCGGCGAAGAAGCTCGGCGGCAAGCGCTCGAAGCTCTATCACGAACTGCGCAATGCCTATCAGCAGGAAGGCGACGACGAAGCGCTCGAACAGGCGCGCGCGATGTTGCAGGAGTCACAAAGCCTGTCGATGAACGACCGCGAGCGCCTCTTCGGCTACCTCGAAGGGTCGCGCAAGATCATCCTCGTCGAGCCGCAAGCCATGCTGACCGAGGCGTCGCGCATGCCGGGCCTCGACGGTCAGAAGATGTCGAAGTCTTACGGTAATACGATCGGCCTGCGCGAAGACGCGGAGACCATCACGAAGAAAGTTCGCACCATGCCGACCGACCCGGCCCGCGTGCGCCGCACCGATCCGGGCGATCCGGACAAGTGCCCGGTGTGGCAACTGCACCAGGTCTACACGGACGAGACCACCCACGAATGGGCGCAAAAGGGCTGCCGTTCGGCTGGCATTGGCTGTCTCGATTGCAAGCAGCCGGTGATCGAAGGCATCCTGCGCGAACAGCAGCCCATGCTCGAACGCGCGCAAAAGTACATGGACGATCCGTCGCTCCTGCGTGCGATCGCGGCCGACGGTTGCGACAAGGCCCGCAAGTTCGCCGTCGAGACGATGCGCGATGTGCGTGAGGCAATGGGACTCTCGTACAATTGACGCCGCTGGCGCAACGGGTGCGTCTGGCACGAACCGCGCACAGCGCTTTTTGCAGGCCATGAACGAATCCGCATCCGCTGCTTCCGGCAATTTCGAGGTTTCTACGGCTTGCGCCGTTGCCCACGCGACGCTCGGCGAGCCGTCGCGCTGGGTGCTGCACTGGGCGCACCTCGTGGCGCCCAGTGGCACAGTGCTCGATGTGGCGTCGGGAGCGGGGCGGCACGCGCGCTGGTTTGCCGGGCACGGCCATCCGGTGAGCGCGCTCGATCGCGATGCGGCGGCACTCGCCGCCATGCGAGACGAGCCCCAAATTACCACGCTCGTGGCCGATCTCGAAGGCGCGCCCTGGCCGCTGTCCGACGATGCGAAATTTGCTGCGGTGGTGGTGACGAATTACCTGCATCGTCCGTTGTTCCCGCATCTGCTGGCGGCGCTCGCGCCGGGCGGGGTACTGATTTACGAGACCTTCGCACACGGCAACCAGACCGTCGGCAAGCCGTCCAACCCAGCGTTCCTGCTTGCGCCGGGTGAGCTGCTCGACCTCGTGCGGCCGCGTCTGCGGGTGGTCGCGTTTCAGGATGGTTTTCTTGCGCAGCCGCGTCCGGCCTACGTCCAGCGGATCTGCGCAATTCTGGAGGCGCAGCCAGCTTCCGGTGACACTCAGGCATTACCCCAGCCTTGTTACGAACTGGCTGGCTAATCCGCTACAATCGCGGTTTACTGATTAAATTCATGGCGTTTCATGACCAACGGCATTCAAAGCGGCCCTCACAGCAGCACTG
>NZ_JAMFSB010000334.1 GCF_026225065.1 Paraburkholderia sp. | reverse complement strand
TCCAGCAAAGGAGAAACACCATGCCCCCTTCACTGCCCCCTGTTATCACCGCCTTTGAACAGTCGCCCGATCGTGGCAGGGGACTGGCGCGTGACATGCGTGTTCGCTGGGCGCTTGAAGAAGCGGACCAGCCTTACGAGGTTCGTCTTGTCTCGTTCGATGCAATGAAGGGACCGGCGCATCGAGCGCTTCATCCGTTTGGACAGATTCCGACATATGAAGAAGGCCCTCTTACCCTGTTCGAGTCAGGGGCGATCGTGTTCCATATCGCACAGCGCCATGCTGGCCTGCTACCTGAGGAGGCGAATACCCGGGCGCGCGCGATTTCATGGATGTTTGCCGCGCTCAACACGGTTGAGCCGCCGATCCTCGATCTCCAGACCATCAAGTTCCTGGAGCGCGACAAGTCCTGGTACGAGGAGCGCCTGCCTATGGTCGAGAATCGCATCCGCGACCGTCTGGGCGAGCTTTCCGATCACCTTGGCAACGCCGAATGGCTTGATGGTGCGTTCAGCGCGGGCGACCTGATGATGGTGGCGGTGCTAATCAGGTTGAGAGCATCGGGTCTGCTGAACGAATATCCGAACCTCGCCGCCTATGTCGCCCGCGGCGAAGCGCGGCCCGCCTACCAGCGTGCTTTCGCCGCTCAATTGGCGGTTTTCGTCGCTAGCCAGGCACCGGCCGGCTGATGAAGGTCGGCTCCCGGTTCAACGCCGTCAACCCTGCGAATCAGCGCCGCCGCCAAAGCGCTCCACCACAAACTCGACAAAGCTACGAAGCTTCGGCGACATCTGCCGGTCGCGCAAATACAGCAGGTTGATCGGCCGCATGGGCGCCGCATACTCGGGCAACACTTCGATCAACCGGCCCGCCTTGATATCCGCGTCGACCAGAATGCCCGGCAGCATCGCGATCCCCATGCCCGCAAGCAACGCCTTGCGCAGCGCGTCTGAATTGTCGATTCTCAAGCGTCCTCTTACCGGAACGCTCACCGTTCCATTCGCGCCGGACAGCGTCCACTCCGGTTGCGCCGCGTGCATTTCGGAGCGCGGCGGATAGGCGTAGGTCAGACATTGATGGGCACGAAGATCCTCCGGCGTCGCCGGTGCGCCGTTAGCGTCGAGGTACGCGGATGAGGCGCAGAGCACGAGGCGATACGCCCGCAAAGGACGCGCAATGAGGTCAGGGTTGCCCGGCGCACCGATGCGAATGGCCGCCTCGAAACCGTCGTCAATCAGGTCCGACAAGCCATCGTTGGCGACGATATCCAACTGCACCTCGGGATAGCGCTGGCAATAGTCCGCGATTGCGGGAACCAGACACTCGGTGCTGAAAATCACGGGGGCGGTAATACGCAGCCGTCCACGCGGCGTCCCGAGATGATCGAGCGCCAATCGTTCGGCATCGTTGACGAGACCGAGAATCTCGACACAACGCTCGTAATAGGCCTGCCCGAAAGCACTGATCTGCTGCTTGCGGGTGGTGCGGTGGATGAGCCGTGTGCCGAGTCTGTCCTCCAGTGCCTGAAGGTGATTGCCGACCATGGTGGGCGACAGGTCACAGGCAAAACCGGCAGCCGTCAAGCTACCGGTCTCGACTACACGCACAAACACCGTCATCGCTTTGAGAAGATCCATTCCCCAATATTAGTGGGTTCTGTGCCAATTTGCAGGTAGTTTATCAAGCGTTATTGGGAGATTAGAGTGCGGTATGGCTAACGATCAGGCGATTCCCGCCTGATCCGCTCGAGTCCCCAATCGGGCTCTACCCGACCGACCATCATGCACAGACAATCGATCCGATCTCCGCGTCTCGCCCTCCTCGCCGCCAGTCTCGGCTTCGTCATCATCTGCCTCGACGTGACGGTCGTGAACGTCGCGCTCGGGCGGATTCAGGAAACCTTATCCGTCAGCTCCACGGAACTCGAATGGGTGCTCAACGCCTATACGCTCGCCTTCGCCGCCCTGCTGCTCAGCGCGGGCGCGCTCGGTGACCGGTTGGGCGCGCGGCGCGTTTTCGTCGGCGGCTTTGCGATCTTCACGTTGGCATCGGTGGCATGCGGCTTCGCACCCGGAGCGCTCACGCTTGTCGCGGCGCGCACCGTCCAAGGCGTCGGGGCAGCGCTGTGCGTGCCGTCGTCGCTATCGCTGCTCAGCGCGGCCTTTCCCGACCCGCGTGCGCGCGCCAAAGCGGTGAGTATCTGGGCTGGGACGGCCGCGCTGGCGCTGGGTGCCGGTCCGCTCGTGGGCGGCTTGCTGATCGACCGGTTCGGTTGGCCGAGCATCTTTCTGATCAACGTGCCGTTCGGCATTGCCGGCATCTGGCTGACGCTCGCCCACGCGCCCGATACCCTCCGTCACGCGGCACGCCGTATCGATCTGGCGGGGCAAATGCTAGCGGTGATTTCGCTCGCGGCGTTGATGTTCGCCGTCGTCGAAAGTGGCAGGTTGGGCTGGGCGAGTCCGGCTGTGATGACGGGCATCGTTTGTTTCGTCGTGTTCGGCACGTTGTTCGTGCTGGCGGAAGCGTGGCAAAAGGAACCGATGCTGCCGCTGTCGCTGTTCCAGATACCGGCCGTCAGCGTGAGCTCGTTGATCGGACTGTCGCTCAACTTTGGCTACTACGGGCTGATGTTCGCCATGAGCCTCTTCTTCCAGCATGTACGGCACTACACGCCACTTGAGACCGGTCTGGCCTTCCTGCCGATGACCGCCGTTGTGACCGTAGCCAACCTCGCATCCGGCGCTCTCACCTCACGATTCGGCTACCGTCTTCCGATGGTCGTTGGGCAGGCCGTGGCGGGGCTCGGTTTTCTGTCGCTGGCGCTGCTCGAGGTCAACAGCAGTGACCTGACCATCACCGCTCCGTTGCTGGCAATCGGTGTCGGCGTCGCGCTGGCCGTGCCGTCGATCAACACCGCCCTCCTCGCGCATGTCGAGCCGCGTTCCGTCGGCATCGCTTCAGGTTTGCTGAACACGGCGCGTCAAATCGGAGGCGCACTCGGCGTGGGCATCTTCGGTTCGCTCATCGCCAGAACAGCAGGCAATCCCGTCACAGGGCTGCACACCGCCGTCATACTGGCCGGTGTATTGATGATGGCCGGCGTAGTGATCGCGATTGCGGGGCTGAAGACAACTGGTTCGACGGCACAGCCGCTTACCAGGGAGTGCCAGAAAGCAATGTGCCGACGACCCAGCACCTGATCTTGAGAACAACGAGCGTTGCCTGTGGATAAACGGTACGCCGCTCGACGCAGACGACGCATATCGTCAAAAAGTGCTACGTTGCAAGGGTTCCCGCCGCTGAAGCGGCCAACGTTAAACCTGCAATGGAGAAACGATGAACAACCCTTCCCGACGTGTGCAAGATATTGTTTCTGAAGCCGAGTGGAATACGCGCATCAACCTTGCTGCGTCATACCGGCTCATTGCCCATTTCGGCATGTCAGATCTCATCTATAACCACATCACCGCGAGAGTGCCGGGCAGCCATACAGAATTCCTCATCAACCCTTACGGGATGATGTACGAAGAGATTACAGCGTCGAGTCTCGTCAAAGTCGATCTCGATGGCAACGTCCTCTTCAATGTCGACGACACCTTCAGCGTCAATCGCGCCGGCTACGTGATCCATAGCGCGATACACGCCGCCCGCCACGACGTGGAGTGTGTCATTCACACACATACACGCGCGGGCATGGCCGTCTCGGTGCTGGAGTGCGGTCTCCTGCCGCTTACTCAGATGGCGATGCGCTTCGATGCCATTGCCTATCATGAATACGAAGGTGTCGCGGTGGATCTGGAC
Source organism: Paraburkholderia sp. (assembly GCF_026225065.1). Lineage (GTDB taxonomy): Bacteria > Pseudomonadota > Gammaproteobacteria > Burkholderiales > Burkholderiaceae > Paraburkholderia. The sequence continues at coordinate 324 of NZ_JAMFSB010000334.1, read as the reverse complement.
GAGCAAAGCCGGCTTGTAAAAGATCTCGGCGAGCGCGACGTGATGATCTTGCGCAATCACGGACTACTGTCGGTGGGAAAAAGTATCGCCGAGGCCTTTAACGCGATGTATTGGCTGGAGATGGCATGTCGAGCTCAAGTCGACGCAATGGCGTGCAATACGCCGCTGCATGTGCCGCCGCAAACGGTGGTTGAAAAAACTAATCATCTTTATCGGCCGCAAGTTCGACGGCCGTTTGGTGTGATGGAATGGCCGGCGATGTTGCGTCTTCTTGATCGGCGTGACGAGTCATACAAGAGCTGAAAGGTCGGCTGTCAACGCTGA
>NZ_JAMFSB010000333.1 GCF_026225065.1 Paraburkholderia sp. | reverse complement strand
AGTGCGGCGAGTGTCATGAGTTTCATCGTTTCATCTCCATGCATATATGGCTTTAGGCGGCCCGGCGATACAACGGAAACGTGCTGTATTTACCGCTGCATTTGCCGCTGCATCTGCCGGTTAGATACAGAATAAAGCGGGCGATTTATCGCATCGGGTGCATGAAAATGAAGAGATATTTAAATCACATCAACGCTACCTGGATAGGCAAATGCAGGTCTATTGCGGCTCATGCACATCGCCGGGCGCGGTGCCCAGACTCAATGGATTGAACGGCCGGGTCTGATCGGCAGTGGGCAGGTCTGCTGTGCTCCAGCCACCGCCCAGGGCGCCGGTGAGTGCCACTGCGGTCTGCAGGCGCCGCGTTTGCACCTGCACTGCTGTGATCTGCGCGGTCAGCGCCGCAATCTGGGCCACGGTGACATTCAGGTAGTTGTCCAGACCATCCCGGTACAGGCTCATGGAAATGCTTTGCACCTTGAGGGCTGCCTGCAGAGCGGCCTCTTGTTGGGCTGCCTCGGTAGAGAGTTTGCTGGTCAACACCAGATTGTCTTCGACCTGCTTGAACGCAGTGAGCACGGTTGCCCGGTAGTTGTCGCCGGTCTGGGCAAACCTGGACCAGCTCGCTTGCACCTCGGCCTTACGCAACCCCCCTTCGAATAGCGGCAGCATTGCCGACGCACCCACGGCCCACAGCGTATTGGGCAGCGAGGCGAGGGCGAAGCCCGTGTCCTCGAAACCGCCCACCGCGTTGAGGCGGATGTTCGGATAGAAGGCCGCTCGCGAGACGCCAATCGCCGCGTTGGCAGCGGCCATGGCGCGCTCGGCCTGGGCAATATCGGGGCGCCGTTGCAGCAGTGCCGAGGGCACGCCCGCCGGAATCTCCGGTAGCGCAATGTGGGCGTCGGTGCGCACCGGCAAGCTGAACGTGCTGGGGTTGGCGCCGCTCAATACGGCGATCGCATGTTCGAGAACGGCGCGTTGTGCTTCGACGTCGGTATCCATGGCTTGTGCCGAAGCAAGCTGATTCCGGGCACGTTCGACGTCAAGGCCCGAGGAGATTTTGCCGGCATAGCGCATCTGCGTAATCTTGACCGCGTCCTGATACGAACCGATGGCCTGCTGATAGGCCGCATGCTCGGTATCGAGGCCGTGCGCGGCCATGTAGTCGCCGGCCAGCTCCATCTCGAGGCTAAGCCGGGCCGAAGCAACTTGCGCCGCCGTGGCCTGTGCGCTCTCCTTCGCCGACTTCGCGCTATTGCGGATCTCGTCCCAGAAGTCCGGCTCCCAGGTGGCTGCGGCGCCGTAGCCATTCGATTGCTCGTGATTGGGGCCAGTGCTGCTATGAAACAGCGTGTGTGCAGATTCTCCGTTCTGGCTGACGAACGCCTGCGAGTTCAATTGCGGAAACAGGCCCGATTGAGCCTCGCCGACGACGTCCCGCGCCTGGGTGTAGGTTTCCTGCGCGGCCAGCAGATCGGGGTTGGCCGTATCGAGTTGAGCCTCAAGGCGATCCAGTTCGGGGTCGTCGAACATCTGCCACCATGGGCCGCGTGCGAGCTGATCTTGCGGAGTCGCTTCGACGAACGGCCCCGAGCCGCGATAGTCGGCCGGCAAGATTGTTTTGGGCGGCGCATAGGTGGGCGCAAGATCGCAGCCCGAAAGGACGGTGAGCAGTGCCAGGCAGGCTATCGGCCCCGCGCGGCGAATGTGGTGGCCAAATAAGCGGCTAGATTGACGACCAGATTGTCGATTAAGACCGCGCATCATTTCCCCGAATCATTGCGTGCGGCCTCAACCTTGGCGCGCTGCTCGGCGCTCAGGTTGGCGGGGACCGGGGCGGCGGCCTGGAACTGCGGCGAGAGCGCGACGCCAGGCGCACCGCTGACGATTCGCACCCTCTCGCCCTCAAGAATCCCGGCCGAGGGATTGACGATCAACCGGTCGCTACGCGTCAGACCGGAGACCACCTGCACGGTCTGCCCGAGGTTGAGGCCGAGCTTGACGTCCTGCAGATGAACCTTGTTGTCGGCCCCAACCAGCGCGACCTGCATGCCTTCCGCGCGAAACAGCAACGCCTGTTCCGGGATGATCAGCACGTTCGGATCGGATGGCATGACGAAATGCACGTCCGCATACGTGCCAGGCCAGATCAGGTGATCGGGGTTCTTGACCAGCAGCTCGGTCACGACCGTACGCGTCTGCGGGTTAAAGGCATTCGCGGTGGTGTCGAAGGTGGCCTCGAATCTGCGGCCCGGATACTGCGGTAGCGAAAGCGTGGCGGTCAGGCCGGGTTTGAGGATCGAGGAATAGTCCTGTGGCACCGAGACGAACACGCGCATCTCGTGGATATCGGAGACGCTGAACAGTTCGTCGGCCGCACCTTGTGAGCTGACGTCGCCACCGGCTGCATTGACGTAGTTGCCGACGTCCGTGTTGCGCGACGTCACCACGCCGTCAAACGGTGCAACGATCGCCTTGAAACCTTCGAGCACCTTGAAACGCGCGACCTGGTGCTCCGCTGCGCGTGCCTGGGCCTTCTGTGCAGCAGCATTCGCCACCTGCACATCCACTTCCTGCTGCGAGACTGCCTCCGTCCCCTGCAAGGCGGTCCAGCGTTTGGCCGTGACCACCGCGAGGTTGTAGTTGGTGCGGGCGACATCGAGATTCGCCTGGGCGCTTTCGTATTGCTCGTCGACAGCGGGCGCATCGATGGTCGCGAGCAGCTCGCCCGCCTTCACCACCGCACCGTAGTCCTTGTACCACTTCGACACATAGCCGGACACCTGCGCGTAGATCGGCGCCGAGTACCAGGCGTGGATGTTGCCGGGCAGTGTCATGGTGCGCGAGGCGGGTCCGGGCATCGGCGACATCACCTGCACGGGTGGCACCGAATCCTCGTTGGCGACGTCGCGCAGATCGGCAAGGTTGTCGTGCCGCTGGACGATGCCGAGCGCCACCAGGCCAAGCGCGACCAGCAGGCCGATCCCGGTCAGCAGCCGCACTTTGGGACGGCCAGGGAGGGAGAGATCTCGAAGGGTGTTCATGCGTGCAGTTCCCTGTCTGTCTGGGTCTTCCGGTCGCGATGCAGCAGCGCGAACACGCAAGGTACGAATAGCAAGGTGGCAACGGTGGCGACCAGCAGGCCGCCGATCACGGCGCGTCCCAGCGGGGCGTTCTGGGTATTGCTGAAGGACATCGGCAACATGCCGATGATCATGGCGAGCGCCGTCATCAGGACCGGGCGGATACGGGCAAAGCCGGCTTCGATAGCGGCCGCGACAGGGTCGCCGTGGACTGCGAAATGTTCGCGGGCGAACGACACCACCAGAATCGAGTTGGCCGTCGCCGTGCCCATACACATGATGGCGCCGGTGAGGGCCGGCACCGACAGCGTGGTGTGCGTCAGGAACAGGCTCCAGACAATCCCAGCGAGCGCCGCGGGCAACGCGGTGATGATGATGAACGGGTCGAGCCACGACTGGAAGTTGACGACGATGACGAGGTACACGAGCAGGATCGACAGCGCGAGTCCTTCCAGCAACTGCGAATAGGCGCTGCTCATGGTCTGCGCCTGGCCGCGCAGGTGGACCGACGCGCCGTGCGGCACCTGATCGGCCATATCGGCAACCACTTTCTCGACCGCGTCATGAACTGCACCGAGATCGCGCCGCTGGTTGCTTACGAAGATGTCGATGGCGGGCAGGATGCTGTAGTGCGAGGCCAGCAGCGGGGTGCCGGTCTGGCTGATAGTGCTGAGTGCGCCGAGCAGTTGCACGCCGTGGTCGTTTGGATCGCCGTCGCCTTTGTCGATCGGTATGGTCTCCAGATCGTTCATCGAGCTTAGCTGATCCTGCGGCGTCTGCAGGTTGACGAGGTGCGAGACCCCGCTCGAGGTGTCGAGCCAATACGTCGGCGCCGTCTGACCGCTGCCCGACAAGGTGGCGAGCGTGTTGTTGGCGATATCCGCTTCGGTCAGCCCGATCCCTGAAGCGAACGAGCGTGACGCTGCGATCTTCAGCGTGGGTTCGTCGAACGCCTGCTGGATGTTGACGTCGGCGCTGCCAGGAATGCGCCGGATGCGCGCGGCCAGTTCCTGTGCGTAGGCGAAGTTCGCAGCTTGCCCGCGGCCGGCAACCTGCACGTCGATCGGTGCCGGCAAGCCGAAGTTGAGAATCTTGGCGGTGATGTCGCCCGGCAGGAATGTGAAAGCAGTACCCGGATACATCAGTGGCAACTGACGGCGCAGTTTGAACCGGTAATCGTCGACGGGCGAGCGGTCGTTCTTCAGGCTGATCGTGATGTCGCAATCCTGCGGACCGATCGTCCCCGTCGAGTTGTAGGCCTCGTTGATGCCGCTGGCAGGCAGGCCGCAATTGTCGAGGACGTTGGTCACTTCGCCAGGCAGGATTTCGCGGATCGAGGCGTTCACCAGCACGGCGAGCCGCGACGCTTCCTCGAGACGGGTGCCGACCGGCGCACGCATATGCATGTCGATCTCACCCGACTTGATGCTCGGAAAGAAATCGCGGCCGAGAAAGCCGAGCAGACCGAGCGAAGCGAACGAGCCCGCCACGAAGATCGCGATGAAGCGTCCTCGGTGCGCCACGATGCCGGTCAGCAAAACCTTGTACTGATTGCGAAAACGGGTGAAGCGGCGTTCGAAGCCCCTTTGAAAGCGCGTGAACGGTCCCGGGTTGGGGGCATGCCCGTGCTTGTGCGCTTCCACCTGGCCGCGCAGCAGATAGGCCGCCATGGTCGGCACGAGCGTACGCGAGAGGATGAACGAGGCGATCATCGCGAAGATGATGGCTTCGGCAAGCGGCAGGAACAGATAGCCTGCTACGCCGCTCAACTGGAACAACGGCAGCCAGACGATGCAGATGCATAGCGTCGCCACGAACGTGGGTACGACAATCTGGTTGGCCGCGTCGATGATGCCAGGCTCCAGTTCCGCACCCGCCTCCAGATGCGAGTCGATATTCTCGATCATGACGGTGGCGTCATCCACGAGAATCCCCACGGCTAGCGCCAGTCCACCGAGCGTCATCACGTTGATGGTCTGACCGAGCCACGAGAGCACCAGCACCGAACACAGAATGGCGAGTGGGATCGAGGTGGCGACAATCAGCGTCGAGCGCCAACTGCCGAGAAACAGCAGCACCGTCAGGCCGGTCAGGATGGCGGCGGTGATCATCTCCTGCACCACTTCATCCACCGAGTCGCGCACAAAACCCGAGGCGTCGTTGAGCGTGGTGATTTTCACGCCGGGTGGCAGCGTTCGGATAATACCTGGCAGTGCTTTCTTGATGCCGTCCACCACCGCGAGCGTCGAGGCATCGCCGCTCTTCAGGATCTGGATCAGCACCGCCTGCTTGCCTTTCACGAGCACTGCGTTGATCTGCGGTGGCGAGCCCCGGTGCACATAGGCCACGTCGCGCAGATAAACGGTCGCGCCGTTGACAGTCTTGATCGGCAGGTTGTTGAAGGTGGAAACGGCGATTGGGCTCGCGTTGGTCTCGACCATGAAGTCGAGCGCGCCGATCTTCTGGTCGCCGGCTGGCAGCACGACGTTCTGCGAGCTGAGCGCGTGCGCCACGTCGACCGCCGACAGGCCGTGCGCGAGCAGCCTGGTCTGATCAAGATCGATCTCGACGTTCAGCGAGGCGCCGCCATACGGGGTTGGAATCGCAGCACCCGGCACGGCGACCAGTTGCGGACGGATCAGATTGGACGCCATGTCGTAGACCTGCGCCGCGGTCATGCCGGCCGCCGACACCTGCAGGTCCAGCACCGGCACCGAGGAAGCGTTATACGAAAGGATTTGCGGCGGCGTGATGCCGGCGGGCATCTGCTTGAGCACGGTCTGCGAGGCCGCGGTGATCTGCGCCTGCGCTGCGGCGACGTTGGTGCCCGGTTGCAGGAACACCTTGACGATGCCGCGCCCGTAGAGCGACTGACTCTCGATATGCTCGATGTTCTCGACGGTCGAGGTGAGCGAGCGCTCGTAGTAGTAGATCACGCGGCCGGACATGTCCTGCGGCGTCAGACCGTTGTAGGTCCAGACCACAGCCACTACCGGAATACGGATGTTCGGAAAAATGTCGGTCGGGGTCCTGAGCACCGCCATACCGCCGAACAGCACGATCAGGATGCTCATCACTACAAAAGTCAAAGGTCTGCGTAACGCGACAAGGACGATGGCGTTCATTGGGTGCCGTTCAAAATACAAGGGAGTCGAGTCGTGGGCAGCCCGTGGGCGACGCTGGGGCCTTGAACGCATGATGGGTGAGGCGACGTAACGCGGCATCGCCAGACCGATTAAGCATTTTTTATGGTTTTGACATCGCGGGAGGGAGTGGGCCAGGTCGTTAGCGCAATCTCATGCTGTTAGTTGTCGTACAACTAGGTGGAACAATTGACGGACTCCAGCGCGAAAAGAACGTCATGCGCGGCCTTATTTTCCCGTCATATCATGGCTTTGCGCCGAGCACCGGGTAAACACCCGTAATCTCCTTCTTGATCCAGATAGGTTGACGGACATACGATGTCTACCGCGCCGCGAGCGGTATCGACATGCGTTGGCCGCTTTTAAAAACCATATCGACTGGAGAGAGACGCCATCATGGGAATCAAGGTAAGAGGGCTGCGCTGGTGGATGATTGCTTTGCTGTCGCTGGGCACGGTCATGAACTATCTGGCGCGCAGCTCGCTCGCCATCGCCGCGCCGACGGTCATGCAAAGCCTGCACATCTCCACCAGTCAGTACGGCTGGATTACCGGCGCCTTTCTCGTCATGTACCCCCTGGGTGGGCCGCTGACCGGTTACCTGATGGACCGCATCGGCCTGCGTTTTGGTTTTCTGGTGTGCGGCCTCGCGTGGTCGCTGATCTGCATGGCGCACGGCTTTGCTACTGGCTGGGTCGGCCTGTTCGTTTTGCGCGGCATGCTCGGCCTCGTCGAAGCATCGTTTATTCCGGCCGGCATGCGGCTCGCGGCGTTCTGGTTTCCGCTGCGCGAACGTGCGATTGCCGCGGGCGTGTTCAACATCGGCACGTCGATTGGTGCGATTGCCGCACCGCCGCTGATCGCGTGGTCGATCCTGCGATACAACTGGCAAGCCGCCTTCGTGATCGCAGGCGGTATCGGTTTTATCTGGGCGGTCCTGTGGATCGCCTTCTATCGTCATCCCAGCGCGCACTCCGCGCTAAGCGAGCGCGAAGCCGCGTATATCGTCGACGGCAACGCGCTTGGCCTCGCCGAAGATGGTTCGAAGCCGAGTCTGCGCGAGATTTTCCGCTCGCGTAATTTCTGGGGCATCGCGCTGCCGCGTTTCTTTGCCGATCCCGTGTGGGGCACGCTGGTGTTCTGGATGCCGCTGTATCTGCATCAGGCACGCGGCTTCGATCTGAAAGCGATTGCGATGACCGCGTGGCTGCCGTTTGTCGCCGCCGATATCGGCTGCCTGATGGGCGGCTCCGTGTCGTTCTTTCTGAACCGGCACTTCAATCTCTCGATCATCAACGGCAAGCGGGTCGTCTTCACGTTCGGGGCGCTGCTGATGACGGCCATGGCAGGCGTCGGCTATGTGAAAGATCCGGCCATGGCGATCTTCCTGCTGTGCCTCGGCGGCTTCGCACACCAGACGCTGTCGGTCACGGTGATCTCAATGTCCGCGGATCTGTTTCCGCGTCATGAGGTGGCGACCGTCACAGGTTTTGCGGCGCTCAGCGCTGGCATCGGCAACCTCGGCTTTACCCTCGTGATGGGCGCGCTCGTCATGACCATCGGCTATGCGCCGTTCTTCGTGGCGCTCGGCTTGGGCGATCTGGTCGGCGTGGCGCTGATCTGGAGTCTGGTGCGTCCGGTGTTGGCCGAGCGCCGCGCCAGTGCGCAGGTGGCGCGCGCCGCGAGCGCGTAGCGTT
>NZ_JAMFSB010000332.1 GCF_026225065.1 Paraburkholderia sp. | reverse complement strand
TGCATACGTTGCATGTGCTTGCCACCAGCGTATGGGGCGGCCTGGTCGTGACGGCTGGCCTCGCGGTGCTGCCGGCGCTGGGCACTTCGACCGCGCGTGGCATGCTGATCCGTACGGCTATGCAGATCTCGAACGTGTCGCTGGTCGCGGTCGTGTTCGTGCTGCTGACGGGGATCTTCAATACCGTGCGGGGTTCGGGCGGGTCATTCGAGGCGATCGAAATCAGCACCTGGGGACATGTGCTGACGCTCAAGCTGGCGCTGGTGGCTCTAGCGCTCGTGCTTGGCGGCCTGAACCGCTTCCTGGCATTGCCGCGGCTTCGCCGCACTGCGTCGACGATGGACGCTCACACCTTCACCAACGTGCTTTACCTTGAAGCGCTGGCGATGATCGGCGTGTTCATTGTGGCGGCTGCTTTGTCCAACAGCGTGCCGGCCTTCGTCCCGCTCGCCTGAGCGGTGAGCGGTCGTTGGGCGAGCGCTGAGGACCCGTCCACGGTGGCCACCACACAAAAAAACGCCGCACAGCAAGCCTGTGCGGCGTGAACACACGCGGTCGCCCGGCAGGAGCCGGTTGCCCCGGTACTGCCCGTTAAGCGGCGAGTGCTTTCGGCACTCGCTCCAGCATGGTTTCAGGGAACATCTCCTGACGCAGTTCGCCATCGTCGTCGAACCACTGGCAGATCAGCCAGGTGCCCGACGCAAACACAACCGGACCTACCCACGTGGCGGTCATCGGACGGCCGCCCGATTTGAGCGTCAGCACATCGCCGCCCCGGTACGTCGTTCGTTTTGGTAGAAACATCGCTTTCATCACTTCGGTCTTCCACTCGGTTCGTTGCATCGGCTGCTTCAGGCGGGGCGAGCGCCCAGTCGTCCGCGGGATCAGCCCGTTACATTTCTGAATCGACGCGGCTTATTCGTAACCCAGCTTGTGGCCGAGGATCGGCGCGCAGAACAGCGCGATCGCGCAGCCGCTCGCCTTGCCTTCGAGTTCGGCGCCGGCGGCATGCGAGCCATAGAGTTGGGTCAGCAAATCGAACAGTTGCGGCGCGCAGTAGATGACCGCTGCAGCGATGAAACACTTCTCCACCGTCGAGATGCGCCAGCCCTGCTGGAACGCCATTACCGCGCCGATCACCCGCAGCACGCCGAACACCACCAGCGCGCCCACGGCCGCTTGTTCGCGGATCAAATAGTCAGGAAGAAATTCGCCCATGATTGCCCTCTCGCATCGTCTTTAGACTGCTACAAAGCAAGGAGCGGGCCAAGCGGGAAATGGGGTTGCGGCGGAAGAGTTGAAAGCCTTTTCCAGCAAGGCTTTCAGGTGGCTCGGAGGGATGCGGAGAGGTGGACGGAAGTCGCTTCTAGAGCGATTCCGTCCGGGATGTTACGTAACTGAGACTCTTGCGTTCGCTAGCGTACGTAACGTCGCTGGACATGTCTCATCCGCCTAGCGGATCCGCTCGATCCGGCCGACCAGAAACAGATACGACAGCGCGCCCACCACGCCGACCGCGCTCATGAAAACGAGTGCTGGCGCGAAGTCGTTGCCCTTGACGAGCAGGCCGATCACGATCGGCACGCAGATCGAGGACAGGTTGCCCATCAGGTTGAACATGCCGCCGGTGAGTCCGAGCAGTTCCTTTTTCGCCATGGAGGAGACAAGCACCCAGGTGATTGACGAAAATCCGCTGCCAAAAAAGGCGATGGCCATGAAGAGGATGACCATTGAGGGACTATCGACAAAGTTCGCACCGACAATCGCCGTGGACAGCAGCAGGCCCGTGACAATGGGCACTTTGCGCGCGGCCGTGGCCGAGACGCCGCGGCGGATCATGGCATCGGAGATCAGGCCGGAGGCCAGAATGCCGACGAAAGCGGCGAGAAACGGCACGGCGGCCATGAAGCCGGCCTTGAGAAAGTCCATGTGGCGGTATTTGACGAGGTAGGTGGGAAACCACGTCAGGAAGAACCACAGCGTTGAAGTCACCGCAATCTGGCCGATATAGATGCCCCAGAGTTTGCGGTTGCCGAGCACGGCACGCCAGTCGGCCGAGTTGTATCGTGCGCGAGACACGCGGGCGCTGCTGAGTTCGACGAGGCCGCCGCCACGGCGGATCGTGTCGAGTTCCGCCTGGTTGATCCCGGCTGCTTCGGACGGCTCGCGGTACAGCGCGTACCAGACGAGCGCCCACGCCACGCCGATGAGCCCCGTCAGGATGAACACGCCGTGCCAGCCGAAGTGCTGCTGGGTCAGGACGAGCGCGGGCGTCAGGAAAGCGAGACCGACGTACTGGCCGGAGGTGTACACGGCGATGGCGCGGGCCCGCTCGCTGTCGGGGAACCAGGTGGTGACGATGCGGTTGAGCGTCGGATAGGCCGGCGCTTCGAGCACGCCGAGCAGCACGCGCAGCGACAGCAGCAGCGCAAAGTCGCTGGCAAATCCCTGCAGGACGGTGGCGATCGACCATAGCCCGATGATCAGCGCCATCATCAGCCGGGGCCGGGCGCGGTCCACCAGCATGCCGCCGGGGATCTGCAGCAAGGCGTACGACCAGCCGAAGGCCGAGAACACCAGCCCCATGTGGGGCGGATCGAGTTGCAGATCCTGCGCGATGGCGGTGGCTGCAATCGACAGGTTGCTACGGTCCAGATAGGTAATGACGACGGTGACGAACAGCATGACCAGCAGGCGGTGGCGTTTGCCGGTCGCCTGGGTTTCAAACGTGGATGTCTCCACCACGACTCCTTCCCTTAGCGGCTCATTTATGGTTTGAGCATCAGGTCTCGCCTGAAGAAAAAACGCCGCCCGCAGGCGGCGTTTGATCAAATCAGCGGCTTACCATTCGGCGACGCTGCCGTCCGTATGGCGCCACACCGGATTGCGCCAGCGGTGACCGACCTTCGCCATTTCGCGGACCTTCTCCTCGTTGACCTCGATACCGAGCCCCGGGCCTTGCGGAATCGACACGAAGCCGTCTTCGTATTTGAAGACCTCGGGATTCTTGATGTAGTCGAGCAGGTCGTTGCCCTGGTTGTAGTGGATGCCCAGGCTCTGTTCCTGGATGAACGCGTTATAGCTGACCGCGTCGATCTGCAGGCAGGTGGCAAGCGCGATCGGGCCGAGCGGGCAATGCAGCGCGAGCGCCACGTCATAGGCTTCGGCCATCGACGCAATCTTGCGGCACTCGGTAATGCCGCCCGCGTGCGAGGCGTCCGGCTGGATGATGTCGACGTAGCCGCCCGCCAGAATGTGCTTGAAGTCCCAACGCGAGTAGAGACGCTCGCCAAGCGCAATCGGCGTGTTGGTCTGATTGACGATGTCGCGCAACGCCTCAGCATTTTCAGAGAGCACCGGCTCTTCGATGAACAGCAGTTTGTACGGGTCGAGTTCCTTGGCGAGCACCTTCGCCATCGGCTTGTGCACGCGGCCATGGAAGTCCACGCCGATGCCGATGTTCGGCCCCACCGCTTCGCGCACCGCCGCGACGTTGTTGATGACGCCTTGCACCTTGTCGAAGGTGTCGATGATCTGCAGCTCTTCCGAGCCGTTCATCTTCACCGCCTTGAAGCCGCGGTCGACCACGGCGCGCGCGTTGTTGGCGACGTCGCTCGGACGGTCGCCGCCGATCCACGAGTACACCTTGATCTTGTCGCGCACCTGGCCGCCCAGTAGCGCGTGGATCGGCACCCCGTGGTGCTTGCCCTTAATGTCCCACAACGCCTGGTCGACGCCAGCGATCGCGCTCATCGTGATCGGGCCGCCGCGGTAGAAGCCCGCACGGTACATCACTTGCCAATGATCTTCGATCAGCAGCGGGTCTTTGCCGATCAGATAGTCCGACAGTTCTTCGACCGCGGCCGCGACGGTGTGCGCGCGGCCTTCGACGACCGGCTCGCCCCAGCCGACGATGCCCTCATCCGTTTCGATCTTGAGGAAGCACCAGCGCGGCGGAACGATGAAGGTTTCGAGCTTGGTGATTTTCATGGTGGGCGTCTCCTGGTGGCCTGAGGAGCCACATGCTACAACAAAATCGCCTTTAAGTACTATTAATAGTACTATTGACGCCAAGCGGACGGCGCGCCGCCCGCAGTGGATTTACCGTTGGGATACCGGATAATCGCGTTCGTTCCAAACATAAAGAGCGTCGGAAGACGGCGGGGAGAGCACCTATCCAACACGATCTGCACGGGCGTGTCGCTCAACAACTGGCCACCGCCATTCTGCGCGGCGACTACGCGCCGGAAACCATCCTGCCGCGCGAAGCCGAGTTGATGGAGACGTTCGGCGTGAGCCGCACGGTGCTGCGCGAGGCGCTGCGCACGCTGACCTCCAAAGGGCTGATCGAGTCGCGTCCGCGAGTCGGCACGCGGGTGCGGCCACGGCACGCGTGGAATCTGCTGGATGTCGACGTGCTCGACTGGTATTCGCGCGTCGCGGAGCCAATGACGTTCGCGCTCAAGCTCCAGGAAATGCGCGAGATGATCGAGCCGTACGCGGCTGCGTTGGCCGCCGCATCGCACGGCGCGGAGACTTTCGATGCGCTCGAGACGGCGCATGCGGCGATGGTGGCCGCGCGTAACGTCGATGAATGGGTGCGGGCCGATCTGCGCTTTCATATCAGCGTGCTGGCTGCATGCAGCAACGAACTGCTGATTCCGCTGGGCACGCTGATCGAGCGTACGCTGGAGGCACAGTTGCGACTGAATGCGAAGCGGGCCGAGGTCTACAACGCGTCGCTGGCTGAACATACTGCCGTGTTCGAAGCGATCCGCACGCGCGACGCCGCAGCGGCGCAGCAGGCCATGGAAGGTTTGCTCGGCGTGACGCGGCGGCGGATCGAAGGCTGAGAGGGGAGAGGTTGATCGTCGCCGCGCTAATTCCAGAGTTTCCTTGGAGCCGCCTGCCAGCGCGAAGGTGCCGGCGCTGCGACAGTCGTGGCGTGGTGAGGGCTCGCCAGACGCTTCGCCAATAACGCATCAATCGTCGACTCAAGCACATTCAGCTCAACGGGCTTTGGAAGAAACACACTCCAGAGTGCCGATTTTTCCGCGGGCGGAGTCTGGCCTGACGACAGCACAACGGGAATCTGGGCGAGCGCCGGATAAAACTTCAGCCGCCGGCACAGCTCGACGCCATCCGTTCCCGGCATGTTCCAGTCCGTGACGATCAAATCGGGGAGGCATCGGCCGGCCTTGTCCAGCGCCGCTTCGCCGTCCTCCGCAAGGATCACATGATGGCCGTGTCCTTCTAGTGCCAGCTGAAGCAGCCAGAGCGAATCGACGTCATCGTCGACAAGGAGGATGGTAGACATAGCTCGAAAAAGTCAGGAGTTTCCTGCCTTTTCCGCAACAAACATGCCGCCCGGGCGGCGCCTAGGTTTCCGGGTGATCTCCGCCTGCGCCCGCGACGAGGCTCGCCAGCTGGTCCATCGGCACGGGTTTGGTCACGTGCGCGTCAAAGCCCGCTTCCGCGGCTTTTTTCTTGTCCGCGTCGCCGGCGTATCCGGTTAGCGCGATCAGTCGAGTGTTCGCCAACGCCGGGTTGCTGCGCAGCAGCCGCACGAGGTGCATGCCGCTCATGTCCGGCATGGAGACGTCGATCAAAGCCAGGTCGGGGATAAACGTTTCAACCACGGCCAATGCGTCCGCGCCGCTGTACGCGGTACGAACCCGGTGCCCGTCAAGTTCGAGCAACATGGCCAGGGCGTCGATTGCGTCTGCCTGGTCGTCAACGAGAAGGATCTGTTTTGCTTGCGCCATGTATAAAGGTCTGGCTCCTGTGAAGTGGCTTAGCGCCAAAGCTTTTGTATCAATGCGAGTAGCGCCACCGGGGCCGTGCCCTTGCGACAGTAACCGTCGAAGTTGTGGCGCGCTTTTCCCGTTTCAAGGACGTGGTCGTCGTCCAGTGAGGTAAATGCCACGATCCCGAGGTTCGTTGTCGGTAGATACGTCCGTAACGCCTGGGCGGTTTCAAAACCGTCGCGCTCCGGCATCATGATGTCGAGCACGACTACGTCTGGAACCCAGTCCTTTACGCAGCGCAAAGCGTCTCCACAACCGTTGGCGGTACGCGTTTCCACACCTTCGTACGACAGATAGACTGCGAGGGCCTCTGCCGCTTCGGGGTTATCGTCGACCACGAGCACGCGTGGGATCGCGTTCAGTATACGAAGCTTGCGAGCGCTCCAGGTTTGACACGGAGAGTGGAGTTGAGACAATTTCGACCGCCTTGAAAACGTTGACCGTGGACGAGCAGCAAGGCGTATGCCACCTTA
>NZ_JAMFSB010000331.1 GCF_026225065.1 Paraburkholderia sp. | reverse complement strand
GACGGCAAGTACCAGTTGGCGGGCGAAGGCCTGCAACTGTCGTCGACGGAATTCGCGGACTACCTGGCGAATCTGGCCGACAAGTTCCCGATCGTCTCGATCGAAGACGGCATGCACGAAAGTGACTGGGCCGGCTGGAAGATCCTGACCGATAAGCTCGGCAAGAAGATCCAGCTGGTGGGCGACGACCTGTTCGTCACCAACACACGCATCCTGAAGGAAGGCATTGAGAAGGGCATCGCCAACTCGATCCTGATCAAGATCAACCAGATCGGTACGCTGACGGAAACCTTCGCCGCGATCGAAATGGCCAAGCGCGCCGGCTACACCGCAGTGATCTCGCATCGCTCGGGCGAAACGGAAGATTCGACGATTGCCGATATCGCCGTTGGCCTGAACGCCGGCCAGATCAAGACGGGTTCGCTCTCGCGCAGCGACCGTATCTCGAAGTACAACCAGTTGCTGCGTATTGAAGAGGATCTCGGCGACATCGCCAGCTACCCGGGCAAGTCGGCGTTTTACAATCTGCGTTGATCGCTAGCCTTGATCGTGAGGTTGAATGCAGGTTTTGACCGTTGAGCCGGTTCCCCTTCGTTTCTGATTCAGCACGCCGCCCTGCGTATAGCGCAGGGCGGCGTGTATTTATTGTGCTTACTTCATGCGGCTTGTCACTGCTGTCCTGATCGTACTGCTGGCCCTGATCCAGTACCCACTGTGGTGGGGGCATGGGGGCTGGTTGCGCGTGCATGAACTGCAAGGCGAACTGGCGCAGCAGATGCAGAAGAACGCGGACGAGAAGCTGCGCAACGAACGCATTGCGGGTGAAGTGCAGGATCTGCAAAGCGGTACGGCCGCGGTGGAAGAGCGAGCGCGTTACGAGATGGGTATGGTGAAGGACGGCGAAGTGTTCGTGCAGTTTGTCGCGCCTAACGCGCCGTTGCCTACGCCGAATAACGCATCGGTCACTACGTCGACTCGCGGCGAGGTGTCCGCGGCACCGGTGCGCGTAGTGCCGAATCCGGAATCGCGCGCGAAGCCGGATCGCAAGCACGCTGGAAAGGACGCGAAGGACAAGGGTTCGAAAGAGAAAAAACCGGCGCAATAAGCCGGTTTATAGCCTGCCGCGTGTACGAGCAGGCGTGTGCGATTAATGCCGCTGATCCGCAGCGGGAGAGACGCCTTGCGACAGCTCGTTGGCAACAAACAGTTGCGCCACATCGACCGGATCGAACTCGTAACGCTGATTGCAGAACTCGCAGTGAATCTCGACATGACCGCGTTCTTCGATCACGCTATCCACTTCTTCGCGGCCCAGCATTTTCAGCATCGCGCCAACTTTCTCGCGCGAGCAGCTACATTCGAAACGCGCCGGCGCGGGTTCGAAATGCTGGACATTTTCCTGCCAGAATAGGCGGCGGAATACGGTCTCCGGCTCTTCCTTGAGCAGTTCCTCCTGCGACAGCGTGCCACCGAGCGTACAGACGCGTTCCCACGTATCCACGTCGAGATCGCCGGGGTGCGGGACGATGCCACCGTCGCCGGGCAGCTTCTGCAACAGCATGCCGACCGCGCGCTCGGTGTTGGCCGCAAGCCAAAGGCGTGTATCGAGTTGCTCGGAGTGGTGCATGTAATGCTCGAGCACTTCGGCCATTGACTTGAGCGGGCCGTCGAGACCCGACAGCGGCACGATCCCCTGGTAGGGCTGCTGGCCCGGTTGCTTGACGCGAGGGTCGAGCGTAATCACACAGCGGCCGTGGCCGCTGGCGTTGACGAGCTCGATCAGCGTCGTGTCGTCGCCGATAGTGGTGTCCGCTTCACCGGAAAACTTGGCGGTGGCGCGCATCGAGAGATCCGAGCTGCACTGCACCACCAGCATCTTGACCGGACCGTCGCCGAAAATCTGCATGATGAGCGTGCCGTCGAACTTCAGGTTCGCCGACAACAGCGCGCAGGCGGCCATCATTTCGCCGAGTATGGTGCGCACCGGCGCCGGGTAGTCGCGGCGGGTCAGCACTTCTTGCCACGTATTGCGCAGCGAAACGATTTCGCCGCGCACGGGCGCCGCGCTGAACATGAATTTTTGCAACTGGTCGTTCACAACTTTTCCTCGGTCGATTGGCGCAGCTTGATGCGATGCTGCACGTGCGCACTGTGCGCGAGCGGTTTGGTTAGCCGATACGCACGAGTTGCGCCTTGAAATAGGCTCGCCGCTCGGCGTAATTGGCCGCGTTACGGCGCAGGCCGGCGATGTCGGCCTCCGTCAGTTCGCGCACGACCTTGGCCGGCGCGCCCAGAATCAGCGAATTGTCAGGAAATACCTTGCCCTCGGTGACGACGGCGCCTGCTCCGACCAGACAGTTGCGGCCAATTACCGCTCCATTCAAGACCACCGCCTGAATTCCGACGAGTGCGCCTTCCTTGATGGTGCAGCCGTGCAGCATGGCTTGATGGCCGATCGTCACGTTGGCTTCGATGGTCAGCGGATAGCCCGGATCGGTGTGCAGAACGGCGTTTTCCTGGATGTTGCTGCCCGGGCCCACCGAGATCAGTTCGTTGTCACCGCGAATTGCCGCGCCAAACCAGACGCTCGAATTTTCTTCGAGCGCGACTTTGCCGATGATGGTCGCGGTATCCGCGACGAACACGCTTTCGTGGATAGTCGGGGCTGCGTCGCCAAGCTTGTAAATTGCCACAATGTCTCCGGTCCCATGCTTCTGCAACCATGCAAGATGGTTGCGGTTGATCGGTCGTCGCACCGCCGTCGGCGGGCGTAGGGGTAGTGCAGAAGGCGGCGCGAACGGCGCGCGCTGTATGGTCGAATGGCGTATTGTAAACGGTTGTGTGAAGAGGCCGCTCGGCGGGGCCGCTAGCTTTACGGCGTGCGTTCCGCCGTGGGCGACAGGCTCCACGCATGCATTGCGGCCAGTGTGTCGCCAGTTTCGCGTTGCTCGATGAACGTAGTATCCAAAGCACAAACCGAATATTCTCCGTCCCGGCTTTGATCCTTTCCCAGCCGCTTTCCTGTCCCGCCACGACCGCCACGATGAATTCCGCCGTTCCCGCCGTTGTGTCCGACCCGCTGCGCTGCGCCCGCGCCGACGCACTCGAAGCATTGCGCCAGTCCGATCCGCGGGCGAAGGGCGCCGCAACGCAAGCCCTGTACGCTGGCGTGCTGGCCAACGCTGCAGTTTGCTCGCCGTCCCTGCTGATCGACGAACCGTCCGGTTTGCCAGGGCGGCCGGGCCGCCCGGAGTTGGTGGAGCCGCGCAAACTGGGTCGCCGCAGCATGCAGTCCCCTGAAGGACGCGCCGTGCTGTTGCACGCGCTCGCTCATATCGAGTTCAACGCGATCAACCTGGCCCTCGACGCGGTCTGGCGCTTTAGTGGCATGCCTCCCGCGTTCTACACCGACTGGCTCAAGGTGGCCGCAGAAGAGGCCCATCACTTCTCGCTACTGGTCGCACGGCTTGCCGAGTTAGGTCACGCTTACGGCGATTTTGCCGCCCACGATGGCCTGTGGGATATGTGCGAACGCACGCGCGGCGACGTATTGGCGCGCATGGCGCTGGTGCCGCGCACGCTGGAAGCGCGTGGCCTCGACGCCTCGCCGCCAATCCGCGCGAGGCTCCAGCAGGCGGGTGACCACACCTCGGCGGCAATTCTCGACGTCATCCTGCGCGACGAGATTGGCCACGTGCTGATCGGCAACCGCTGGTTTCGCCACCTGTGCGACGAGGGCGGTCTCGACCCGCACAGCACCTACACGCAACTCGCCGACCAGTATCACGCGCCGAAATTACGTGGCCCGTTCAATTTCGAGGCCCGGCGCGACGCCGGTTTCGACGAAGCCGAACTGGCCGCACTGGCCGGCCTCGAGGCGACTCCGCCGGCCGCAGATTGAGCCGGCTCTCGATGCGCCGCATCTTCCGCTAGCCGCCTATCTCGTTATAATCGAACGATCATTCTTTTTTAGGCCCGATGCGCTCATGAATATTCCAGAGTCCGACTTCATCACCGTGCGCGGCGTGCGTCTGCATGCGAGGCGCTGGGGCAATCCGGACGCCCCGACGCTGTTCATGCTGCACGGCTGGATGGACGTGGCGGCATCGTTCCAGTTTGTGGTGGATGCGCTGGGCGGCGACTGGCAGGTGATCGCGCCCGATGCGCGCGGTTTCGGCCTGTCGGATTGGCCGACGGCCGAGCGGGGCGGCGGCAGCTACTGGTTTCAGGAGTACGTGTCGGACCTTGACGCGCTGCTCGACCACTATGCGCCAACAGGCGAGGTGAATCTGGTGGGGCACAGCATGGGCGCGAACGTGGTCTGCCTGTATGCCGGCGCGCGTCCGGAGCGGGTTCGCCGGGTAGTGGACCTGGAAGGCTTCGGCCTTGCCGCCGCGAAACCCAGCCAGTCGCCAAAGCGTTTGCGCGGTTGGCTCGACGAACTACGCGAGCCGCCGCAGCTAAAGCGCTACGCCTCGCTCGACGAAGTCGCCGCGCGCCTGACGAAGACCAACCCGCGTCTCGCGCCGCAACGCGCACGCTTTCTCGCCGAGCACTGGTCGAAGCCCGACGGCGAGGGCCGCTACATGCTGCTCGCCGACCCCGCGCATAAGTTGCGCAGCCCGCTGCTCTACCGTCTCGACGAAATCATGGCGGTCTGGGCCAATGTGCGCGCGAAGGTGCTGCACGTCGAGGCAGCGGGCTCACCGACCCTCGCGCAGATTGCCGGCGAGGTGTCGCTCGATGAATTCAAGGCGCGTTTCAGCGCGTTTCCCGACTGGCGCGAGAAAATCATCGAGGACGCGGGTCATATGGTCCATCACGATCAGCCGGAGCAGATTGCAGCATTGATCGAAGCGTTCTGCGCATAAGATTTTCGACAGACAGGACTTTCCGCAATGTCCTGGGCGTCGTCGAATCGTCTGCTCGGGTTACTGCGTTGCAGTAAAATGAGTGCAGAACCTTTTTAAGACACCGATGAACGCCGATCTCCACTGTCACTCCACCGTTTCCGATGGCCAGCTTGCGCCCGCCGGCGTCGCG
The DNA here is from genome assembly GCF_026225065.1 of Paraburkholderia sp. Lineage (GTDB taxonomy): Bacteria > Pseudomonadota > Gammaproteobacteria > Burkholderiales > Burkholderiaceae > Paraburkholderia. The sequence goes on along the minus strand of NZ_JAMFSB010000331.1, from coordinate 1,441 downwards.
CGTCGCGCGCAGGCTAACGGCGTCACGTTGTGGGCGCTGACCGACCACGACGAGCTGGGCGGTCAGGCCGAAGCGCGCCAGACGGCCGAGGAACTCGGCATGCGCTACCTGAGTGGGGTGGAAATTTCGGTCACGTGGGCATCGCGCACGGTCCACATCGTCGGTCTGAACGTCGATCCGACCTGCCAGGCGCTGATAGAGGGCCTCGCGCGCACCCGTGACGGCCGCGCGGCGCGTGCCGAAGCGATCGGCGAGCTGCTTGCCACCCTTGGCGTGCCGGACGCCTATGAAGGGGCGCTGAAGTACGTGTCCAACCCCGACATGATTTCGCGCACTCACTTTGCGCGCTTTATGGTGGAGAGTGGCTACGCCGCCTCGACCCAGGACGTGTTCACCCGCTATCTGGGCGACGGCAAGCCGGCCTACATCGCCCATCGCTGGTCGAAACTGGCTGATGCGGTCCGCTGGATCCAGGTGGCCGGCGGCGAAGCGGTGATTGCGCATCCGGGGCGCTATGAATACACCCAGTTAGAATTCGACGCGTTGTTCGGCGAGTTCATCGATCTTGGCGGCAAGGCGATCGAAGTCGTGACCGGTAGCCATACGCCGGACCAGTATCGCGAGTATGCGGACGTGGCGCGCCGCTTCGGTTTCGAGGCCTCGCGCGGCTCCGACTTTCATGCGGCAGGCGAGGGCCGGGTCGAGTTGGGCAGCCTTCCGCCGTTGCCGTCCGATCTGACGCCCGTGTGGGAACGCTGGTTGTGACGGTACGCCGGGTGCGCTGTGCCGCGGCAGCAAGCCCGGCGCAGGAGCGGTGTCGGCGATGTTTGCGATGTCCATCGAAGTTACTGCAGTTGTTGCAACAGGCCTCACGGCCGGTCCGCTTCTGCTTCGCTTTCTCCCGCTCATAATCATGTCCCAATTCTTTCGGCTCCATCCCGATAATCCGCAGCCGCGCCTGATCAAGCAGGCCGCGCAGATCATCAACGACGGTGGCGTGGTCGCCCTGCCGACCGATTCGAGCTATGCGCTCGCCTGCCATCTCGACGACAAGAACGCGGTCGAGCGTCTGCGCCGGATTCGCGGTCTCGACGAGCGTCAATTGCTGTCCTTGCTGGTGCGTGATCTGTCCGAGCTTGCGAACTTCGCGATGGTCGACAACCGTCAGTACCGCTTGATCAAGTCAGTGACACCGGGGCCGTACGTGTTCGTGCTCGAAGCCACCAAAGAGGTTCCGCGGCGCCTGTCGCATCCGTCGCGCAAGACCATCGGCCTGCGCGTCCCGGATCATGCGATCACGCTGGCGATTCTCGAGGAACTCGGCCAGCCGCTGCTCGGCACGACGCTGATCATGCCGGGCGAAACCCAGCCGCTTAACGACGCCGAAGAAATCCGCGAGCGCCTCGAAAAACAGGTTGATCTCGTGATCGACGGTGGCCCG
>NZ_JAMFSB010000330.1 GCF_026225065.1 Paraburkholderia sp. | reverse complement strand
CTTCGTGGCTTCGCCCATTGTCTCCTCCAGTTGAGTGTTCGCTACGCTTCGCGCTTGTATTGGATGAACTGGGCGTAAAGCATTTCCATGGTCGTATTCCGCACGTCGCGATGCAGCGGCGACGGCGGCGAGTAGTTGAGCATGCGCAGCACCCAGTCGCGCGGAGTGGCACCTACGTCCAGTGCATTGATGCAGCCGGTGGCCTGCGAGAGATGGCCGAAGAACGTGCGCCCGCCCGCCGTGATGGCGTGCGACAGGATGGCGCGATTGACGCCGCCGTGCAGGACGAGCAGCACGGTGTTCCACGAGGTGTCGTCGCGCAGCGCCGCGATCGCCGGCAACACGCGATCGAACAGTTCGCCGATCGTTTCACCACCGAGGAAACGCGTGCTCTCCGGGACAACGCCGTCGAACACGGTGAGGAAAGCGGCTTCGATATCGGCCGCCGGGATGCTGCCCAGTTTGCCGCCGCGGATTTCCTGCAGCGCGGGGTCGATCTCAAGTTCGATGTGCTGGTGAGTTTCGGCGAGCACGCGCTGGGCAGTTTCGATGGTGCGCGGCAAGCCGCTGACGATCACCCGGTCGAAGCGAATCTGCTGTGCGGCGAATGCGTGGCCAGCCGCGCTGGCCTGGTCGCGGCCACTTGCGTTCAATGGCACCGTTTCCGGATCGATCGCGCGACCGGTGGCGTCGAAGTACGTCACGTCGCCATGGCGCATCACGTATATGCGGCGCCGCTTCGGCAGTTGGTAGTCAGGCATGACGGGCTCGCTGGTTCACTGGCTTATTTCACTGACTTGGTCATTGGCTCATGGAGGCTTATTTGTACTTCGGGGCGCGCTTTTCGAGGAACGCCGTGATGCCTTCGAGCGCGTCGCCGTGATGCAGCGAGGCGACGAAGTTGTCGCGCTCGGCTACCAGATGCTCGACGAGCGGCTGGGCGCTCGCGGCGGCGATCAGCGTCTTGATGCGCGCGGTGGCGTTAGGCGAGATCTTGCCGAGATCGTCGGCCCACGCGATGGCGGCGTCGCGCACCGTGCCGGGTTTGGCGAGACGGTTGACCACGCCGAGTTCGTGCAGGCGTGCGGCGCCAATTGGTTTTCCTTCGAGCAGGACTTCGGTCGCAAGTTGGCGGGGCAGCGCCTGCGCGAGGAACCATGAACCGCCGCCATCCGGCGTAAGACCGACACGCGCGTAGGACATCACGAACTTGGCATCGTCGGCGGCGACCAGCAGGTCGCAGGCGAGCGCGAGCGAGAAGCCGGCGCCGGCCGCTGCTCCTTCGACCGCTGCGATCACCGGTTTCGACGAAGCGCGCAGCGCGCCGATCCATTCGCCCAGCATATCGATGCTTTGCGCCTGCACGGAAGGGTCTTTCGCACGGTTCTCGAGTAGCCGGTTCAGATTGCCTCCGGCGCAAAAGAACTGATCCGCGCCGGTGAGTACCACGGCGCGCACCGACGGGTCACGCTCGGCGCTATCGAGTGCTTCGATGCCCGCGGCGTACATGTCGGGATGCAACGCGTTGCGTGCGCCGGGGTTTGACAGCGTCAGCACGAGTGTCGATTCGCTTTCGGCCGGTCGCGAGGTCAGGAGTTCGGCGCTCATGACTGGTTCTCCGCTTTGACTGAATTGGCCGCATCGGCTGCGTCGCCTTGGGTCAGCGAAAGGCCGAGTTGCGCGCGCCGCGCGAGCCACGGCGACGGACGGTAGCGCGGATCGCCCAGCACGCTGAACATATTACGCAGAATCGTGAGGATGGTTTTCGCGCCGAGTGCATCGCCGAGTGCGAGCGGACCGCGCGGATAGCCCAGACCGAGCGTCACGGCGAGGTCGATGTCATCGGGCGTGGCGATCTGCTTCTGTGCGATCTCGCAGCCGATATTGACGATTGTCGCCACCACGCGCTGCGCCACGAAGCCGGTCGAATCGCGGATCGCGGTGACGGGGATGCCGTCAGCAGCGAGTAACGCATGCGCCGTATCGCGTGCGGCCCGGGTCGTGGCCGGTGTGGTCATCAACGTGCGGCGTTGCGCTGCGACGAGCGGGAATAGCGCATCGACGGCGACGACGCGACTCGCATCGAGGCCTTCATCAACGGCAGCCGTGGTCGCGTCGTGACCGAACGGCGTGACGACGATAAGCGAGTCCGCGGCAGGCGTAGCGCCTTCGTCAAGCGTCACACCGGCCTTTGCAACTAGCTCTAGCACCGCCGCGCGCGCTTCGGGGTAACGCTTGCTGACCCACACGCGTTTAGGCAACTCAGTTGGCGCGGGCGCTTCGGCGGGCACCTGCTGCTTGCCGTCGTCGTAGCGATAAAAGCCTTCGCCGGTCTTGCGACCGATCAGGCCACCCGCGAGCCGTGTGCCGGTGATCGGCGACGGCGTGAAACGCGGCTCTTCATAGAACTGGTGATAGATCGATTCCATCACGGGATGCGAGACGTCGAGCGCAGTCAGATCGAGCAGCTCGAACGGTCCGAGCCGAAAACCCGCCTGCTCGCGCATGATGCGATCGATCTCGACGAAGCTGGCGATACCTTCACCCGCCACACGCAGGCCCTCGGTATTCATCCCGCGGCCGGCGTGATTGACGATGAAGCCCGGCATATCCTTCGCGCGCACCGGCGTGTGACCCATGCGGCGCGCGAGCTCCATCAGCGCATCGCCGGCGGCGGGATCGCTGCGCAGGCCGTCGATCACTTCAACGACTTTCATCAGCGGCACGGGGTTGAAGAAGTGATAACCGACCACGCGCGACGGGTCGGTGCAGCCGGCGGCAATCGCCGTGATCGACAGTGACGACGTATTCGACGCCAGCACACAGCGGCCGCTGACAATGGTTTCGAGTTCGCGAAAGAGCGTGCGCTTGACGTCGAGTTTTTCGACGATCGCTTCGACCACCAGATCGCAATCCGCCAGATCGCCGATCACTTGTGCACCGGAGACGTTGGCAAGGGCAGCCGCCGAGCGCGCCTGATCGAGCTTGCCTTTGGCGGTGAGCTTGGCGAAGATATCGGCGAGGTAATCGAGCGCCGCGCTCGCGGCGGCCGGGTTGGTGTCGTACAAGCGGACCTTCAGGCCTGCAAGGGCGGCGATCTGCGCGATGCCGCGGCCCATTGCGCCCGTTCCAACAATGCCGATAGTCTCGATGCCGTAATTGCGAGAGGTCATTGGGTTGTTCGACTCCATGGTTATTTTAGAATAGCACGATCGTACAATTTATTGGATGATTGATTCACAGGCCGCCAGCGATTCCAATGAGCGGTTCGACCACCTGTCAGACGGAGACACCTGATGATCAAACTGTGCGGCTTTGCACTGTCCAACTACTACAACAAAGTCAAATTCGTGCTGCTTGAACACGAGATTCCGTTCGAGGAAAGCCTCGTGATGACGAGCCAGGACGAGTCGCTGCTGGGGCACTCGCCGCTCGGCAAAGTGCCGTTTATCCAGACCGAGCAGGGCGATCTGTGCGAGTCGCAGGCGATCATCGAGTACCTGCACGCGCGCTTTCCTGAGAAAGGGATTTTCTCCGCCGACCCGTGGGAAGCGGCGAAAGAGCGCGAGCTGATTACGTTCATCGACCTGCACCTGGAACTGGTGGCGCGAGATCTCTATAAGGAAGCCTTCTTCGGCGGCACGTTGACCGACGCGACCAAAGGGCGGGTGGAAAAGCGGCTGACGCGTCACGTCGCCGGGTTCAAGCGGCTCTCGACGCTCGCGCCGTTCCTGCGCGGAGAGAAATTCAGTGTGGCGGATGCTGTGGGCTTCGTGAATCTGCCGCTCGTCGGACTGGCGACGAAGAGTATCTACGGACGCGACTTTCTGCTCGAAGCCGGCATCGACTGGAAGGGTTATGTGAAGGCGATCGGCGAACGCCCGGCGGCGCAGCGTGTGACGGCGGATCGCAAGGCTTATATCGCGGCAACCGCGAAGCAGTGAATGGTCTGAAGAGCGTTTTGCGTGGATCAGCGGCAACGGCGCGCATGCGCGCGCCGCAACCCCATGCGATGGCGAAGAACGCGGGTTCGTTCGCAGCATCGCGGGCGTCATGCTAGAGACGCGCCAGCCGGTCGAGCGCAGTAGCGAGCGTGCTTTCCTGCTTTGCGAAGCAAAAGCGCACGACGCCCGATTCATGCGACTCGTGATAGAACGCCGACACAGGAATCGCCGCCACACCGATTTCGCTGGTCAGCCATTGTGCGAAGTCGGCTTCGGGCAGATCGCTGATGGCCGAATAGTCGACGCACTGGAAGTAGGTGCCCGTGCAGGGCAACAGCTTGAAGCGCGAGTTCGCTAGGCCGGTGCGGAAGAAATCGCGTTTCTTCTGATAGAACGCCGGCAGGTCCAGATACGGCGCCGGATCGCGCATGTAGTCGGCGAGTCCTACCTGCATCGGCGTGTTGACGGTGAACACATTGAACTGGTGGACCTTGCGGAATTCGGCGGTCAGCGCCGCAGGCGCGGCCACGTAGCCGACTTTCCAGCCCGTCACGTGATAGGTCTTGCCGAAGCTCGACACCACGAAGCTGCGCTGCGCGAGCTCTGGATAGCGTGAAACGCTTTCGTGCGGCGCGCCGTCGTACACCATGTGCTCGTAGACCTCGTCGGAGAGGATCAGCACGTTGGTGCCGCGTACGATTTCTTCGAGCTTGCGCATGTCCTCGGCGCGCCAGACCGTGCCGGTCGGATTGTGCGGCGTGTTGATCAGCAGAAGACGCGTTTTCGGCGTGATCGCGGCGGCGAGTTTGTCGAACGGGATCTTGTACTCGGGTGCATCCAGCGTGACGAATACCGGCTTGCCGCCCGCGAGCTCGATGGACGGCAGGTAGCTGTCGTAGGTCGGCTCGACCACGATCACTTCGTCGCCGGGATGCACGGTGCACAGAATCGCGGTCAGCAACGCCTGGGTGGCGCCCGCCGTGACGGTGATCTCGCTGTTCGCGTCGTAGCGGCGGCCGTACAGGTTGGCGAGCTTGTCGGAGATGGCCTGGCGCAGCGGTGCGGCGCCTGCCATCGGCGGGTACTGGTTGTGCCCTTCGCGCATGGCTTTCGACACCGCGTCGACGATACGCGGATCGCAATCGAAGTCCGGAAAACCCTGACCTAAGTTCACGGCGCCTTTTTCCGCGGCGAGCGCGCTCATCACGGTGAAAATCGTGGTGCCGACGTTCGGCAGACGGGACGGAAACGACGGAATCATCGGCGTGTCGTGCGGTGAGTTCATGGCGCTGTCGGTGTTTATGCGGTGGTCTTGAAGACGGGCGAACTTCGATTGTAGGGAATTGGGTCGCGGCGCGTGCGTCAGGCCGGCACGGGCTCATCGGCCTGCAGCGCGCAGGCGGCGACGAACGGCGCCGGCTGGGCGATCTGGAAACCGAAGTCGCGGGCAATGCGGCGCGCGAGTTTCAGTACCGCACGGTCCTTCGACACCAGCCAGTCGGCTTTTGCCGCATAGGCTAGCTCGAGGAACTTCTGGTCGTCGCGGTCCTTGCATTTCGGCAGCGGGCGTACGTTCTCAGCGGGCGTGGCCGTCTGCGCGGGCACCGGTTCGGGCGTTGACTCGACGAGTTGCGTCAGGCGCGTCACGGTGGCGAGGGCTGCCGCCTTGTCGATCTCGCGCTTTACGAACTGCGGGTAGTCGAGCACGTAAGTGAGCTCCGCGAGGCAGCGCGCGTCGATCAACGCTTCGAGCGCGCCGCTCTCGAGGGCGGCGCGGATAGGACGCGTATGCGGATCGTCGAACACGAGGATGTCGATCCAGACGTTCGAATCGAGGACCACGCGCAGGGTGGGTGCGGCAGGGGAGACGGGCATTCGTTACAATCTGGCTTTCGTCATTAACGACAGGCACGGCGTGCCTGCAAGCCTCTATGATAATCGTTCTGTCGCCGGCGAAATCGCTCGACTACGAAACCCCTCCGCACGTCAAAAAGCATACGATCCCCGATTTTGTTGACGATGCTGCCGAATTGATCGGCGGATTGCGTCGTCTGTCGCCACAACAGATTTCCACGCTGATGGACATTTCCGATCCGCTCGCCCAACTCAACTTCCAGCGCTACGCTGAGTGGTCACCGAAGTTCGACACGCGCAATGCCAAGCAGGCGGTGCTTGCGTTCAATGGCGACGTGTACGAAGGGTTCGACGCGAAGACCTTGTCGTCAGCGGATCTGGACTTTGCGCAAAAGCACGTACGCGTGCTGTCTGGGCTATATGGACTGCTGCGGCCGCTCGATCTGCTGCAGCCTTACCGGCTCGAGATGAAGACGCGCTTTGCCAACGCGCGCGGCAAAGATCTGTACGCGTTCTGGGGCGAGCGCATCACGCAGGCCCTGAATGCGCAACTGAAGAAGAACGCGCGCGTGGCGCGGGTGCTGGTCAACTGTGCCTCGGGCGAATACTTCAAGTCGGTCAAGCCGAAGCTGCTGGAAGCGCCGGTGATCACGCCGGTGTTCGAAGACTGGAAGGGCGGCCGCTACAAGATCATCAGCTTTCACGCGAAGCGCGCCCGCGGCCTGATGGCGCGTTATGCGGTCGAGAACCGTCTTGATGCGCCGGAGCAACTGAAGGGCTTCGATGCCGAGGGCTACGCGTTCGACGCCGAGGCATCGAACGATTCGACTTTCGTATTCCGCCGCCGTATTGCCGAGTGACACCGGGCGAGCGCCTTAGCGAGTGGCTTAATGGGCGCTCATACTGAGCAGGTAAGCGGACCGCACCGATTGCAACGGGTACATAACCCGGGAAAAAGATCATGACACTCTCTATTACGAGCAACTTCGACGCAGGCGCGATCGAAGTTCTGTCCTGCGAGCAGGCTGACAACATCCGTCTGCGCGTACGGCCCGACAGCCGCGCCGACTTCGCGCAGTGGTTCTACTTCCGCTTGTCCGGCGCCCGGGGCGAGCGCTGCGTGATGACCTTCGAGAATGCCGCCGACTGCGCCTTTCCCGAAGGCTGGCGCGACTATCAGGCGGTGGCGAGCTATGACCGCGTGAACTGGTTCCGCGTCCCAACCTCGTACGACGGCCGCGTGCTGACGATCGACCACACGCCCGACTTCGACCGTATCTACTACGCGTACTTCGAGCCGTATGGCGAGGAGCGTCATTCGGAGTTTCTCGGCGCCGTGCAACAGATGCCGCAGGCGACGTTGACCGAACTGGGAGTGACGGTCGAGGGCCGGCCGATGTCCTTGCTCACGCTCGGCACGCCACACACCGGCGACGCGCCGAAAAAGAAGATCTGGATCATCGCGCGCCAGCATCCTGGCGAAACGATGGCCGAATGGTTCGTCGAAGGGATGGTCAAGCGCCTGGCTGGCTGGGGCGATTGGGCGGGCGATCCGGTTGCGCGCAAGCTCTACGACCATGCGGTGTTTTACATCGTGCCGAACATGAATCCCGATGGCAGCGTGCACGGCAATCTGCGGACCAACGCGGCCGGCGCGAATCTGAACCGGGAATGGATGGAGCCCGATGCGGCTCGCAGCCCTGAAGTGCTGGTGGTGCGCGACGCCATTCACGCGACCGGTTGCGACCTGTTCTTCGACATTCACGGCGATGAGGCATTGCCGTATGTGTTCGTGGCGGGTTCGGAGATGTTGCCGGGTTTCACCGAGCGGCAGGGGCAGGAGCAGAAGGCCTTTATCGAGGCGTTCAAACATGCGAGTCCCGATTTCCAGGACAAGTATGGCTACGCGGCGAGCAAGTATCGTGAAGATGCGCTGAAGCTGGCGTCGAAGTACATCGGCAAGGAATTCGGTTGCCTGTCGCTGACGCTGGAGATGCCGTTCAAGGACAACGCGAATCTGCCGGATGAGCGGGTGGGCTGGAATGGCGAGCGCAGTGCGTCGTTGGGTGCCGCGATGCTGCAGGCGATGTTGCGGCACTTGGAGACGTTTGCTTAGGG
>NZ_JAMFSB010000329.1 GCF_026225065.1 Paraburkholderia sp. | reverse complement strand
TCTACCGCGAGGAACGTGTGCTGAACGCTGCGACCGATCGAACGGCGTTGCACGCCGCGGAGATAGAACTCAATCGGGAGATCGCGGCGCGTCCCGATACCGTGGCCGTGTGGGCGGCATTCGATCTGAATGCCTGGCGCCTGATCCGCTTCACGGTCTCGTCGGCGCCGGCCGATCCGGCCCGCAACGGTGACGTCTACGATGTGCTGCACCTTGCCCAACCCGGGATCAGCCGCCTCCCGCGATGACTTCCACCGCCCTCTGAACCGCGGTCGCGATCTGCTCACTGGTTGCCTCGGTGGGCACGGCGCGGGCCAGCGTGACGCCTCCAGACAGCAGCGCCAGCAGCACCCAGGCACGCGCCTCACGCTCGGCACCCGTGCCTTCCGGCAAACCCGCGGCGACCGCTTTCATCACCCCTTGCAGTTCGGTTTCGTAGGCTGCACGCGACGCCGGGTCGGCCCGCTCGATTTCCGCAGACAGGCTCGGCAGCGTGCAGGCGTCTCCCAGATCGCAGGTTCGCTTGTATCCCATGTAAAAGGCAGCAAACGTCCGAAGCCAGCCCTTGCCGTGCTCGGCACGCAAGCCTTCCACCGCCTGCCGCAGCTCGCGCAATCCCTCTGCCACCGCTGCGCCGAAGGCTTCCGCCTTGGAGCGGAAGTGACCATAGAACGCCCCGTGGGTCACCCCCGCCTCGCGCGCCAGGCCGTCCACGCCGATCCCGCCGTAGCCCTGCTTGCGAAACCCGCGTCCAACCGCCTCGACGATCCGGGCGCGGCTTTCTTCCTTGTGTCCCTGGGCATAGCGCGCCATCCAGCTCTCCTTTTTACATGACGATCGTCACATAATTCTTGATTAAGTTACGATCACAATATAATTTACGGGGGAAGCGCTGGCAACCGTCGGCGTGTTCCCTGAGGAGAGTCGTATGCCGTTGCTACGCATCACCCACCAACGCGGCGCTTTCACCGCCGCGCAGAAAGACCAGCTTGCCGAGGAACTCACTGCCGCTATCCTCGTGGGCGAGGTCGGCGCAGACACCCCCGCCGGTCGTGCGGTCGCCTATGTGCTGTTCAACGAGGTGGATGCGCGGACCTCGTGGTATGTCGGCGGCAAGCCGGATCTCGATCCGCCCAAAGGCGGTCGCTTTCTGTTCGATGTCGTGTATCCGGTCGGCGCGGCGCGGCAGGTGGACAAAACCGCGCTGCATGCGCGGATCAACGCCATCGTTGCCCGGTCTCTCGACGTAGACGGCACGTTTCCTCGGCGCGGCGGCGATTGGGTGCTGATCCACGAAGTGCCGGACGGCAACTGGGGCGCTAGCGGGCAGACGATCGGCATTCGCGAGATCAATCAGGTTGCGGGCGGGACGCCGGAGCGCGCCGATTACTTCGAGCCATTCCTGGCCGCGCAGAGACGTATGCACGAAGCGCACGGCTATCCTGAGCAGGCTCGCCGCCCCTGATCGCCCGAGACGCAAATGATCCTTACACCATAGACCCGGTCATTCGATTCGAAGGCGTCGTCAAATACCTGATTAGGATTACAAATCATGCAACTTTCGAATTACCTGTTCTTTACGGCAGGCTGCGAAGCTGCGCTCGGCTTCTACTCGCAGTGCGGACTCGGCAGTGTCGCGGAGTTGATGCGCCACGGCGAAGCCGGTATGCCCGTGCGCAACGAAACCATGCGTGGCCTCATCATGCACGCGAAATTCGAGGGGCCGGGCGTGCTGTTTTACGCGTCGGACAACGACGACGCGGAGCCAATGCGTGGCTCGGCGCATTTCCTGACGATGGACGACCGCGCGCAGACCGAGGTGCTCTTCGGCAGGTTGGCGCTAGGCGGCGTCATCACCACGCCGCTCGGCATGCAACCGTGGGGCGCCTTCCACGGCAAGCTCACGGACCGCTTTGGCGTGCAGTGGATGCTGAACTGTCCGGTATGAGCACCGACAACGAACGTTGCGCCGCAGCGGGCGCTGCGCAAATACAGACTGCGTTGTCGAGCGCATCGCCGTAGCGGCGCCTGCCTACTCTGCCGCAACGGCGTCCGGTACTTTGGCGGCCACCCGGCTTGCGCGTGTCAAACGCCGGGTGCCCCATTGCACGGACATCGCAAGCAGAGCAGCTTCGGCAAACGTAGGCAGCGGCGCCTGATGCGGCAGCACCCACACGAGAAACAGGCAGAACGCAGCGAAAGCGAAGCGTCCCAAGACCATCCCGCGCAGCAACGAAACGACAAAATCCGCTCCATGTGCGCGTTGCGACGACACCAACAGCACGATACCCAGCAACGGAAACACCGCGAGCAGGCCGCTCCATGTGGGGCCGACCCGTGCCGACACCGACGTCACCAGTAGCGTGAGCGCCATCCCTGCCAGCATGCGGCAGATGAGATCGGTGCGCGTAAGCGGGACGCCGGCCGCTACAGCGGCAGTGCGTGGCAGAAAGGATTGACCGAACAGCGTGGCCGCCAGCGCGACGCCGAGCGCCCACAAAGGCGAGGCGGGCAAGTACGAAAGCGCAGAAGCCGCCATCAGCCAGGTGGCGAGCCCCGCTCCTAATGCCCACGGCCATGCACGCGCGCGGCAGGTCCATGCATAGGCAAAATTGAACGCTTCGGAAGCGAGGATGGCGGACAGCGAGAGCGTGGCCGCATGCGCGCCGAATGACGGTCCGTGTGCCAGGACCAGCAAAAAGAGGATTGGCCCTGCCACCACCGGCAGCCCTGCCAGCCACCCCGCGATGGATGGCCCCCACCACTTGCCCGACATCGAGACGATTAACAGAAACGTGGGGACCAGCGTGAGCTTGAGTGCAAGCATGACGGCATCGGGCGGGTATAAAGCCGGATCTTACCAAACGCGTCCGCCAGGCCTGCGCATACGGGTCACATCTTCGGCTGCCGAGCATGCAATACTGCGCGTTCCTGTTTCATCGAACGACTTCATTTCCCGAAACCTGTTACGCAGACGATGCCCTATCCTTCCGTGATTTCCCGTCTCGCCACGGCCGCGCTTGTCGTGTCGGTGACTGCCCAAAGCGCATTCGCGCAGCAGACCCCAACCGCAACGACGCCGGCCCCGGCACAGTCGTCCACCGTCGCCGGTTACAGCCAGCCCTCCAAAGCGATCCTCGACGTGATGCTGGCGCCGTCGCTCCCTACGCCGGTCGTGGCGCCGAGCACCGATCGGGCGCTGCTGGTCACCTATCAGGAATATCCGTCCATCGCGCGGGTGGCGACGCCGTTCCTGCGTCTCGCCGGCGTGCGCGTCGAACCCGCCAACCGCAGCCGGCACGACACGGCGGGCGGCTACGGCATTCCGGCGTGCGCGACGCACTTCGACCTCGTTCAATTCGCGGACAGCGTCGCGCGACCGGTCGCGCTGCCAGCCGGCGTCTGCGCGACGCGCCCGCACTGGAGCGTCGACGGCAAGCGCTTCGCCTTCGAAAACGTGACTGCGCATTCGGTCGACCTGTGGGTCGGCGACGGTATCACGGGCGCGGTTCACCGCATTCCCGGCGTTCAGCTCAACCCGATGTTCGGCGATGAACTGAACTGGATGCCTGACCAGACAACCCTGCTAGTAAAGCTAGTGCCTGCGCACAGCGGACCGGCGCCTACCGCCGCCGAAACAGCGGAGAGCCCAAGCATTCAGGAATCGGACGGACGGCGCGGCCAGAGCAGCACCTACGAGGCGCGCGACACGCTGAACAGCGCCAGCGACGAAGCGCAGTTCGATTACTACGCGACCTCGCAGCTTGCGCTCGTCGACACCGGCACGGGCAAGGTCACGCCGCTCGGCGCACCCGCGCTGTACGACGGCCTCGCGCCCGCGCCAGACGGACGTCATTTGCTGGTCACGACAATCCAGCGGCCCTATTCGTACGTGACGACCGCCGAGCGCTTCCCGCACGATTACACGGTGTGGGACATTTCGAACCGCGCGCATATCGCGACGCACCTGATTACGTCGCGCCCGCTGGCGGACCGGGTGCCGGTTGCCGGCGTACCGCTCGGGCCGCGCAGTTTTTCGTGGCGGCCGACCGAACCGGCCACGCTGATCTGGGCCGAAGCGCTCGACGCAGGCGACTGGAACGTCGACGTGCCGGAGCGCGACAAGGTGATGATGCTCAAGGCGCCGTTCGACGCCGCGCCGCGTGAAGTAACGCGGCTGCATCAACGTTATGCCGGTTTTGCCTGGACCTCGCAGCAGGATCTCGAACTGCTGTCCGAGTATGACCACAACCGCCACTGGCAGCGTACCTTCATGGTCGACGTCGATGCGCCACAGGTCACACAACATCTGCTGTGGGACATGTCGAGCGACGAGCAATACGCAGATCCCGGCAATCCGGTGACCAGGCCTCTGCCGAACGGCTTCCGTGTGGTTCGTGTCGAGAACGGCGCGATTTTCCTCGATGGCGACGGCGCCTCGCCGGCCGGCAACCGGCCGTTCCTCGACCGGCTCGATCTGACGACGCTCAAGACTGAGCGCCTGTTCCGCAGCGACAAGGCGGCTTTCGAGCGGTTCGTCGCGTTCACCGGCGACAGCACGCAATCGTTCCTGACGTGGCACCAGACACCGAACGATCCGCCGAACCTGTTTGTCCGTACGCTCGGCGCGTCCGTCGACGCGCCGGCAAGCGAAGCGCGCTACGCGTCGAACGAAACCGCGCTCACGCACCTCACCGATCCGACACCGGTCGTGCGCCAGATCAAGAAGCGTCTCGTCAAGTACAAGCGCGCCGACGGGCTCGACCTGTCGTTCACGCTGTACACGCCGCCCGGCTATCAGGAAGGCACCCGCGTGCCCGCGATCCTGTACGCCTATCCGCTCGACTACGCCGATGCGGCAACAGCTGGCCAGGTCAGCGGCTCTGAGCAGACTTTCACGCGACTGCGGGACTACCGGTTGATGCTGCTCGCCGGCTACGCGATCATCGACAACGTGTCGTTCCCGGTCATCGGCGACCCAAAACGCGCCTACGACACCTACAACGAGCAGCTCGTCGCCGACGCCAAGGCTGCCGTCGATGAAGCAGTACGGCTGGGTGTGGTCGATCCGGACCGGATCGGCGTCACCGGCCACAGTCACGGCGCGCTGATGACCGCCAATCTGCTCGCCCATTCGGACCTGTTCCGTGCAGGCGTGGCGACGAGCGGCTCGTACAACAAGACGCTGACGCCGTTCGGCTTCCAGAACGAGCGGCGCTCGGTATGGCAGGCGCAGGATGTCTATCTGAAGGTGTCGCCGTTCTTCTACGCCGACAAGCTGAAGACACCGCTTCTGATCGTGCATGGCGAGGACGATGCGAATCCGGGCACGACACCGTTGCAGGCGACGCTGCTGTATGAGGCGCTGCGCGGCAACGGCGGCACGACGCGGCTCGTGATGCTGCCGCACGAGCCGCACTGGTACACGGCGCTGGAATCGAACGAGCAGCTCGCGTATGAGATGCAGCGGTGGTTCGACCGCTACGTGAAGAATGCGCCGCCGCGTGCGGCAGCGGCTCCGTCTGCTGCTCCAGCGGCGGATGCGTCGGATGCGAAGGCGGGGGTACCGCACGCTGAGTGAGGTAAGTCTTTGCCGCCTGCATGCGGTTTTGATCGCATGCAGGCGGCAGTGGACATGAAGCTATCGGAGACCCGCCCGTCCTGATACGTTCAGGAAGCCTGACGATAATAAAGATTCTGCGGATGCCGCGCTTCCGCGAAGAAGAACCAGCGCTCTGCGACTAGCCCCGTGTACTGCACCACGCATGCGGCACACAACAGCCAGAGCGAATCCGCGATTGACGACGCACTGCCACCCAGCGCGATCAACACCACAGGTACCGCAAACGCCGCCACCAGGAAGGTCCATTTGATACGTTGCAGCGTCTGCGGCGTCTTCCCATGAAAGAACTCGCGCAGATTGAACGCACCTGCGGTAAAGCCACGCGATTTCTGCACGAGATTCGGCGACTTGATGCCGGTCGCGCTTTGCACCGTCGATTTGGGCCGCAAGCGTGCATTGCGCATCAGCGCAGCGATCCGGCTCGCACATCCTGCTAGCGTCAGCACACCAGCACACACCGCAAGTCCACCGACCAGTGACGGCGCGAGCCACGCAGCGCACGCCGTCGCAAATGTGAACCCCGACGCACAGCCGAGCAGCACGAAGTTGACCATCGTCAGCGGCGTGGCCCATTCCTGCAGGAAACGCAGACACGCATAAATCATCGAGGTACACACGAACAACACGGCGCTGGCGATTACCCCGAGCGCACCGATTTCCACCGACCACGGCGAGCCAAACCAATGCGCAACACCATACGCAAACGCGCACGCGAGAAACACTGGCAGCGCCAGACACTCGCGCGAAAGCCATGAAGTACGCCACATTGCAATAGCGCGCCACGCGCGTTCGGGATGGCCGAGGTGGAAGAACGACGCCAGCAACCCCAAGCCGCCAAGCACAACAGCAAGCGCCGCACCGATCACGAAGAACGTCTGGGGCGGCGTGTCAGCGGCCGCAAACATCCCAAACCGAGCCGCCACTTCTACGCCGAATAGCGCGATCAGCAAACCTTGTCCGGCACCACTCAGCGTGGTCAGAAACACCACAGAAAATGCGGGCTTCATGCGCCTCTCCCTAGACTCAGAATGTTGAAGACGCGGTCCAGCATGCCGGCGACAGGCCCTCGACGTTCAACGTGAAGTTGTCCGTGGGCGAGCGGCGCACCGGCCTCAGCGGACGGCGCCGCAACGGCAGCGACAGCAGGTGCAGCAGAGGCATTAGACGCACTCCTTGCATCATCAACCGCAGCCTCCGCCCCGCCCCCCGACTTGCACGAACAAGACTCACCGCCACACCCCATCGTCTTCTGGCGCGGCAAATAATGATTCGCAGGCCTCGTCTCCCACTCAGGCATCAGCTGATACCCACCGCGGTCGCGAATCGCCTGCGACACCACCGACTCCGGATCGTGAATATCGCCAAACAGCCGCGCCGAAGTCGGACACGCCAGCACACAAGCCGGCTTGCGATCTCGCTCCGGCAGCGCCTCGTTATGGATGCGATCCGCGCACAACGTGCACTTGGTCATCTCCTTTCGCTCTTCGTCGAGCTCGCGCGCACCGTAAGGGCACGCCCACGCGCAGTACTTGCAGCCGATGCATTTGTCGAAGTCCACCAGCACGAGCCCATCTTCCTTGCGCTTGTAGCTCGCGCCGGTCGGACAGACCGGAACACACGGTGGGTCCTCGCAATGCAGACACGATTTCGGAAAATGGATCGTATCGGTGAGCGGAAACTCACCGGCCTCGAAGGTCTGCACGCGGTTGAAGAACGTGCCGGACGGATCGGCATCGTACGGCCGGAAATCGGCCAGACTGCCGGCCTCGCCGGAGGTGTTCCATTCCTTGCAGCTCGTCACGCACGCGTGACATCCCACGCAGACGTTCAGATCGATTACGAGCGCCATCTGGGTCATTGGATGCTCCTCGTCACTTTTGCTTGCCGGCGCCGCGCAGACGCGCAGCAAACTCGCCGCGGCCGGCGAAATACGTTTGCACAAGACGATGCAACACCCCGGTCGTTCCGGGCAGTTTCTCCATTGGCGCGAATTGCGGCAACGTGTGGTCCGCATCGGCTTCGGCCGGATACACGCGCACTCTCACGTCGTACCAGGCGGCCTGGCCGGTGATCGGATCCGAGTTCGACGTGCGGGCGTCACCTGGCGTTGCGCCTGGCAGCTCATCGGTGATCAGGTGGTTGAGCAGGAAGCCGCGCTGCGATTCGTTAGCATCGGGACCGAGGTTCCATGCCCCCGCCGCTTTGCCGATCGCATTCCAGGTCCACACCGTGCCCGGCTCGACTGCCTCGCTATAGCGCGCCATGCAGCGCACCTTGCCCCACGGCGATTCCACATAGATCCAGCCACCGTCTTCGATGCCGTTGCTTCGCGCCATCAACGGATTCATGAATAGATAGTTCTCGCCATGAATCTGCCGCAACCAGGCGTTCTGGGAATCCCACGAGTGATACATCGCCATCGGTCGTTGCGTAACAGCAGCCAGCGGAAACATGGCGCGGTCGGTGGCGGCGAGTTCGAGCGGTTCGTACCAGAACGGCAATGGATCGAAGTAGCGCTCGACACGCGCGCGCAGATGATCGGGCGGCTGACGCCCTGCTCTCTTGCCCTGCGCGGCGAGGCGAAATTTCTGCATCACATCGGAATACAGCTGGATCACGATCGGCGTGTCGAACTTGCGAAAGCCCTTCTCTACCGACCACTTCAGATACGGTCCATTAACGCCGCGCATGTATTGCAGCGGCTCGGGCAGCGTGTAGTGGTACACGCAGTTGTGGTTCGCGTACTGCTCCCACTGGTTCGGATTCGGCTCGCCCACCAGCGCCTTGTCGCCGTCCTTGCCGCGCCAGCCGATCAGGAAGCCCACGCCCGAATCCGGCGAAGTCTGGAAGTTGACCACAAAGTCCGGATAGTCGCGAAATTTGCGCGTGCCCTCCTTCGTCGTGAACGCGGGCAGCTTCAGACGGCTCGCCAGTTCGATCAGCACTTCCTGGAATGGCTTGCATTCGCCGGTTGGCGGCACCACCGGTACGCGCACCGAATCGACTGGGCCGTCGAACTCGGAGATCGGCCGGTCGAGCATCGACATCGCATCGTGGCGCTCCAGATACGTGGTGTCGGGCAGAATCAGATCGGCGAACGCGGTCATCTCGGACTGGAACGCGTCGCATACCACGAGGAACGGAATCTTATATTCGCCGTCGTCGCGTTTGTCGACCAGCATCTTGCGGACTTCGACCGTGTTCATCGACGAGTTCCATGCCATGTTGGCCATGAAAATCAGCAGCGTGTCGATCGGGTAAGGATCGCCGCGCCACGCGTTGGTGATCACGCTATGCATCAGGCCGTGGACGGCGAGCGGGTATTCCCATGAGAACGCCTTGTCGATCCGCACGGGTTCGCCCGCCTGATCGATGAACAGGTCCTCGGGCGCCGCCGGCCAGCCGAGCGGGCCGTTGGCGAGCGGTGTGTTCGGCTGCACGGCATCCGGGCTGTTCGGCGGTTTCGCCGATGGCGGCACCGCGCGCGGATACGGCGACTTGTGACGAAAACCGCCGGGCCGGTCGATCGTGCCGAGCAAGGACATCAGCACCGCCAGCGCGCGAATCGATTGAAAGCCGTTTGAATGCGCAGCGAGACCACGCATCGCGTGAAAGGCGATCGGATTGCCGGTGACCGTATCGTGCGTCTCGCCCCAGGCATCGGTCCACTGGATCGGCAGCGTGATCTTGTGATCGCGTGCGGTCTGGGCCATTTCGCCGGCAAGGCGGCGGATGACGTCGGCGGGAATGCCGGTGATCTCCGCAGCCCACTCCGGCGTGCTGTCCGCCACGCGCTCGCGCAACAACGCGAATGACGGTGTGACGGGTGTGCCATCCTCGAGCGTGTAATTGCCCTCCATGGCCGGCTCCGAACCCGGCGTGTGATGCTGCACCGCACGTTGCGTCTTCAGATCCCACCAGAGATGGTTTTGCGGGAACAGCGGATTGGCCTCCGGCAGGTTCGGATCGCACGCAAACAGACCGAACGCGTCGCCGTCGGCATTCATATCGAGCAGCTCAGCCGCGTTGGTATAACGCGTGACGAACTCGCGGTCATACGAGTCCGTGGCCAGCAGTTCGTGGATCAGCGCCATAAACAGAGCGCCGTCCGTGCCAGGACGGATCGGCACCCACTCGTCGGCAATCGCCGCGTAGCCGGTGCGGATCGGGTTGATGGCGATAAAACGGCCGCCTGCGCGCTTGAACTTCGACAGCGCGATCTTCAGCGGATTCGAGTGATGGTCCTCGGCGGTGCCGATCATGAAAAATAGCTTCGCGCTTTCGAGGTCCGGTCCACCGAACTCCCAGAACGAGCCGCCGATCGTATAGATCATCCCGGCCGCCATATTGGCCGAACAGAAGCCACCGTGCGCCGCATAGTTGGGCGTGCCGAACTGCTTGGCGAACAGGCCCGTGAGCGCCTGCATCTGGTCGCGGCCGGTAAAGAGCGCGAACTTCTTCGGGTCAGTGGCGCGCAGATGGGCGAGACGCTTTTCGAGCGTGGCGAACGCCACGTCCCACGAGACCGGCTCGAACTGCGCGCTGCCGCGCTCGGCGCCCGCCTTGCGCATCAACGGCTGGGTCAGACGCGCGGGGGAATACTGCTTCATGATCCCCGACGAACCTTTCGCGCAGATCACACCCTGGTTGAGCGGATGGTCAGGGTTGCCGTCGATATAACGCACCTCGCCGTCGCGCAGATGCACGCGGATGCCGCAACGGCAGGCGCACATGTAGCACGTCGTGGTTTTAACTTCGAGTTTTTCGTTTTGCGTGCGCGCGTGGTGTTCCATCGATACCTCCGGGGACTACGACAGCCTACCCGTGCATCGTAAGACCGTTGGATATAAAAGAAAAATCGCTATTTAATATCCAATGTATCGCGCGCCCCGATAGTTCGCGGTGCCCGGAGGCTGTGAGAGCGCCGCTGCAGCGCGCCGGTATCGCTGCGATAATGGCTTTCCCAACCCACCCCCAACCCAGCCCCCACTTGAAGGAGCCGCGCAGTGAGTGATTCCGCCGCCTCGTCTTCCAGCGACGCCAAACGTCGCGTCGCGTTTCTCGGCCTCGGTGTCATGGGATATCCCATGGCCGGCCATCTGGCGAAAGCCGGACTTGATGTCACGGTCTATAACCGTACCTTTGCCAAAGCGGAGCAATGGGTCGCCGAGCACGGCGGCCGCGCGGCCCGCACGCCGCGCGAAGCGGCCGATGGCGCCGAGCTGGTGATGGCCTGCGTCGGCAACGACGACGACCTGCGCAGCGTCACGCTCGGCGATGAAGGTGCATTTGCCGGCATGAAGGGCGGCACGACATTCGTCGACCATACGACCGCTTCGGCGAATGTGGCGCGGGAGTTGTCCGCCGTCGCCGCGAAACAAGGTCTGCAGTTTATCGATGCGCCCGTGTCGGGTGGCCAGGCCGGTGCCCAGAAAGGCACGCTGACCATCATGTGCGGTGGCGAGAAGGCCGCGTTCGAACCGGCTGCCGTCACGCTGAAGCACTACGGCGCAGCCGTGACGCTGATCGGCCCCGTCGGCGCCGGTCAACTGGCGAAAATGGTCAATCAGATCTGCATTGCCGGCCTCGTGCAAGGTTTGTCCGAGGCAATCAATTTCGGCGAGTGCTCGGGTCTCGACATGCCGCTGGTGCTCGAAGTTATCGGCAAGGGTGCAGCGGCGAGCTGGCAGATGGACAATCGCGGCAAGACGATGATCGAAGGCAAATTCGACTACGGCTTCGCGGTGGACTGGATGCGCAAGGATCTCGGCTTCTGCCTCGATGAAGCGAAACGCAACGGCGCCGCGTTGCCGGTCACGGCACTGGTCGACCAGTTTTACGGCGACGTGCAGGGTCTCGGCGGCAACCGTTTCGATACCTCCAGTCTGATCTGGCGCCTGCGGCAGCTCAAGCGGGCTGATTAAGATTGCGTAACGTGGCTTAACGGCTGCGTCAGTTGCATCATGGGCTTCACTTGCGCCACCATAGCGGCTGGCGCAAGTGGCCGACGCGCTGGGCAACACACCGAGCGGGCCGTCTGAGAGACCATGCTCGCCAGGATCGGGCGCAACCCACCTCGCTTATGAACCAGCCTGCGCATGATGTTCCCAATGTCGGCAGTCAGCTTGTCGTGGCAGCGCTCGATGCCCAGCAACAGGGCGACCTGGCAAGCGCCGAACGCCTCTACCGCCAGGCGCTCGAAGCGGACCACCATAACGGTATCGCTCACAACAACCTGGCGAACCTGCTGCGCACGTCAGGACGTTTCGCTGACGCAGTGGATCACTACCGGCACGCACTCCAGGCGATGCCGGATAGTGCGCCGATCCGCTCGAATCTGGCCGACACGCTAGAAACCCTCCAGCGCTACGACGAAGCCGAGGCCGAATATCGCCACGCGATCGATCTGCAGCCCGACTACGCCGAGGCTCGCTACAACTATGCGCTTCTGCTGCTCGCCGCCGGCCGATACGCCGAAGGCTGGCCGTATTACGAAGCTCGCTCAGAGGTCTTCCACGAGCACGGCGAATTGCCGTTTCCACGCTGGCATGGCGAAGACCTGCAGGACAAGACGTTGTTGCTGTTGCCCGAGCAAGGCTACGGGGACACCATCCAGTTTGTGCGCTACGTGAGCCTGCTGAAGACGCGCGGAGTGGCGAAGCTTTCAGTGATCTGCAAGCCAGCGCTCGCGCCGCTGCTACGCACGGTGCCGGGCATCGATGCGCTGGTTACCGACCCCCAAGGTCTGCACCTGCACGACTACTGGGATTCGCTGCTGAGTCTGCCCTGCCGCTTCGGCACGACGCTCGGGTCGATCCCTGCCCGGATTCCGTATCTCGGCGTCTTCGCCAACCGCCTGGAGTCGTGGCGCCAGCGTCTGCCGAACGACGGCATCCGCATCGGACTCGTGTGGAGGGGCAACCCAGAACATGAGAACGATGCGAACCGCTCGTTGCCCCATTTTTCTGCGTTACAGCCGTTGTGGTCCGTACCCGGCGTGCACTTTGTCAGCCTGCAGGTGGGCGGCGCAGAAGCCGAGGCGCGGGAATGCGCGGGACAACAACCGGCCATATGCCTTGGCGACGAGATTCGCGATTTCAGCGATACCGCCGCCATCATCGGGCAGCTCAATCTGGTGATCTGCGTCGATACCGCCGTCGCTCATCTGGCCGGCGCACTGGGCGTCGCGTGCTGGGTGATGCTGCCGCGCCGGGGCGTCGACTGGCGCTGGCAGCGCGCGGGCACGCGCTCGCCGTGGTATCCCAAGGACCTGTATCTGTTCCGTCAAGGCGAAGCGGGTTGGCCAGGCGTGATCAGCGACGTGCGCAACGCGTTGGCTGAGATCCTGCGCGACACGCCAAAACCGGACACGGACCGCTAACGCCACCCGCGAACGGAACCGTTTCGGCGCACCGCTTCAGTTCGTCTTGCACAGCACGGCTGTCATGATCAGCGGCATGACTTCATGCACCACCGCTTCGCTGCCGGCATCTTGCAGGTGGGTCTTGACCGACTCGCTGGCCCCGAAGACGACCACCCCATACAGCGAGCCGGCCATCGCCTGACCGCTGCCCTTGTGAAACAGCTCGTCGTTCTGATCGTAGCCGAGTACGGCGTAGACACGAAAACCGAAAGCCGTCAGTTGGCTGCCGTGAGTCGGACGGAACGCGTTGACGGAGTTGGCCTCCACGTGCATCGGTTGCGGTTCGATGAACTGATCGCTTTGCAGCGAAGTAATGAAGGCGTGTGCGTTCGAGCTGCAGTCCAGCTGCGCATCGAGCTCGTGCGCGGCCGAGGGGATCGCATAGAGCACCGCGCCGAGCGCGGCCAGCACCCCAAGCGCGTTGGGAAAGCACATTCTCATGGTGATGCAACCCCTATCCTGGCAGTATGCGGCGTGGGGAGCCAGCTCCCAACGTAGGGCCTTTGCTCCGCTCCTTCTGTACGGCACCCATCAATGCAGCTTACGTAGGCTTTCAACGACGCACTGCGGAACGCTGCCGCTGCCCCGTTTATAGGCCTGACCGGTTCGCGCTCCGCAGCCACTCGCGCCGGAACCGGAGCATTTCGCGCCGTCGTTTGTCATTTTGTCGCAAACCGCTCGAACGTGGCGGCTCGCTGACTGAACATCCGTGTCATCGAATCCCTCGATATAGACACGGAGTCCGCCGCCATGTTCACCACCATTCTTCAAGACACGCCTCACTGGGTCTGGGGCGTCCTTGCCGCCCTGACCGTCATGGGTTTCAAGCAGACCCTCCCGCGCCGTCGCTCGCTGCGCAGCGCCACCGCGTTGCCGCTGGTGATGGTGCTGCTGTCGCTCTACGGTATTGCATCAGCTTTTTCCAGCCAGCCGCTGGCGCTGCTCGCCTGGGTCACCGGCCTGGCCGTCACTCTGGCACTTTCACAGGGTATGCGTGTGTGGAGCGGGATTCGCTGGCTGGACGCGGAGCGTAGCGTGCTGATGCCCGGTAGCTGGCTGCCGCTCGCGCTGTTGCTGGGGCTGTTCCTGTTCAAGTACTCGATTGGCTTCACGCTCGCGACCAACCCGGCCCTTGCCGCCGACGCCGGTGTCGCCGGCTTCGCGGGCCTGGTTTATGGCGCGTTTAGCGGCGTCTTCCTCGCCCGTGCGCTCGCGGTCTGGCGCGCGGTTCGGCAAGCGTTGCCACGCGACACGGTTTATTGATGCAATCGCCCATCCATTCATTGATGCGCAGAGCCGCCGCTACCGTCGGCGGCGTGCGGTTCGTTTTCGGCCGCCTGTTCGGCATCGACGTCGCCCGGCGCGATGAACTTCCTTGTGCAGATGATTGGCTGCCCCCACGGACCAGCTACAATCCGCTGCACGTGGAACCGCGCCAATCCGCGGCGCGCCCAACCTGTCTGCCCTCTCGCGCGACGAGCAACTGAACCCGGACCGCCGCATGCCCACGTATCGTGTCGTTTTCAGTTGGCTTTGGCGTCAGCTGAGAATCACCGTTCTCGTCTCGCTGGCGGCCACGTTCCTGTTCGGCCCGTTTTCGGACAGCACGTTTGTCCCCAATCTGATCTACACCTTCACCGTCGCGCTGTGCATTCAGGCGTTGATTGAAGCGGGCCGCTATGGCTTGTCGGCCAGCTTCATGCGCCGCGGTGCCGCGCCCCTGTCCGGGATGTCGCCTGAGAGCGTTGCCGTCCAGCGGGCCTGGCCCGGTTGGGGGCTGATGGTGCCGTGGATCGCGATGTCCGCCGTGGTGGGCTATCTCGGCGGCCATACGCTCGGCGATCTGTTGACCGGCACGCATCACGCGCCGCTCGGCATCCTGCTCAATTTTCAGTCGCTGCTGCCGAGCCTTCTGCCGACGTTTGCGCTGGCGATCGGTTGCACCTACTTTTTCTATGCACGCGGCCGGCTTGCCGCCACGGAAGCGCAGGCGCAAGCCGCGCGGCGCACTGCTGTCGAGAATCAGCTCAGGCTGCTGGTGTCGCAACTCGAACCGCATATGCTGTTCAATACACTGGCCAACCTGCGTGTGTTGATCGGCCAGGATCCACAACGGGCCCAGGCCATGCTCGATCATCTGAACGGCTTTCTGCGCGCCACGCTCGATGCCTCGCGCTCGGATTCGCACGCGCTCTCCGCCGAGTTTGCGCGAATTGGCGATTACCTCGAGCTGATGCAGGTTCGCATGGGGCCGCGCCTGACTGGCACGCTAGATCTGCCCGACGA
Organism: Paraburkholderia sp.; assembly: GCF_026225065.1. GTDB lineage: Bacteria > Pseudomonadota > Gammaproteobacteria > Burkholderiales > Burkholderiaceae > Paraburkholderia. Next base: position 3,889 of record NZ_JAMFSB010000329.1, on the reverse strand, counting down.
GTTGAGCAGCCTGCCGGTGCCGCCGCTGCTCTTGCAACCACTGGTCGAAAACGCGATCAAGCATGGGCTCGAGCCGAGCGTGGCCGGCGGCCGGATCGAAGTCGCGGCACGGCGCGACGCTCAGGGGCTGTTGCTGAGCGTGCGCGATACCGGCGTCGGTCTCGGCGCGGTGGCCACGCACGGCAGCCGCTTCGGCATGCAGCAGGTACGCGAACGGCTCGCTGCGCTGTACGGCAGCGCAGCCTCCCTTGAATTGACCACGCCCGATGACGGCCTCGGCGGCGCGCTTGCTGTCGTGCGCATCCCGGTTGTCTGAGCAGCGCGCCCGGCCTGAGCTGACTGAACTGACCAAAGCCGACCAAGCTGACCAAGCGCCAACCCTACCCACGTCGACTTCAACCATGATGAACGCCACCGCCCTGATCGCCGAAGACGAACCCTTGCTGGCCGCCAACCTGCAAGCCGAGCTAGCCCGCTTGTGGCCCGAGCTGCGCATCGTCGCGAGTGTCGGCGACGGCGCCTCTGCGTTGCAGCAGGGTCTCACGTTGCAGCCCGACCTGCTGTTCCTCGATATCCGCATGCCGGGCATGAGCGGACTGGATGCCGCGCAGGCGCTGGCCGAGGATTGGCCCGATTCAGGCCGTCCACTGCCCCTGGTGGTGTTCGTCACGGCGTACGACGAATATGCGCTGCGCGCCTTCGAACGCGCGGCGCTCGACTATGTCCTGAAGCCGGTGCAGACCGAGCGGCTGGCGAAGACCTGCGCGCGTCTGCAGGCAGCGTTACAGGCCCGTGAGCAACCGCAGGCCGCGGAAGCGGGACTGGCGCCGATGATCGATCAGTTGCGTGCGTTGTTCGGCGTTGCGGGGCAAGGCGTGCCGGGCACATCCGGCCCGGCCGACGCCGCCACGGCCAGCGCACCCTTGCGTATGATCCAGGCAAGCGCCGGCAACACGATCACGATGGTTCCGGTCGGCGAGGTGCTGTACTTCGAGGCGGCGGACAAATACGTCCGGGTCATCACGGCCGAGCGCGAGCACCTGATTCGCACCTCGCTGCGCGAACTGCTGCAGCAACTGGATTCGCAGCAGTTCTGGCAGATCCATCGCGGCACGGTGGTGCGTGCCGACGCGATTGCCAGCGCCTCGCGCGACGAGTCAGGCAAACTCACGCTCAGCCTGCGCGACCACGCGGCAAAGCTAAGCGTGAGCCGACTCTACGCAGAACAGTTCAAGGGCATGTAGTCCAGCGGCGGATGCTCGCCGCAGACGTTCACATTTGCTTGCAGCGGGGATAAGTCACCTCACTGCTGTTCACCCGACCGTATTCCAGCGCGCATCTGCGACCGTCAGTTTCTTCGGAATCAGCTTGAGATCGGTGAACGTATCGGCAATCTGCTGCTGATAAGCGAGCGTCGCGTCGGTGACCGGTTGCACGCCGTAACCGGCGCGTCCCAGCGCGACTTCGAGCGTCGCGGCATCGAGACCAACCAGCGGCGACAACTGGGCCGCCACGGCCGAGATATTTTTGCGGCTCCACTCATCAACCTGATTGAGTTCGTCGAGCAGCGCATGCAGTACCTGGGGCTGCGCCTGGGCGAACTTGCGGGTGGCGACGTAATACTGGGTGTTGCGTACGATTCCTTCGCCGTTGGTGAGGACACGTGCGTTTGCCTGACGTTCGATAGCGGCCAGATACGGATCCCAGATCACCCACGCGTCGACGCTGCGCTGGACAAATGCCGCGCGCGCGTCGGCAGGCGTCAGATAGACCGGCTGAATGTCGGTGTACGCCAGACCGGCGCGTTGCAGCGCCTTGACCAACAGAAAGTGAACGTTCGAGCCGCGGTTCAGCGCGACCTTCTTGCCGCGCAGATCAGCCACCGTGCGGATCGGCGAGTCCTGTTGCACGACCAACGCCTCGCCTTTGGGCGCAGGCGGTTCGTTGGCGATATAGACAAAGTCCACGCCTGCAGCCTGCGCAAAAATGGGCGGCGTTTCGCCGACCGTGCCGACGTCCACCGCGCCCGCATTCAATCCTTCGAGCAGTTGCGGCCCGGCCGGGAATTCCAGCCACTGCACACTGACGCCTTGCGACGCGAGCTTCTTTTCGAGCGTGCCGCGCGCCTTCAGGACGACGAAGTTGCCGTATTTCTGGAAGCCGATGCGCAGCGTCTTCGAGTTCTCCTCGGCCAGCGCGGCCCGACTCGACAGCAACACGCCCGCGCCACCGGCAAGAGCGGCGCCCGTCCCGGCTGCCAGCGCCGCTGCGGCCTTCAAAAGCGAGCGGCGGCTCGAATCGACCGGCTGCGGGTTACGGGTGGAGTGTCCTGATGAAGCCATATGCGTCCTTTGCTGGTTCGTAGCGGCTCGTACGGCCGTAGGTGCGGCGGCGCCATTGCCGCGGCGCTCCCTAGGATAAGGACGGGTGAGCACCAAACGAACTAATCAATGCGCATATGCAAAGCATGCGATGTGGGAAAGACGGCAGACGGCAGGCGGCACACGCCGCCTGCCGTCCTGCTTTACGGCGCTGCCGGGAAATCCAGCGTCGTGTCGTTCACCCGGTTCACCAGGTTGGTGAACGTGATGGACGTGATGGCGAGGATCACTTCGATCACCTGCTGTTCGCTGTAGCCGGCCTCGCGTACCGCATCGAGTTCATCGGCGGGAACCGTACCGCGCGTGTTGACGAGCGTCCGGACGAACCGCACCAGCGCATCGCGCTTCGCGTCGCCGGTCTCGGCACCCGCACGCACCTGCTTCATGGTGTCCGGCGACAGGCCGGCGAACTTGCCCGTCAGTGTGTGAGCAGCGAGACAGTAGTCACAGCCGGCCACCTGGCTGACAGCGAGCTTGATCACTTCAATATCGGACTTCGGCAGGCTGCTGCTTGCCAGCACGGCTTCGACACCGAGAATCGCGCCGAGCGCGGCGGGGCTGTGCGTGCCAATAGTCGCGTAAGCGTTCGGCACCTTGCCGGCGGCCTTCTTGATCTTGGCGAACAGTTCGGCAGTAGCGCCGGTAGCGTCTTGAGGGTTGATTGTGGAAAGACGGGACATGATCGACTCCTTGAGGTCTGGGTTTATCTGCTAGCCATGTCGTATGGCATGGAAATCAGTGTAGCCAGTCTCAGCGAGTTGATTAATGCCTTAATTTAGCAATTTTATGCTCAAACGTCTCATCCCACCTTAGGCCATCGTCCCCAATAGCCCGGTCTAATGCCCGCTCAACGATCCCCGCCCACGCGCGGCCGTGCGCGGCAGTTCGATGGAAAACACCGTTCCGCGCATTTCATCCGACTGCATGCAGACCTCGCCGCCATGCATCTGAACGATCTCCCGCACGATGTGCAGGCCGAGGCCCAGCCCTTCGCGCGGCCGCCCGCCGACGCCACTCGAACCGAACGCCTTGAACAGATGCGGCACGACGTCCGCTGGAATCACGCCGCCGTTCGTGACGCTCAGCGTGATCGACTCATCCTTGCTGGCGTCCACTTTGACGATGATGCTGCATCCGGGCTCGCCGTGATGCAGCGCATTGTTGATCAGGTTCGAGATGGCCTGCCACATCAGATCGGTATCCCAGCGGCCCGCGGAATCCCCCTCGCTCAGGAAGAAGATCCGATCGGCGCCCTTGTGAGTCGCGAATTCGTCGATCACCGATTTGCACAGCGTCGCCAGCTCGATCGAACGCGGTTGCAGTTGCAGACGTCCGCCTTGCAGGCGCGCCAGGTTGAGCAGTTGATCCACCATGCGCGCCATGCGCAGCGAGCTGCTCTTGATGCGCGTGGCAGTAGTGGTCACCTGCTCGCTCGCGCCAACACGCATCAGATACTCCGCCGAGGCCAGCACCGCGCCGAGCGGCGTGCGCAGATCGTGGCCGAGCAC
>NZ_JAMFSB010000328.1 GCF_026225065.1 Paraburkholderia sp. | reverse complement strand
TGGGCGTTTGCCACCGCGATCATTCCGTCGCGCGACCACACCGGGCTGCCCATCCACTTCCATTCCTCGATGATCTCCGGGTCGGCCCCAAGGATGCTCTTGCGCACGCTGGCGAAAGTTTTACCACGCCAATCCGTCAGTCCTGCGATCAGCTCGTCAATGCGTTCCTGTGGATTCATTGGCTCTCCATGCCTTCAGTTCCGGTCTCGTTTCGTTCGACCACAATCGTCAACGTAGCGGCTACATTAGCGAATTGTAAGCCAACGCCGGTACGGCCCCGGTTACTGCGGCCTGGTCAAATCTGCTCGCTCAGACGAAACACGCTTTCCATCGGCTGCCATGCGGTTTTCTCCGCATGAGGCAAGGGCTGCTGGAAGCTCGCCATCAACGTCTCCCATTCTTTCACTCGCGGATGCGTGCCCGGCCCGATGACCAGCTGCTCCGGCGCAAATCCGGGATCGGCGTCGATCAGCATGACCAGGCGGTTCTCACGCCGCCAGATGGTCATGTCATGAATACCCGAGGCCCGAAGATGCTCGAGCACCTCAGGCCAGACCTCCCGGTGATAGCGGTCGTACTTCGCCATCACGGCGGGGTCGTCGCGAAGATCGAGGGCGAGACAGTAGCGCATGCATCACTCCAGAACAGGGCCAAACGGCTGGCTACTCGTGCACTCAGGCGTTGACCGGCGCGTCGAGCTCGATGTGCAGACGCTGTTGCGAGCGAATCGCGTCCCAGTCCCAGTCGATACCGATTCCCGGTGACGCCGGCGGTGTCGCGTACCCCTGCTCCACCACAATCGAAGTGCCGGTCAACGAGTCCAGTTGAGGAATGTACTCGAGCCAGCTTGCGTTAGGTACGGCCGCGCACAAACTCACGTGCAGCTCCATCAGGAAGTGCGGACAGATCTCGATGTTCATTGCCTCGGCAATATGCGCAACCTTTAGCCACGGCGTAATGCCACCGACGCGGGCAACGTCCGCCTGAACGATCGAGCACGCATCCGCCTTCACGTACTCGGCGAACTGCGCCGGGTGGTAAAGCGATTCGCCAACCGCGACCGGCACCGTTGTCGCGGCACACAGACGCCGATGCGCATCGAGGCTTTCGGCCGGCATCGGTTCCTCCAGCCATGCGAGCCGTAGCGGTTCAAACGCGTGCGCCCGTCGCAGTGCTTCGGCTAGCGTAAACCCCTGATTTGCATCGACCATCAGTTCGAAGCCGTCACCCACTGCAGAGCGCACGGCAGTGAGGCGGGCGGCGTCCTCCGACACATGCGGGCGCCCTACTTTCAGTTTCGCGCCGCGAAACCCCTCGGCTTGTGCCCGCAGCGTCTGCTCGACCAGCTCGCTTTGCGACAGATGCAGCCAGCCACCCTCGGTCGTGTAGGTGCGCACACGCGGTTGCGCGCCGCCAGCAGCGATCCACAGCGGCAGGCCCGCCACGCGCGTATTGCGATCCCACAGCGCAGTATCGATAGCGGCCAGCGCGAGGCTGGTGATTGCGCCCACAGCGGTCGCATGCGTATGGAAGAACAGATCGCGCCAGATTGCTTCGTACTCCGCGGGATTACGGCCTATCAGCCGCGGCACGAGATGATCGTGCAGCAGCGCGACGATAGACGAGCCGCCGGTGCCGATGGTGTACGTATAGCCTGTTCCGCTGCTGCCGTCGCTGCAGCGAATCGTCACCAGAATGGTTTCCTGCACGACGAACGACTGAATGGCGTCCGTGCGCCGCACTTTCGGCTGCAGGTCGACCTGCCGGATTTCGACGTTTTCGATAACGGTCATGGTGGTTTTATCCTTTGACACCGCCGAGCGTAAGCCCCGCAATCAGGTGTTTCTGAACGATGAAAGTCAGCACGATGGCCGGAATGATGATGATCACCGCCATCGCGCACATGCCGGCCCAGTCCACCGTGAACTGCGCGGTGAAGTCCATCAGGCCGACGGGGAGCGTTTTAGTATCGGGACTGCGACACAGTTGCGAAGCCAGTGCGAATTCGTTCCAGCTCGTCAGGAAGGCGAAAATCGCCGCCGACGCCACGCCCGAACGGGCCAGCGGTAGTTCGATATGCCAGAACGCCTGCCAGCGGGTGCAACCGTCTATCTGGGCGGCCTCGGCGAGTTCCGCCGGCACTTCGCGAAAGAACCCGTCGATCAGCCAGACCGTGAACGGCACGTTCATCGCGAGGTACACGATGATGACGCCGATGCGCGTATCGAGCAGACCTGTCCACGCCCACAGCATGAAGATCGGTAACGAAAGCGCGATGCCGGGAATGGCGCGGGTGAGCATCAGGACGACGAACAGCGTCTTCTTATGGCG
>NZ_JAMFSB010000327.1 GCF_026225065.1 Paraburkholderia sp. | reverse complement strand
GGAAACTTTGCACTATGCTCAACCAGCCACGGCTCGATGAAATCGTGCGGCTCCTCAGTCAGCAGCAGCGCGTTAAATCGATTGATCTGGCCACGTCCTTCGGGGTATCCGAGGAGACGATTCGCCGTGATTTCAAGTTTCTCGAAGGTCAGGGAAAACTGCGCCGTGTGCACGGCGGCGCCATTCTGCCGCGGCTCAACGAGGAACAGCCGCTGCAGGTGCGCAATCGCATCAAGACGCAGGCCAAGGTAGCGCTCGCCGGTTGTGCCATGCAGATCGTTCAGGAGGGCATGGCCGTGTTTCTTGACACCGGTACGACTACGCTGGCTCTCGCGCAACGGTTGACGGCGTTTGCGAACCTGAAGGTGGTGACCAACTCGCTCGATATCGCCCAGCTTTTGACGCACCAGAGCGACAACCAGGTGCTGGTGACCCCTGGCGATGTGCGCCGTAACGACAATGCATTGATCGGTCCGCACACGCTCGAATTCGCCCGCCAGTTTCACTACGACATCGCATTCATGGGGATCGGCGGCATCGATCTCGAACTGGGTCTGATGGACTACGAAGAATCAGAGGCGCTGCTGCGCAGAACGCTTGTGAAGCATTGCGTGCGCAGTGTGATCCTCGCGGATGACGGCAAGTTCGGCCACCGCACCTTCATCAATACGTTGCCTTTCAGCGCGATCAGCACACTTGTGACGAATCGCCCGTTATCTGACGAGTTTGCAACCCGCATGGAGGACGACCATGTCGACGTTCTCCACTCCTGAGTTACTGCTTCCGGACGAGGCGGATCTGGCCGGGTTCGCCGGCTTGTTCGAGGAAAGCTCGCTGATCGGCGCGACGGCGGGTGGTGGTTTGCATCGCCTTGCGGCCTCAGAAGAGGACGGCCGGGTGCGCGACCTCTTCTGCGGCTGGCTAAAGGAGCGCGGCTTCGACGTGCGCGTCGATGCGGTTGGCAATATCTTCGGACTATTGACCTTCGACGAGCACGCGCCGTATGTGCTGTGCGGCTCGCACCTCGACAGTCAGCCCAGCGCGGGCCGCTTCGACGGCGTCTATGGCGTGCTGGCTGCGGCGGTGGCGATCGCGAGTCTCGCCCGGCAGATCCGCCAGCGCGGCGAACGGCCAGCCTGCAATTTATGCGTCGTCAACTGGACTAACGAGGAAGGCGCACGATTCCAACCCAGTCTGACCGGAAGCAGCGTTTATACGGGTGCGATGACGCTCGAGCAGGCGCTCGCCTGCCGGGACGAACGAGGCATTTCGTTGCAGGCGGCTCTGGACAAGATCGGCTATCTCGGCGACTGGGTGCCGGACATCCACGTCGCGGCGTATGTGGAAACGCACGTCGAACAGGGCTCGGGCCTTGAGAGCAGCAAGCTTGCGATCGGTGTTGTGCGCGAGACCTGGGCCGCGCTCAAATGGCGTGTGCGTTTCGACGGCGAACAGAACCACACCGGTCCCACTCCTATGGCGCAGCGGCGCGACGCGTTGCTGGCCGCGGCGCACGCGGTCGTAGCGGTGCGCGCCGCAGCCGAACCGCATGGGCTGGCCATGCACAGTTCAGTTGGACGGCTCGATGTGTATCCGAACTCGCCGAATGTCGTCGCGTCGCGGGCCACGTTGCTGATCGAGTTTCGCTCGCAGTCGGTCGAACGCCTGCAGGAAACGGCAGAGCAGTTTCAGCTCACGCTCGAGCGCATCGCGAAGCTGACGGGTACCCGCGTCGAAGTCGAGGAGAAACGGCTGCGCTCGCCACTGAAACTCGACCGTGAACTATCGGACCTCGCCCACGATACCGCGGCACAGTTGGACCTGCCCGTGGGCAACAGCGTGACCGTGGCGGGACACGACGCGATCAGCATGAGTCACGTCTATCCCACCTGTCTGATCTTTGTGCCGAGCAGCAACGGTGTCTCGCACAACGAAGCTGAATTTACTGCCGAGCAGGATCTGCGAAACGGCTTGCGCGTGTTGACCGCGCTGCTGTACCGCATCTGCACCCAACCACCCGTCCGACGCTAAGGAGCCGCTGTGGACACGCACACTGCCGAATCGCGGCGACTACTCGAGGCTCTGCACGCGGCCGATTTCTCAGGCGCGATTGCGCTCGAAGCGGGCACCGCTGCGATTGCTTCGCCCATGCGGCTGGCAACGGAATGGGCGGGCTTTGCGGTCAGCACCGAAGGTCAGCGTTACTACGCGAAAGTGCTCTACGAGGACATGGATCCCCTGATCGACGTAGCGCGCAGCGGGCGAGCCAGCGGCTGTGCGGCCGAAACGGGCGCAGCGCCGGGTGTGCGGCTTGTCGATGCGCAGCGTGGGGTCTTGTTGTTCGACGCGCTTCCCCGCCCCGGGTGGAAATGGGCGCACGTCGATGATCTGACCGCCCCGGATCGCCTGCTAGCGCTATGGGCGCTCAAGCGCAAGGTCCATCAAGGACCCGCGCCTGATTTTTTACGCTCGCCTCACGAGGATATTCAGCGGCTGCGGGCGTTGTGCAAGCGTGACGGGGTCTCGCTGCCTGCAGATGCCGCGTGGATCGATGAGTGCGTCGATCTCGCTTGCGCGGCCTTGCAATCCGGTGAAACGCGACACGTGCCGATTCACGGCGATGGCGTTGCCAGCAATGTGATGATCGGACCGCAGGGGCAACTGTGCCTGATCGACTTCGATCGCGGCGGGTGCTTCGACCCGTGGTACGACGTGGCGACGACGCTCAACGACCTGTTCCAGTTCGAAGACGAGTGGCGCGCGGGCGTTGCGGCGTGGGCGGGCCGCTGCGAGGAGGCCGATTATGCACGCTGCCGCCTGTACGCACTGGTCGACGACTGGCTCTGCACGCTTTCTGCCAGTTGGTCTGGGGCTACCTCGGCGCGTCAGGTGGAGTTCACCAAGCTCGGACAATGGACACTGCTGCGTTGCCGGCAAAGCGTGCAGGACGCACGTTTCGAAGCCTGGCTGCGGCAACTTCATGGAGTCGCATCATGAAGAGATTAGGGCAGGCGGCGACCGCCGAGGAACACCAGATCGAGGCGGCGCTCAAGGCCATTCCTGCCTGGCGCAGCCTGACGGTGGGCTATGCGCCGGTGGGCGGCGGCATTTCCAATGCCAATTGGCGGGTCGAGGTGGAAGGAGCGTCGACAGCCTATTTCGTCAAGGTGCCGGGGCAGGGCACCGAGATGTTCGTCGATCGGCGTACCGCTCACGATGCCAGTCTTAAGGCTGCCAATACGGGTTACGGCGCACCGGTGTTCGCGTTTCTGGAAGGACTGGGTGTTGAGGTATTCGAGTTCATGGAAGGATGGAAAGCCTCGTCGAATCGCGATTTTCTCGAGCACGATGTGCGCCATAACGCGCTGCGTGCGCTGAAGGCGTTCAACGACCAACCTCCATTGATTCAGACCAAGACGGTGTTCGACATGATCGATGAACATCAGCGGCAGGTTGCCGCCTTGAACGGGCGTACACCGCCCGATCACGTCTGGCTGTGCCGGCAGTTCGAGCGCGCACGCGCGGCGCTGCAAAGCTCAGGAATCGATCTCAGGCCCTGCATGAACGACACGCTCGCTGGCAATTTCATGTTGAACGATCAGCGAGCGATCCGGCTCGTCGACTTCGAGTATGCGTCGAACAACGATCCCCATTACGAACTGGCGCTGTGGTTCGGCGAGATGTTTTTCACGCCGGAGATGGAATCGGCCCTGATCGAGGAGTACTTCGGGCGCGTGACGCCGCAGACTTTGGCGCGGGTCGCGGTCAACAAGGCGTTGGCGGATCTCAAGTGGTCGACGTGGGCCATGGTCCAGCGCGCGGTGTCGCAAATCGACTTCGACTTCTACAAGTATGGCGTTTGGAAACACATGCGGGCCCGCTCGATCATGCATGACTCCCGCTGGGAACTCTGGTTGCGACAGGTGTAACCAGCCAGAGCGAACCGTCCGCTCGCATCGCGCCGAAGAAAGCGAAGCACCCGGATGAAGCATGGAAGTCGATAGAGCACCTGTGAAGTTGCACCAGTTTTGGCCGTTTGGTTGTTCACTCAAGTCAGACCGGATTTCCGGATGCACCAATCTCATGAATTGTTAGGTATACGAATCACTAAGGCGGTGCGAACGCACCGGTAAGAGCCGCAACGCTCCGCCCTTCGTATGCCGGCAGTCACCTTGTCAATCTGTCATTTGTGCGGAGGCGGAATCGATGAAAGACGCTATCAAAGTAGCCCCTCGGTCGACGCGAAGGATCGTGTTCGGCGCGTATTTCCTGCTCTTGCTGGCGATGGCGCTATTCCCGCCGTTCTACCTGAGCGTCAGTGGCAGCGCCGCGCTCGTGGCGGGGATTCCGTTGCCGATCTTTTACTGGGTGAGCAACGCCGTTCTTGCCGGACTCGGTGTGTGGGCGCTCTACATTGTTGAAAGCGTCAATGGTGAACTTCCCGAGGAGGGAAATCCAAATGGTTAAGTTTAGCGGCGGTAGTGATCTCTACATTACCTTCGGGATGATCGGGATCTTTCTTGTCCTGATGATCGCAGTGCTTTATGCCACCAATCGCAAAAGCACCAGTTTCTCGGACTATGCGGTCGGCGGTCGGTCCTATGGCCCCTGGTTCATCGCGATGAGCTATACGAACTCGTGGTGGCCGGGCTCGACGTTTACCGCGTTCTTCGCGCTTTCAGTGGGCGGCGTGCTGGGTTTCTACGGCATGGTGTACGCCACCCTGGGCGTGACCGCGATGTACCTGATGGCCAATCGCGCGTGGACGTGGGGGAAGCGCTTTAATCTGACCACGCAGCCCGATCTGCTGGGGATGCGCTATAACAGCCCAGCGGTGAAGCGCATTGCTTCGCTGATCGGCATCATCTCGGTGTTCCCGTGGGTCGTCATGGGCATCCAGGCGTTGGCGACGCTGTTCCAGTTCGCGAGTTTCGGACAGTGGACGGTGACGAGTTGCCTGATTGCAGGCGTGGTCATCGTCCTGATCCGGCAGTACTGGACCGTGAGCATGGGTATGCGCGGGCTCATCATGACCGACATGTTTCAGGGCTTGATTGCCTATGTGCTGTGCGCCGCGCTCTGTCTGGTCCTGCTGTCCGGTGCTCAAACGTCGTACTCCCACCTGTCGCAGTTGCCGCCCAAAATGTTGATCATTCCAGGTGGCACGCACTCGACTTATGGCCCGTGGTACATGTTTAGCCTGATTTTCACGGGTGTGATCGGCTCGATGTGCTGGCCGATGAGTTTCCAGCGCATCTATACGGCAAGCGGTGTGCGCGCGGTCAAGAAGGGCACGTTGCTGACGATGCTGCTGGTGGGCGGCTTCTATTGCATCCTGATGCTCTTCGCGGCTGCCGCGAGCGGCGACCCCAAGGTGGCAGCGGATCCCCAGCACGGCTGGTTCCTCGCGCTCTTCGACGTGGGCGGCCCGTGGATGCTGGCGATTTCGATCGTGATCGTGCTGGCGGCGAGTATCGGCCATGTGGATGGTTGCGTGCAGGTGTGCGGCACCCAGTTCGCGAACGACCTGGCAACGTGGACCAGGCCGCGCAGCGACCGTCAACTGACATTGCTGGCGAAGGCCGGCATGATCGTGTTCATCGTCGCGGCGGCGGTGCTGGCCTATTTGACGTTCGACTATAGCCGCCTGCAACTGCTGGCGCAGATTTCCTATCAGGGCATCATTCAGCTCGCCGTACCATTGTTCTTCGGCATATTCTCCCGGCGCGGCAACAAGCAGGGGGCGATCGCCGGCATGCTGGTGGGCATCGCGATTGCGATCGTGTTGACCGCGATCTATCCGGACGACGTGCCTTGGCTCGGTTCGCTGACAAGCGGCATTGTCGGCCTGATCGCAAACTTCGCGGTTTTCGTTGGCTTTGCACTGGCGCTGAAACCGTCTGCTGCCGAAGCGGCGCGAATCCAGGCGCTGTTCGACTCGGTGGAAACCGGCAAGGTCTCGATTCCTGCTGCGACATCCCTGACGACCTGAATCCATTCACTCAAAGGCAATTCGATGGCTTTGGCGATTTTCGATCTTGACGAGACGCTGATCAACGGTGACTGCGCGACCCTGTGGAGCGAGCGAATGTGCTCGCTCGGCTGGGTAGACCGGGCTTCGTTCATGCGAGAAAACGATGCGCTGATGAGCGCCTATAGCGAAGGCAAACTGGCCATGGAGGATTACATGGCTTTTAGCCTCGCGCCGCTCAAGGGGCGAGCGGTCAGCGCAGTGGCGTTGCTCGTCGACGTATTTGTCGACGAAGTCATCGAGCCGCGCATTTACGGCGATGCGCGCCGTACCGTCGACCGGCACCGCACGCTGGGCGACAGGCTTCTGGTGATCTCAGCTTCCGGTGATCACCTCGTGCGCCCTATCGCGGCGCGGTTGGGGATCGCCGACGCGCTCGCGATTGAGCTGGCGACCGACACTGGAACGTACACGGGCGGTACGCGTGGCACGCTGACCTATCGCGAGGGCAAAGTCATTCGACTTGACGAGTGGTTGAGCGCCAGCCATGAAGACCTCGACGGTGCGAGCTTCTACTCCGACTCTCGCAATGACTTGCCGCTGCTGCAGAAGGTGACGAGGCCGCACGCGGTGAATCCCGACGCCGCGTTGCGGACTCACGCAGGGCAAGCAGCATGGCCGATCCTGGCGTGGCGGTGAGAGGCGCGTCGCCGCATCCCGATCAAACGTGACGGGTCTCATCTGCCTCGCCTAAAACAACTCTTTCTGCCCGGTCATCAACGTAGCAAAATCGTCGCTCATAAACGGCAGGATCGCGTCGGCTACCGGTTGTAGCTGGCGCGTCAGATAGTGGTCGTAATCGATCGCCGAGCGCTGCGTCTCCAGCGGTTCGGGACCGGCCACCGTCATCACATACGTGATCCAGCCGCCGTTCTGATACTGCAGCGGCCGGCCCTGCTGCTGGTTGAACTCGTCGGCCATCCGTGCGGCACGCGCATGCGGCGGCACGTTGCGTCGGTACTCTTCGAGATTGCGGCGCAGTCGCCGGCGATACACGAGCAACTCGTCGAACTCTCCGCTCACCGTGCGTTCGACGTAGTCGCGCACAAAGTCCTGATACGGCTGCCGCTTGAAGATGCGCAGATAGAGTTGCCGCTGGAATTGCTGGGCGAGCGGAGTCCAGTCGGTCCGCACGGTCTCGAGTCCCCTGAAGACCATTTCCTCGCTGCCGTCCGGTTTGGCGACGAGTCCCGCATAGCGCTTTTTACTACCTTGTTCGGCGCCGCGGATGGTCGGCATCAGAAAGCGCTGGTAGTGCGTCTCG
>NZ_JAMFSB010000326.1 GCF_026225065.1 Paraburkholderia sp. | reverse complement strand
TCCATCTCGCTGAAGGAAGGCGAAGACGCGTTCCGTCATCACGCGAACCTGATCCGCCGCTATGGCGCCGCAGCCGTCGTGATGGCCTTCGATGAAAAAGGCCAGGCCGACACCTACGAGCGCAAGACCGAGATCTGCAGGCGCTCGTACAACTTCCTCGTCAACGAAGTCGGCTTTCCCCCGGAAGACATCATCTTCGACCCGAACATCTTCGCGGTCGCCACCGGCATCGAAGAGCACAACAACTACGCCGTCGACTTCATCAACGCCACGCGCTGGATCAAGGAGAACCTGCCGTACGCAAAGATCAGCGGCGGCGTGTCGAACGTATCGTTCTCGTTCCGCGGTAACGATCCGGTGCGCGAAGCGATCCACACCGTGTTCCTCTACCACGCGATCCAGGCGGGGATGGACATGGGCATCGTCAACGCCGGCCAGCTCGGTGTGTACGCAGACCTTGATCCCGAACTGCGCGAGCGTGTTGAAGACGTCGTGCTGAACCGCCGTGAAGACGGCACCGATCGTCTGCTCGAAATCGCCGACAAGTTCAAGACCGGTGCGGCAAAAAAGGAGGAGAACCTCGAGTGGCGCAACCAGCCGGTCGAGAAGCGTCTGGCCCACGCGCTGGTGCACGGCATTACCAACTTCATTGTCGAAGACACCGAGGAAGTGCGCGCCAGGATCGCCGCTGCGGGCGGGCGCCCGATCAACGTGATCGAAGGCCCGCTGATGGATGGCATGAACGTCGTCGGCGACCTGTTCGGTCAGGGCAAGATGTTCCTGCCGCAGGTGGTGAAGTCGGCACGCGTGATGAAGCAGGCGGTCGCGCATCTGATCCCGTACATCGAAGAAGAAAAGAAGCTGATGGCCGAAGCCGGTGCCGACGTGCGCGCGAAGGGCAAGATCGTCATCGCGACCGTCAAGGGCGACGTGCACGACATTGGCAAGAACATCGTCTCGGTGGTACTTCAGTGCAATAACTTCGAAGTGGTCAACATGGGTGTGATGGTCGCGTGCAACGACATTCTCGCGAAGGCGAAGGTCGAAGGCGCAGACATCATCGGGCTGTCCGGCCTGATCACGCCGAGCCTCGAAGAAATGGCCTACGTCGCCTCGGAAATGCAGCGCGACGACTACTTCCGCATCAAGAAGATTCCGCTGTTGATCGGCGGTGCAACTACTTCGCGCGTGCACACGGCTGTGAAGATCGCGCCGCACTACGAAGGACCGGTGGTATATGTGCCCGACGCGTCACGATCGGTATCCGTGGCCTCGAGTCTGCTGTCGGACGAAGGCGCAGCGAAGTACCTGGAAGATCTGAAGACCGACTACGACCGTATCCGCGAGCAGCACGCCAACCGCAAGGCGCAGCCCATGGTCACGCTGGCCGAAGCGCGCGCGAACAAGACGAAGATCGACTGGACGAGCTATCAGCCGGTCAAGCCGAAATTCATCGGCCGCCGCATCTTCAAGAACTTCGACCTCGGCGAACTGGCGAACTACATCGACTGGGCGCCGTTCTTCCAGACGTGGGATCTGGCCGGCCCGTACCCCGCGATCCTCAATGACGAGATCGTCGGCGAATCGGCGCGGCGCGTGTTCTCCGACGGCAAGGCAATGCTCTCGCGCCTGATCCAGGGCCGCTGGCTGCAGGCCAACGGTGTGATCGCGCTGTTGCCGGCCAACACGGTGAATGACGACGACATCGAGATCTACACGGACGAATCGCGCTCGGAAGTCGCGCTGACGTGGCGCAACCTGCGCCAGCAAAGCGTGCGGCCGGTAGTGGACGGCGTGATGCGGCCGAACCGGTCGCTCGCCGACTTTATCGCGCCGAAAGATTCCGGCGTGGCCGACTACATCGGCATGTTCGCGGTGACGGCGGGGCTCGGCGTCGACGTGAAGGAAAAGCAGTTCGAAAAGGATCACGACGACTACAGCGCGATCATGCTGAAGGCGCTCGCCGACCGCTTCGCGGAAGCCTTTGCCGAAGCGATGCACGCCCGCGTGCGCCGCGACCTTTGGGGATACGCCACGAACGAAACGCTCTCCAACGACGACCTGATCGGCGAAAAGTATCGCGGCATCCGTCCCGCGCCCGGTTACCCGGCCTGCCCGGATCACCTGGTGAAGCGCGACATGTTTGACGTGCTCCGTGCGGACGAAATCGGCATGAGCGTCACGGAATCGCTCGCCATGCTGCCGGCGGCGAGCGTCTCGGGCTTTTACCTGGCGCACCCGGAAAGCACCTATTTTTCGGTCGGAAAGATTGCCGCAGACCAGGTGGAAGACTTCGCGAAGCGGATGGCGTTGTCGAAGCAGGATGCGGAACGGGCCCTGGCCCCGCTGCTGTGAGGTAAGCGGCGTGGGACGGCCAAAAACCACCCCACTATATCCAGAACGTAAGGCTGAATATTTCAGGCAGGCAGATTTTCGGCTTTGTAGACTGCAAGCGCCTTACCTGCCAGACGCGGCCATAAAACGCGTCGGCTCAACTACTTGCAACCGACACGGAGAATCTCGCATGAAAAAGCTGACGTTGATTTTGGCTGGTCTTTCCCTTGCAGTCGGTACTTCTGTAGCCTTCGCCCAGACAGCCGCTCCGGCTGCCGGCAGCGCGGTCAGTTCGTACTCGCCGCCTACCCAGAAGCACGTCAAAAAGCCGAAGAAGCAGAAGACGAAGAAGGGCGCCTCGGCCGCAGCGGCTGCACCGGCCGCCGCCAGCCAATAAACCGCGCCGGCTCGAAAAATCCGGACGGCCGAGCGCCCGCAGCCAGTCGCTTTCACGCTCGTTGTCGTTGCGGCGCGATGGATGGATGGCTGGCTTATGCAGTTGCATAAAAGACAAGAGCCCGCTTTAAGCGGGCTCTTGTCTTTGGATGCGTCGATTGCGCGTGACCAGGTCCAGCGCGGGCGTTAACTTCGAGGCAATTGCGCGCCGCGCGCAAAGCCGCAGCGGCGCAGGCGCCCGTCAAACGCCCCAGACGATATCCGCGTTTTCCTTTTGCGCGGCGCGCAGCATGTCGAGGAACGGATAGGCGCGTTGCGCAAGGCCGACCGGAATCTCGTGGTGTTCGTGGCCCTCTTCGCCCTCGTGGAAGTGGCCCTCGTGCTCGGCGCGTTCCTGCTTGTCGGAGCTGATGGCCGATTCCAGTTTGGTGATTGCCTCACCCAGTTCATCGTGCATGATGACCCCGCGCTCACCGAGACGTTTGCCGACGATGCCGACCAGATAATTCGCCAGATTCTCCAGCATCATCACGTCCGGAGTCGCGCGGCATTTGAAAGTAATCAGCATGACTGTTCCCTTTTTCATTTGTTTGATTACGCGCCGATGGCCGTGGGACGACCGTCTGCGTGCGTTTCGTTGGCAGGCCGGCGAGCACCGGCGGCCACGGCCCTGTGTTGGGCATCTCATTGGACATATTAGCACCTGCTAAAATCCGTCCTGACGCAAAAGCGCGCCGCTGCGTGCCGGACAATGGCTCGCACGGCGGATCGGCCCTGGTCTGCCCCCGCCTCGCGCGCTGCCCCCGTTTCACCGCACTGCCTCACTGGACTCGCAACAAGCATGCTGCCCGCACAGAAACAAACGCTCGAACTACTACTCGCCGACACCGTGAAGCAGGTCGCCGAGGCGACCCAAGGCGCCACGGAAGCGGCCTTCGTCGCTCCCACCATTACGCTGGAACGCCCGAAAGTCGCCGCTCACGGCGATGTCGCCTGCAACGTCGCGATGCAGCTCGCCAAGCCGCTGCGCGCAAATCCGCGCCAGCTCGCGCAGCAGATCGTCGACGCGGTGCTCGCCCATCCGCAAGCTCAAGGCCTCGTGCAGGGCGCCGAAGTGGCCGGCCCAGGCTTCATCAACCTGCGCCTCTCGCCCGCTGCCAAACAGGCGGTGATCGGCACCGTATTCGCAGAACAGCAAGCCTTCGGCCGCTCGCAGCGCGATGCCGGCAAGCGTGTGCTGATCGAATTCGTCTCGGCCAACCCGACCGGCCCGCTACACGTCGGCCATGGCCGCCAGGCGGCCTTGGGCGATGCACTCGCTAACGTGCTCGCTTCGCAGGGCTACGGCGTGCATCGCGAGTTCTACTACAACGACGCGGGCGTGCAGATCCATACGCTGGCCGTCTCCACCCAGGCGCGTGCCCGCGGCCTGAAGCCGGGCGACGCCGGCTGGCCGGAATCGGCCTACAACGGCGACTACATCGCCGACATTGCGCACGACTACATGAACGGTGAAACGGTCGCCGCGAAAGACGTCGAGCCGGTCAAGGGCGAAGGCGACGTGGACAACCTCGAGGCCATCCGCCGCTGTGCGGTCGCCTACCTGCGCCACGAGCAGGACATGGACCTGCAGGCGTTCGGCGTGAAATTCGACCAGTACTACCTCGAATCGTCGTTGTACGCGGAAGGCCGCGTCGAGAAAACGGTAAACGCGCTGATCGCCGCCGGCAAGACCTACGAGCAGGAAGGCGCGCTGTGGCTGCGCACCACGGACGACGGCGACGACAAAGACCGCGTGATGCGCAAGACCGACGGCACCTACACCTATTTCGTGCCGGACGTCGCCTATCACGTCGCCAAGTGGGATCGAGGCTTCACCAAGGTCATCAACGTGCAGGGCTCGGATCACCACGGCACGATCGCACGGGTGCGCGCCGGCCTGCAGGGTCTCGGCATCGGTATTCCGAAGGGCTATCCCGACTACATCCTGCACAAGATGGTCACGGTGATGCGCGATGGTCAGGAAGTGAAGATTTCGAAGCGCGCGGGCAGCTACGTGACGGTGCGCGACCTGATCGAGTGGTCGGGCGGCGCGACGCCGGGCGCGGAAACCTCGCCGGATCTGCTCGACGAAGCAACGATTCGCCGTGGCCGCGACGCGGTGCGGTTCTTCCTGATCTCGCGCAAGGCCGACACGGAATTCGTGTTCGATATCGATCTCGCGCTCAAGCAGAACGACGAGAATCCGGTGCATTACGTGCAATACGCCCACGCCCGGATCTGCTCGGTCATCAACGAATCGAAGACGCGCTACAACACCGATCTGGCGATTCTGCCGTCGGTGGACGTGTCGCTGCTGACCAGCGAACGCGCCATGGCGCTGCTGCAAAAGCTCGCGGAATTCCCCGACATGCTGCAACACGCCGCCGAAGAACTCGCGCCGCACGCGGTCGCCTTCTATCTGCGCGACCTCGCGGGCGAATTCCACTCGTTCTACAATGACAAGGCTGAACGCGTCCTCGTCGACGACGAAGCGGCGCGTAACGCCCGCGTTGCATTGCTCGCCGCCACCCGTCAGGTGCTGGCAAACGGCCTTGCGACAATCGGCGTCTCTGCTCCCGAAAAGATGTAAGTCCTCCGGCACGACATGCACTCGGCCGTCGTTATAATCGACGACCGTTCCAGGATTCTTTTTGCAGGTGATTTAGACGATGGCAAAACCACGCCGCACAACAAAGCAGTCGAAACAAACCGGGGGCACATTTCTCGGCATCGTACTGGGCCTGATTGTCGGCCTGGCAATCGCGGTAGTGGTGGCGCTGTATATCACCCGGGCGCCTACGCCATTCGTCGCCAAGGTCGCGCCGCCCGCGGCGTCCGACACCAGCGCAAGCGACGCGCAATACGATCCGAACCGTCCGCTGCAAGGCAAAACGCCGGGCCAGCCGGTGCCGCAGGCTAACCAGCCGGCCCCGCCGAACACTGCACCGGGCCAGACCAACGGCGCAAATCCGCCGGGCGGCATGTTGCAGGAACCGCAAATCGTCGAAGTGCCGCCGGCCAGCTCGGCGGCTAACAACGGTGTCGCGGTCGCGCCGCAGCCCGCGCAGGATCAGGCCGCCTCCGGTGTGGTGAAGAAGCCGCAGCAGGCCACCAGCGCCCCGCCGAGCACGGCGGCCGCACCTGCCTCGAACGCAGCTGACGCAAACAGCGGCTATTTCCTGCAGGTTGGCGCGTACAAGACGTCGGCGGATGCGGAGCAGCAGCGGGCCCGCCTCGCCTTCCAGGGCTTCGAATCGAAGGTCACGCAGCGCGATGCCGGCGGAGTCACCTACTACCGCGTGCGCATCGGGCCGTTTTCGAAGTTCGAGGACATGAATTCGGCCCGCCAGCGTCTATCCGACGCTGGGGTCGATACCGCCGTGATCCGCTTTACCAAGCAGTAATGTTCCGTCATGCGCCGCCGCTGAACCTCAGCGCGCGGCGCGAGTCTCATGCACCTCAGAGCCCTGCCACCAAACTCTCGTAACGGTGACGGCCAGGCGTTCACCGCACCGCCGCAGCACCGTTACTCCGCCTAATTGGGTCAACAAGACATGAAAAAACTGCTGAGCATTCTCTTTCTTTCAATCGGCCTCGCCAGCGCTGCCGTAGAAGCATCGGCTGCCGCGCCCGTCGCCGGTAAGGACTACACCGTGCTGCCGCAGGCGCAACCGGTCGACGTGCCGGCCGGCAAGATCGAAGTCACCGAATTCTTCTGGTACGGCTGCCCGCACTGCAACGAATTCAACCCGTACCTCGAAGCGTGGATCAAAAAGCAAGGCCCGGACGTGGTGTTCAAGCGTGTGCCGGTGGCCTTCCGCGACGATTTCATCCCCCATTCGAGGATGTACCACGCGCTCGACGCGCTGGGTCTCGCAGAAAAGCTCACGCCGGTGGTCTTCAACGAAATCCACGTCAACAAGGACTATCTGCTGACGCCCGAAGATCAGGCCAAATTCCTTGCCAAGAACGGCGTGGATCCGAAGAAGTACATGGACGCGTACAACTCGTTCTCGACGCAAAGCGAGATCCAGCGCGACAAGAAGATGCTGGACGACTACAAGATCGACGGCGTGCCGACGCTGGCCGTGCAGGGCAAGTATGAAACCGGCCCGGCCGCGACGAACAGCCTGCCTGGCACGATCCAGGTCCTCGACTACCTCGTCGCCCAGGTCCGCGCGAAGAAGATGTAAAGCCCGGAGCGCCGGTATGAGCACGACCCTCAAGGTTTTCATCACCGGCGCGTCCAGTGGCATCGGCCTCGCGCTCGCCGCCGAATATGCGCGGCGCGGCGCGATTCTCGGCCTGGTTGCCCGCCGCGGCGAAGCCCTCGCCAGCTTCCAGCAGTCCCATCCGACTCATCCCATCTCCATCTATCCCGCTGACGTGCGCGACGCCGATGCGCTCGCGGCCGCCGCTGCGCAGTTCATCGCGCACTACGGTTGCCCGGACATCGTGATCGCCAATGCCGGCGTGAGCCGTGGCGCCGTCACCGGCCATGGCGATCTGCGCGCGTTTCGCGAGGTCATGGACGTCAACTACTTCGGCATGGTCGCCACCTTCGAGCCGTTCGCGGCCGCCATGATGGCAGCAGGCAACGGCTCTCTGGTCGGCGTGGCGAGTGTGGCCGGCGTGCGCGGCTTGCCGGGTTCGGGCGCTTACAGCGCCTCCAAAGCCGCCGCGTTCAAGTATCTCGAGGCGTTGCGCGTCGAGATGCGGCCCAAAGGCGTCAACGTGGTGACGATCGCTCCCGGCTATATCCGCACGCCGATGACCGCGCACAATCCGTATCGCATGCCGTTCCTGATGGACGCCGACCGCTTTGCCGCGAAGGTTGCCGATGCGGTTGGGCGCAAAACACGCTTCGCGATTTTCCCGTGGCAGATGCGCGTTGTGGCGATGCTGTTGCACGTGCTGCCGCGCTGGATCTACGACCGCGCCTTCGAAAGGGCCCCGCGCAAGCCGCGCGCCGCCGAGTAAGGCAGGCAGGCCGTGAGCGCGAGTGTGTTCAAAGCCGCGACACTGCGTCCATATGGATATGCCGATTCATTTGTTGTCGGCACAACCACCCTTCGATAAGCTTGCGCGCTGGCGGTTTCGCGCAGGCAGCGCCTGCGCCAGCGCCGGAAACGTATCACAATGAAGTCGGTGGTCCGCGCAGGCCGCGTGCCAAGCCGCGCTTGTTATGGGAGATCCTATGCGCATTAAATTGCCCGTCGCCGTAATCGCCGCTCTACTCGTCACGGCGCCCGCGCTCGCGCTGGCCAAACCGCTGACCGTCTGCACCGAAGCGAGCCCCGACGGTTTCGATGTCGTCCAGTTCAACTCGCTCGTGACGACCAATGCGTCAGCCGACGTGATCTTCAACTCGCTGGTCGCCTACGACGAGGCCGCGAAGAAAGTGGTGCCCGCGCTCGCGCAGAGCTGGGACGTGAGCGCCGATGGCCTCACCTATACGTTCCATCTGCGCCCCAACGTGCAATTCCAGACCACCGATTACTTCAAGCCGACCCATGCGCTGAACGCCGACGACGTCGTGTTCACCTTCAGCCGGATGCTTGACGACAGCAACCCGTGGCACAAGGTGACGGGAGCGAGCGGCTTCCCGCACGCGCAATCGATGGGGCTGCCGAAGCTGATCAAGTCGGTCGCGAAGGTTGACGACAACACGGTGAAGTTCGAGCTGAACCAGCCGGACGCGACGTTTGTCTCGATCCTGACGATGGGCTTCGCCTCGATCTACTCGGCCGAATACGCCGATCAGCTGCTGAAGGCGGGCAAGCAGGTCGACCTGAATGCCAAACCGATCGGCACCGGGCCATTCGTGCTGAACAGCTACACGAAGGACGCCGTGATTCGCTATGACGTGAATCCGACGTACTGGGGTCCGAAGCCGAAGGTCGACCGCCTGATCTACGCGATCACGCCGGATGCCACAGTGCGGGCGCAGAAGGTCAAGACCGGCGAATGCCAGATCGCGCTCTCGCCGAAGCCTCAGGATGTGGCCGACGCGAAGACCGACAAGTCGCTCGCGATCGTGCAAACGCCTGCGTTCATGACGGCGTTCGTCGCGCTGAATACGGGCAAGAAGCCGCTCGATAACCAGAAGGTCCGCGCCGCGCTGAACATGGCTTTCGACCGGACGACGTATCTGAAGACCGTGTTCGACAACACGGCGAGTCCGGCCGTGAATCCGTATCCGCCGAACACCTGGAGCTACAACAAGTCGGTCAAGGCCTGGCCGTACGACCCCGTGAAGGCGAAGAACCTGCTCGCCGAGGCTGGCTTTCCGAACGGCTTCTCGACCACCATCTGGGTGCGGCCCACCGGCAGCGTGCTCAATCCGAATCCGAAGGCCGGCGCCGAACTGCTGCAGGCCGACTTCGCGAAGATCGGCGTGAAGGCAGAGGTAAAGGTGATCGAGTGGGGTGAGTTGATCAAGGAAGCCAAGCAGGGCCAGCACGACACGCTGTTCATGGGCTGGGCTGGCGACACCGGCGATCCGGACAACTTCCTGACGCCGCTCTTTAGCTGCAATGCGGTGAAGTCGGGTATCAACTTCGCGCGCTTTTGCGATGCCGATCTCGACAAGCTGATCGCCGATGCGAAGGCCACGCCGGATCAGGCCAAACGCACGAAGGCGTATGAAGCGGCGCAGCAGCTCATTCACGATCAGGCGTTGTGGATTCCGCTGGGGTATCCGACGGCTGCGGCTATCACGCGTACCGACGTGAGCGGGTATCACGTGAGTCCGTTTGGGCGGCAGAACTTTACGTCGGTGGTTGTGCAGTAAGACTGCTACGCCGAGCCGAAAAGCTGCGAGCACAAACAACAAGGCCCGGTTGCATTGCACCGGGCCTTTCTCTTTCCGCGGAGCAGATCAGCAAAGATCTAGAGCGGCGCAAACCGAATCACACCATCCGCGTCATGCGTGCGCTTCAACTCGCCCGCAAGCCACAGCAAATGCAAATGCGCGAGCGCCTCGCCCATGGCAAACGTCATCTGATGGATATCGAGCTGCCGCTTGAACATCAACGGCACGATATCCGCGGCGCTTTGCGGCCTCTGCGCACAGGCCTCGCGCACTTCGGCGAGCCGCGCATCGTGGTGCTCGCGCAGTTGCCTGATGCGGGTTCGCACGCCACGGAACGGCTTGCCGTGCGACGGCAACACCAGCGTATCCTCGGCCATCGTCTCGTAGCGCCCGAGCGATTCCAGATATAGCGCGAGCGGAGTGCCTTCCGGCTCCATGTCGAACACGGAGACATTGGTCGAGATACGCGGCAACACCATGTCGCCCGAAATCAGCACGCCGTCCGCTTCGTTATGTAGTGCGCAGTGTTCCGGCGAGTGACCAAAGCCGGTCACGACGCGCCATGTCTTGCCGCCAATCACGATGCCCTGCCCTTCGCGTACGCGCCGATACTGGCCCGGAATCGCTGGCACGAGGTTCGAGTAGTAGCTTGTGCGATTGCGCAGTTTGTCGAGGGAGACCTCGTCCGTCAGCCCATGCAGTGCGAAGTGGCGCGCCGCGCCCGAGCCGCCCGCGTTCGAGCCGTCGCCTGACGCCATCACGCGCGCCTGCATGTATTCGCCGAGCGTCATCCACAGACGTACGTCCCAGCGCTGCTTGTCGCCACCCGTGCAGATCCAGTGCGCAAGACCAATGTGATCCGGATGGCAATGCGTGACGATCACGCGCAGCACCGGCAGACCCTCAAGCACCGTGTCGAACACCTGCTCCCAGTTCGCCTTGATCGTGTCCGAGGTGATGCCGCAATCGACCACCGTCCAGCCCTTCTGACCGTCGATCTCATCGCGCAGCAACCATAGGTTGATGTGGTCCAGCGCAAACGGCAGCGGCATGCGCAGCCAGAACACGCCAGGCGTCACTTCAAATGCGTGGCCCGCCTCCGGCAAGGTGTCGTTGAACGGGTAGTCGAGTTGGTGTTCGAGAGCATTCATTGTGGGTGTCTTGTTCCATCGGACGTGCGGTAACCGCAGTGATAGCTGCAGCGGCAACAGCCGCCACTTCGTCGCCGCACGCCCTGGTTGCGCTTTACTCAAGTTGACGATAACGTAAACGTCGATTCTATCGTCCAATCGGTTTTTCTGCCCGGCCACGGGGCGCCCCATGAACACGCAATACACCATCACCGAGCTCGCGCGCGAATTCGACGTCACACCTCGGGCGATCCGCTTCTACGAAAACCAGGGTTTACTCTCCCCAAGCCGGGAAGGGTCAAGTGGATTGCGGCGCGTCTATTCGGGCCGGGACCGTACGCGTCTGAAACTGACGTTACGCGGCAAACGGCTCGGCTTCACGCTGTCGGAGATTCGCGATCTGCTCGATCTGTACGAATCGCCGACCGACACAACGCCGCAGCTGCACGCGTTTCTCGCCACAGTGACACGGCATCGCGAGGTACTGGAGCGCCAGCTCGAGGACCTGAACGCGACGCTCGAAGACCTCGCGCAATACGAAGCCCAGGCGCGCACGCTGCTCGAAAGCGGTAAACGCGAGCCTCAGGGGTTGGTGTCGGACGCCCGGTCGACATGAATCACTTTCCCAAACTGCTGTCGTCGCAGATTGGCTTCGATCTCGCGCAAACGATGCTCGAAGGGTTCGATCGTCACTATCGCGTCTTCCGCGAGGCCGCGATTCACGCGAAGGCCCTGTTCGAAGCCGGTGACTGGCATGGCCTACAACGCCTTGCGCGCGAGCGGATTACTTCGTATGACGAACGGGTCGCGGAATGCGTCAAGCTGCTAGAAGACGAATACGACGCAGAGAATATCGACGACGAAATCTGGCAGCAGATCAAGCTGCACTACATCGGCCTCTTGACCACGCATCATCAGCCCGAGTGTGCGGAGACATTTTTCAATTCGGTGTGCTGCAAGATTCTGCACCGCTCCTATTTCAACAACGACTTCATTTTC
>NZ_JAMFSB010000325.1 GCF_026225065.1 Paraburkholderia sp. | reverse complement strand
GTTGGCGTTGGCGTTGGCGTCGGAGTTGGCGTCGGTGTTGGCGTCGGTGTTGGAGTCGGTGTTGGAGTCGGAGTCGGAGTCGGAGTCGGTGTTGGCGTTGGCGTTGGTGTCGGCGTATGCGTACCGGTACCCGTCCCCGTCCCCGAACCACCGCCCGTGCCTATTACGCCGCCGCTGCCCGAGCCGCTACCCACTGTCGGCGGTTTAGTGACGGTCGACCCGCCGCAGCCTTGAAGTACTATCACTGACGACACGCACATGGCGATGGCCGTCATTTTGAAATTGCGATTCATGTTTATGCTCCCCCTGATTGAACCAGTGGGGGAGCTAACTGCAAGGCCTATGCCATTTGTGCGGCGCGACCTGTCAAACGAAATAAATCCAGCAAAATCAATGAATTGCGACGTTCGGCAGAGCTATCGGCGAGCGTCGCGCGCATCGATGTGTCGCGGAACGGGACCGTGCGGCGAGCCCACGTAACGTAACGTAAGGCAGCGCGTTTCGGACGCTGTCACGCCTCGTTGACCGGCTCGCTGCGTCCATCTCCCTCAGATCTTCAAACGACGCAACACCTTCGGCCCGGCGAACGCAATCACCGCGGAACATACGGCGACCACCGAGAGCCCGATCGGCAGGCTGGTGACCTGCGCGACCCCGCCAATGATCACCGGCCCGAGCAGCAGTCCGAAGTAAGCGAGCCCCGCGACATGCGCAAGCCCTTCCGCCGCATGAATCCCTTCGACCCGTGCGGCCGCCGCAAATAGCACTGGCATCATGTTAGCCAGCCCGAGGCCCATCAACGTGAATCCGGTCAACGCGGTAAACGAATAAGGCAACAGCAGTGCGCCGATCATGCCGGCGCACGCCAGCGATGCGCTTGCCATCACCAGTTGCGGGGCGCCGAAGCGGGCGCGCACGGCGTCGCCGGCAAAGCGGGCCGCTGCCATGCCACCCGAAAACGCCGCGTACGCCGCGCTCGCGAGCGCTGGCGTCGCAACGACGACATCGCGCATGTAGACGGTGGCCCAGTCGTACATCGCCCCTTCGGCAATCAGCGCCACCAGCGCAGTCGCCCCGAGTGCCCACAGCGCGGGCGAGCGCCAGCGGTTGGCGCGCGGCGTCGCAGCATCCGGATGCTCCGCCTGCGGCACATGAGGCAGAACCGCGGGGCACGCCACCAGCAGCACGAGCGAACTCAGGATGGCGACCAGGGCGAGATGAACTGCCGGCGCCATGCCACGCGACAGCAGCGCTCCGCCGACAGCGGCGCCCACCATCCCGCCAACGCTGAACATGCCGTGCAACGAGGACATGATCGGCCGTCCGAGCGTCTGCTCGACCGCGCTCGCTTCGGCGTTCATCGCCACGTCCAGCGTTGCCATCCCGGCGCCGAAGACCGCGAGGACAGCCAGCAGCATCCAGTACAGGGGGACTATCAGGATCAACGCGGCGCAGACCGCCATCGCGAGGCCGCCGGCCAGACACGCGCGGCGTGTGCCGACCCGGGCAATCCACGAGGCATTGGTTGCCATCGCGGTGATCGAGCCGCCTGCCACTGCCAGCAAAGCGATCGACAGCAGCGCCGGATCCAGATGGAAGCGGTCGCGCACGGTCGGCACGTGCACCCCCCAAGACGCGTACATCATCCCGGCGATAAAGAAGAGCGCCATCGTCGCATATCGGGCGCGCTGCAGCGAAGCGGCCGGCAGATCGCGATGGGCAGCGGGAAGCCCGGAGAGGTCGGAGGAACGGTCGGACAAGGAAGTCTCGTTGGCGTAAATGACGTAAAGCGGAAACGGAACCGGACAAAAACGCGAAAGCCGGCTGAAAGCGAAGTTCCGATTCTAGCGAAGCGGCTGGCGTCCTGCAGGCGAGCGCTGAACTAATATCTACTTTCTGCTGGATCCGCGGTCGCACTTTCACCTTGAGTCAGCTGACCGAACGCCATCCACGCCATCCATCGAGGACGCGCTCTTGAATATTCCCGCTCACGCTCCGCTTCATCTGCTGCACCAGGTCGCCGCCGGCACGCTCGCGACTCACTCGCGTCAACCGGAGGGGTTTCCGTACCCGTCGATCCTGCCGTTTGCCCCGGACGCCCAGCATCGTCCTACGATCCTCGTAAGCCGCCTTGCCGAACACACGCGCAACCTGCAGGCCGATCCCCGTGCGGGATTCCTGGTCGCGCACGCTCCGGATGGCGATGTACTCAATGGCCAGCGGGTCACGCTGCTGGGTTCGTTCGAGACAGTCGAACCGACGCCCGCCGTGGTGGAGCGCTATCTGCGCTATCACCCGGACGCCGAGCGCTACCTGGCGCTGGGCGATTTCAGCTTCTGGGTGATGACGCTTGAGCGGATGCGTTATATCGGTGGTTTTGGCGCCATGGGTTGGCTCGATGGCAATGAACTCGATCCGCTCGAACCACTCGGCTTCGACGAAGAGTGCGCATTGCATGAGTTTTTCGACACACATCCGCAGCGGCCGGATCATCTTGAATTAATTGGCGTCGACCGCTATGGCGCGGATCTGAAACACAGCGGCGCACGCAGCCGCTTCACATTCGACGAGATCGCAAAAATGCCGACTCCTTGCATGCCGCACTAAAAGATTGCATGACACGAAACATGAAACGCTCGTGACTACAACTATTGCGGGAAAACACCCAGACATCATGCATTTCGACTATTTATTCCGCCTGTTCGCAAACCGTTCGTCAAAAGCTCTCATGGCATGAGATGTTTCGGTGCAAATGGCATATTAATTTTCATATTTTGGGAATTAATTCGAACATTTACTCATACCCGCGTTCACTTTTTCGTAAGCTGCGAAAAAGATGTAAATGAAAAACTTGCTGACTATGCCGTTTCTTGAAATTTTTCGAAACGAAACATAATTAATTTAAGAATTCGACTTTTCCACGCTTTCTATTTTGTGTTAATCTCGCCTGCAAATTCCGAGGCATGAACACCTTTCAAAGGGCAAACCGGCTTAGACTGGTAGTCACTTATCTAAACCACAAGGGAACCTATGTCTTCCTACAAGGAACTACTCGCACAGCGAGAGAAGCTGGAACAGCAGATCGAAGAAGCAAAGTCGCGTGAATACGCGGAAGTGTTGAACGAGATCAAACAGAAGATGGCCGACTACGGCATTACGCTTGCTGAGTTAGGCGGCGGCCGTGGTAAGGCAACGAAAGTGGGCCGTCCGCGCGCTGGCGTCGCGCCGAAATATCGTGATCCGGATAGCGGTAGCACGTGGTCGGGCCGCGGTAAGCCGCCGCGTTGGATCGCCGGTCAGGATCGTGAGAAGTTTCTGATTCAGCGTTAATCGCAGCATCCCGGCGGCGCATTAGCGCGCCCTCGGCCGAAGAACCGCGCAATCTTAAGGTGCGCGGTTTTTTTACGCCCACGGTTAGTTGCCGGGTCGATCTCCAGCTTCGCATTCCGAGACTTGCGAGACCGCATTCTATTGAACCGGAACGCGAATACTTCCTGTTTAGATAAGCATCTGATTTAAAAGAGAATTTTAAGGGATTTCGTAGATTGTCATGTGAGCGCGGTTAGAATCCACACATTGAAAATCGCATCCGCTAGCATGCCCGCCACTTTCGCCACCCAATCCGCAGAAAAACATCACGTTGCGCGCAAAAGCACGTTTGTCAGTATTGCGCTCAATTCGGTGTTGATGACGCTGCAAATCGTCATCGGGATGATCGCTCATTCTCAGGCACTGGTTGCCGACGGCGTGCATTCGCTTGCCGATCTGGTTTCGGATTTTGTCGTACTAATTGCCAATCGGCATAGCGGCGCAGAGCCGGATGCGGATCACAATTACGGGCACAGCCGCTATGAAACGGTGGCTTCGCTGTTTCTGGGCGCACTGCTAATTGCGGTCGGTGTTGGCATGTTGTGGCGGGCCGGAACACGGCTGGCCGATTTGCTGGATATTCCCGCCGTTCACCTCAGCGCACTGGCGGTGGCCGTGCTGGTGCTGGTTTCGAAAGAAGCGCTGTTTCGCTATATGCTGCGCGAAGCTCAACGGGTGCGCTCGGCCATGCTGATTGCTAATGCATGGCACGCGCGTTCGGATGCGGCATCGTCGCTGGTTGTGGCGCTCGGTATTATCGGCAGTCTGGCCGGCGTGCGACTTCTCGATCCAATTGCGGCCGCGATTGTCGGTTTCATGGTCGCGCGCATGGGCTGGATGTTTGGCTGGGATGCGCTGCAGGATCTATCGGACCGCGCCCTCGACGACGCCGCTGCCAGCGACGTGCGCAAACTGCTGATGTCGACGCCGGGAGTGCGCGACGTGCACGAACTGCGCACGCGCAAGATGGGTGACTTCGCCCTCGTCGACGCGCATATCCTCGTCGATCCGCTGATCTCGGTATCGGAAGGTCACTACATTGCTGAGACAGCCCGTGCGCGAATCCTCACCGACAGTCGGGTGCTCGATGCGCTGATTCACGTCGATCCGGAAAACGACGCACTGGCACGGCCGCCTATCGGATTGCCGCCTCGCGAGCGGGTCGTCGCGGAGGTGGAGGCCGCGCTTGCTGAACGGGGCGAGCGGGCGGCGGGCGTCAATATCCATTACCTGAGCACCGGCCTCGATGTCGACGTGACGCTGCTTGCCAGCGCGCCCGATGTCCTCGAGAGCGATGCACAGCGTCTCGCACACCTCGATCTGGCAGAGCTAAAAAGCCGCCTGGGCGTGCGGCATCTGAGCGTATTGCGGGCTATTGCTCTGGATGAGCAGGCAGAAGCCGCAACGCCCTTGCGCCAAGACATCGCGTAGGGCAGCAGCGCCGGGCCGCAGAGTAGAGCCAGCTTGGCCGGCGCCGTCATCAGAATCTCAAAGCGGCAGTTGCGTGTCGAACTTGATTTCGCGCAGCACAACGCTTGTGCGCACTTGCGCGACCGCGGGAATCTTGAAGATGCGCTCGTGCAGAAAAGCGTCGTACGCCTTGATGTCCGGCGCGACGATCTTGAGGATGTAATCGGATTCGCCGGTAGTGCTGTAGCACTCGGTCACTTCGGGGCAGGTGGCGATCTCGCGTTCGAACTGTTCGACCCCGCCTTCCGTATGCCGCGTCAGGTGGATGTGAGCGAGCGCGCACACGTGCAGCCCCAGCTTTTCGCGATCCAGCAGTGCCGTGTAGCGCTGGATCACACCCGATTGCTCCATGTCCTTGATCCGCCGCCAGCAAGGTGTGCTGGAAAGGCCGACCTGGTCGGAGATCTCCTGCACCGAACGGCGAGCGTCAAGCTGCAGCAGGCGCAGGATCTTTTGTGAGAACGTATCGAGTGTCAACTGCGCCTCCGTTGGCGTGCCGTGGCTCTAATAGTAGAGGCGACGAAAACGAAACGCAATGTAAAACGGCTCTGGCGAGGGAGATTACCTAATTTGCCGGTTTGGTAGCGACGTTTTGCCCTGAGCCGTCCCCATCTTTCGGGGCTGTTTTCGCCGCCGCATGGGTGGCGAGGATGGCCTGGTTAGCGCGTAACTCGGCGAGCATGTTGCAGAACAGGGCGCCTTGCTCGATCGCATCGTCGAGGGCGACATGGGTATGCGGGTGGTCGTCGAACCAGCGCTGTGGCAGCCGCGGCTTGATGCACTTGCGGTAGGGCAGGCCGGTCATCGCGAAGGCGAGCGTCTTGATGTCGAGCGCGGACCACGAGAATGGGCACCGGCCGGTAAAGCGCATCATGTACCAGAACATGAACGTGAAATCGAAGCCGGCCGGCATGGCCACGAAGACCGGTTTGCCCGGCAGCGCTTCGACCCACGCCACGTAGGCGTTCAAAGCGTTGGCGGGCTGCTGCAGATCGAGACGGCAAGCGGCCCATGCCTCGGGCTGGGTCTTCCACCACGCCTCCTG
>NZ_JAMFSB010000324.1 GCF_026225065.1 Paraburkholderia sp. | reverse complement strand
GGTCAGCGTCACCTTCACGTCCACCACCGGATAGCCTGCCAGCACGCCGGCCTTCAGCGTTTCGATAATGCCCTTGTCCACTGCCGGGATGTATTCGCGCGGAATTACGCCGCCCTTGATCGCGTCGCCGAATTCGTAGCCCTTGCCTTGCGGTGCCGGCTCCAGCGTGATCACAGCGTGACCGTACTGACCGCGGCCGCCCGACTGCTTGACGAACTTGCCTTCGACATCCTCAACCTTGTTGCGCACCGTCTCACGGTAAGCGACCTGCGGCTTGCCGACGGTTGCCTCCACGCCGAACTCGCGCTTCATGCGGTCGACCAGAATTTCCAGGTGCAGCTCGCCCATCCCCGAGATGATGGTCTGGCCGGATTCTTCGTCCGTCTGCACGCGGAACGACGGATCTTCCTGAGCAAGGCGGTTCAGCGCAATGCCCATCTTTTCCTGGTCGACCTTGGTCTTCGGCTCGACGGCCTGCGAAATCACCGGCTCAGGGAAGATCATCCGTTCAAGGATGATCACGTGATTCGGATCGCACAGCGTGTCGCCGGTGGTCGCTTCCTTCAGGCCGACTGCCGCGGCGATGTCGCCCGCGTAGACTTCCTTGATTTCCTTGCGCTCGTTCGCATGCATCTGCAGGATCCGGCCGAGGCGTTCCTTCTTTTCCTTGACCGCGTTGTAGACCGTGTCGCCCGAATTCACCACGCCCGAATAGACGCGGAAGAAAATCAGCTGGCCGACGAACGGGTCGGTCATGATCTTGAAGGCGAGCGCCGAGAACGGATCGCTGTCACTCGGATGGCGCTCGATTTCCTTGTCGTACTCGTCGTGACCCGTGATAGCGGGCACGTCGATCGGCGACGGCAGATAATCGATCACAGCGTCGAGCATGGCCTGCACACCCTTGTTCTTGAATGCGCTGCCGCACAGCATCGGCACGATTTCGTTGGCAATGCAGCGCACGCGGATGCCGTGCTTGATTTCCTCTTCGGTCAGCGTCTCGCCGCCGAGGTATTTGTCGAGCAGTTCCTCGCTCGCTTCAGCGGCGGCCTCGACCATCTTGTCGTGCCATTCCTTCGCGGTGTCAGCGAGTTCCGGCGGAATGTCGCGATACTCGAACTTGATGCCCTGGTTCTCTTCGTCCCAGTAGATCGCCTTCATCTTGACGAGATCGACCACGCCCTGGAAATGATCTTCCGCACCGACCGGAATCTGGATCGGTACCGCGATGCCCTTCAGGCGCTCGCCGATCTGCCGCTGCACGCGGAAGAAGTCCGCGCCGACGCGGTCCATCTTGTTGACGAACGCAATACGCGGCACCTTGTACTTGTTCGCCTGACGCCACACGGTTTCGGACTGTGGCTGCACACCGCCGACCGAGTCGTACACCATGCAGGCGCCGTCGAGCACGCGCATCGAGCGTTCGACTTCAATCGTGAAGTCGACGTGGCCCGGCGTGTCGATGATGTTGATGCGGTGTTCCGGATAGTTGCCGGCCATGCCTTTCCAGAAAGCAGTCGTGGCAGCCGAGGTGATCGTGATGCCGCGCTCCTGCTCCTGCTCCATCCAGTCCATCGTCGCCGCGCCGTCATGAACTTCACCGATCTTGTGAGTCACGCCGGTGTAGAAGAGGATGCGTTCGGTGGTTGTGGTTTTGCCGGCATCGATGTGAGCGCTAATGCCGATATTCCGGTAGCGCTCGATGGGAGTCTTGCGGGGCACGTGAACCTCCTTGAATTGGCGCGCCGGTAGTGGACGTCGGGCGGCGCACGACGCCGACCGGACGAACTCCGTGCTGCGGTTAGTCTACTAGAATAGCGCGTCGTAAGCTCTTTTGCAGGAATCTTGCCAGCTCCGCCTGCGCGGCCACCGGCGGGGCGCTCCGTGGGTCCTGTTCCTGGTTTGCTCGCGTGCACGCAAAAAAGCCGGTGCCCTTGCAACAAGGCACCGGCTTTCCGGAAACGGGCCGTGAACGGCGACTGCGCGGGTTATCGCACGATTCGCACGATTTGTCCCGCTGCTTATTGCGCTGCCGGCAACCCTTGAATCGTCATCCCCGGCTTGATGCCCTTCGACGCGAACCAGCTCTTGCTCATTTCCAGTGCGTACACGCCGTTGTTGCGCGGGCAATGGTTGTTGGTCGTTTCGGCATCCATCTCGTCGATGTCGGTGATCGTGCCGTCGGCGCGGATGAAAGCGATCGATAGCGGGATCAGCGTGTTTTTCATCCAGAAGCAGTGCACCGCATTCTCGCCGAATACGAACAGCATGCCTTCGTTGGGGGCGAGTTGCGAGCGGTACATCAGGCCTTGTTCGCGATCCGCATCATTGGAGGCGACAGCGGCGTCGATCACGAACATGCCCACAGTCAGCCTGGCGCGCGGGAAATCGCCGGGCTGCTTGGCACCGGGCGGCATCTGCTGCGCGTAGGCATTGTGGACGGGGGCGAGCGTGAACGAGGCGGCGGCCAACGGTAACGCAATGGCAAACGCAAAGCGCGCGAGCAACGAGCGCAGGGAAATTCGCACGGCAAGACTCCTGGGTGGGAAATTAACCCGCGAATGTTACGCGAGCGCGTCAAAGCACGTCAAAAACAAAAAGGCAGATCGCCTTGCGGGATCTGCCTTTCAACGCCGTAAGAACGGCAAGTGCTGCTAGTTCTTGACTGCGTTTTTACAACAAACTTACTCCGAAGCGCCCGAAGCTGCAGCAGCCGATGCTGCCTTCTTCTTCGATGCCTTCTTGGCGTGCGTTGCCTTCTTCGTGGTCTTCTTTGCCGACGAAGCTGCTGCTGCCGGAGCTGCCGAAGCTGCGACCGGAGCCGAAGCTTGTGCGAATGCTGCTGTTGCGAAGAGGCCAGCGACCAGAGCGGCGATCAGTTTGTTCATTTTGTGAATCCTCAGCTTTAGTAAATTAACCAAATGACCCGGTTATGTATGAGTCATGTCGGTAAACGTGCCATCCACCTTTCGGTTGACAGCCGCATCAACAAATTTTCGTGACGCGTCTGCGAGCGCTCGGACTCCCTGCACCGACCGCGGAACGGCTTGCACAAAGGCCTTCAAGGCTGAATGCCGGATAGCTTCGGGCGGCATCTGCGTCGAATAACGCGTCAGCTTGCAACGCGGTTGACGTAAATTCTCCGCAAATTTTCGGGAATGTTTATTCCTGACTTTAATGAGCAGCCGGAGATGCCGGGGCAATGCCGTATGCGATTTTTATCGGCATTAAAAACGCTTGCGGATACAACGGCTTAGCGGGACTTTGCCTAAAGCTTGAGCATCAACGGAGGCCGTCCCATGGAGCTCGCGCTGGCAGTTCGAGCGACGCGCCAGGCGCGAGACCCAGCGAAAAAATATCGAGCACACCGATGCCGACGCGTACCAGACGCAGCGTAGGGAAGCCGACCGCTGCCGTCATGCGACGGACCTGGCGATTCTTACCTTCCGTTATCGACAGTTCGATCCACGTGGTCGGGATGGCAGCGCGATAGCGGATCGGCGGATTGCGCGGCCAAAGGGCTTCGGTTGCGGACGGTTCGATCAGTTGTACGTGACATGGACGCGTCACATAGTCGCCGAGATCGACGCCGCTTGCGAGCGCCGTCAGGGCTGTCTCGTCCGGCGCACCTTCAACTTGCGCCCAGTAGCGTTTGACGAGCTTGTGACGCGGCTCGGCAATGCGGGCCTGGAGGGCTCCGTCGTCGGTGAGCAGCAGCAGGCCTTCGCTATCGGAATCGAGACGGCCGGCCGGATAGACGCCGGGCACCTTGACCCAATCGGCCAGCGATGCGCGAGTTTCGTGCGGCGAGAACTGGCAGATCGTGCCGAACGGCTTGTTGAGAGCGAGGAGACGCATGCGGAGTCCGGCGATACTGGCCAGGCCGGATGCGTAAACCGTGCGGCTGGCGGGCACCCGCACGACGCCCGGCTGGGCTGGTTCTGTGGCAAATGGCGGGATGATAATGCATAAATGGCAAGGGCAGGTCATATGTCTTATATAAGACATATGACCGAGATGCGGTTCTGATGCATTCGGCTATTGCCGTGTTACGTCTCAGAACCTGGCTGATCGGCCGATGCCCGTGCCCGGCAGTGGGGCGCTAGAATAGCCGCTCAGTTGCTTGCAGGCGTGCTGCATTGCGCGTAGCGAGGAGCGCCAGGTTTCGCAGTTCCCATCTGCTTCAACCAGAAAGCCATCACTGGAGTCCGATCATGCCGTATCAGCACATTAAGGTTCCGACGGGCGGAGACAAGATTACCGTCAACGCAGACTACTCGCTCAACGTCTCCGACCAACCGATCATTCCGTATATCGAGGGTGACGGTACGGGTGTCGACATCACGCCGGTCATGATCAAGGTGGTGGACGCAGCGGTCGAGAAAGCCTATGGGGGCAAGAAGCAGATCCACTGGATGGAAGTCTTTGCGGGCGAGAAGGCGACCCGGATCTACGGCCCGGATGTTTGGCTGCCGGAAGAAACGCTAGCCGCGGTGAAGGAATATGTCGTGTCGATCAAGGGGCCGCTGACCACACCGGTAGGCGGCGGCATCCGTTCGCTGAACGTGGCGCTGCGCCAGGAACTCGACCTCTATGTGTGCCTGCGGCCGGTGCGCTACTTCAAGGGGGTGCCCTCGCCGATGCGCGAGCCGGAGAAGACCGATATGGTGATCTTCCGTGAGAACTCCGAAGATATCTATGCCGGTATCGAATGGGCCGCGGGATCGGAACAGGCGAAGAAGGTCATCCACTTTCTGCGTGAAGAAATGGGCGTGAAGAAGATCCGCTTTCCGGAGACGTCGGCGCTCGGGGTCAAGCCGGTGTCGCGCGAAGGCACGGACCGTCTGGTGCGCAAGGCGCTGCAGTATGCGATCGACAACGATCGCCGCTCGCTGACGCTGGTGCACAAGGGTAACATCATGAAGTTCACGGAGGGTGCGTTCCGCGATTGGGGCTATGCGCTCGCGCAGAAGGAGTTCGGTGCGGAGCTGGTGGACGGCGGCCCGTGGATGAAATTCAAGAACCCGAAGACAGGTACCGATATTGTCGTCAAGGATGTGATTGCAGATGCGTTCCTGCAGCAGATTCTGCTGCGTCCGGCCGAGTACGATGTGATCGCGACGCTGAACCTGAACGGCGACTATATTTCGGACGCGTTGGCGGCACAGGTTGGCGGCATAGGTATTGCGCCGGGCGCGAATATGTCGGACTCCGTGGCAATGTTCGAAGCCACTCACGGGACGGCGCCGAAATATGCGGGCAAGGATTACGTGAATCCGGGCTCGGAAATTCTCTCGGCGGAAATGATGCTGCGCCACCTGGGCTGGACCGAAGCGGCGGACGCCATTATCAACGCGATGGAAGCGTCGATTCTGCAAAAGCGTGTGACGTATGACTTTGCGCGTTTGATGGAAGGCGCAACGCAGGTGTCTTGCTCGGGCTTTGGGCAGGTGTTGATCGGGAATCTGTAATTGCGTTTGGTGTCATCCGGAGACATCCGGTGAACCCCGGTGTGCTATTTGTGACGCCGGGGTTTTTTGTTGTGCGGCGTTTGGTGAAATAGTCGTCGTCCTTCTTTGCCTGCGTCGAATTGTCGCATTAGCCACTTTTTCTTCTATCTCGGAAACGCGTTCGAAACGCCCCATCGCGGTTGTCCTGCCTCAGTCGAGCGCTTCGGAGCGCCGTCTCAATACGCTGCGCCGTCGAGCAATTCTTTCGTCATTCTGAATTTACGTTTGCGATCCGATAGGGCGTCCTACAGGTGAATATTCAATCTTGAAAAGGCATCCTCATTAATAAGCGCGCATTCGTGAATATGGTTGAATGCCGACCCCTCTGATATAAGTTTGCCGCTTTGACAGGCGCGTCATCGGCGCAGGACCCAGCCGCATCGCGGCGTGCCCGATATCCAGGGGGAGATGATGAACGACGAGCAGATTCGCGCGAATGTGTATGTGGCGACACCCAGCTACGGTTCGGTGGTTGCGACCGGGTACGTCCTCGGCCTGCTTGATCTTTACGACGTCTCGGCAAGCTATGGATTCGGCCTGCGCACGCACTTCAACAGCTTCGACAGCCTGATCACCCGCGCGCGCAATACGATGGTTGCCGAATTCCTCACAGATAGCCGCTTCACGCATCTGATGTGGATCGACGGCGACATCGGCTTCAAGGGCGCGGACGTGGTTCGGCTGCTGAAGGCTAACCGGCCGGTCGTCGCCGGTGTCTATCCGCTGAAGTCCGACGGTTGGCCGTCATCCGGATTACCTGAACCTTTGGCGGCGGGTACGACCAAGGCGGAGTTCCGGGCCCGTTTTGCGACTTATCCGGCGGTAGGACAAGCGGACAAGCTCGAACCCGACGCCGACGGCTTTCTCGAGGTCCTCTATGCCCCGACCGGATTCATGCTGATCAGGCGAGAGGTGTTTCTGGCTTTGATGCGGCGCTTTCCGGAGCTCCACTGCCGCGCTCGCTTGCAGGGTCGCGATGAACATGACGCGGGAGCGCCGGCGTCCCTCCACTACGCATTCTTCGATACGATGATCGATCCGCAGACGCGTTCGTACCTCTCCGAGGACTATGCGTTCTGCCGGCGTATCGAGAGCATCGGCATTACGCCCGTCGTGGATACCAGGTCCAACTTTACTCACCAGGGGGTCGCCGTGTTTCAGGGCGAGCTGGCGCGCAGTCTGGAATTGCAGCGCCTCGCCAGCCGTCGGAATGCGAACTCGGGTGTGAGCATCTGAAGAGCCGAAGATTGATCCAGGCCCCGGGTAATGCCCGGGGTTGGCAATGGATGCGTGTATGAACGAACTTCTCGGCAGTCATACGCTATGATGTTCTGATCGACGCTCGTCCTCGCAAGTCGCGTTTCGCGCTCCCGCTCGACCATGCTCTTCCTGAAGCGTCTCCTCATCCTGATTTCGCTTACGTTGCTTTTCGCGCACGTCGCATTTGCGCACGCGGCGTTCGCGCACGGTGAGTTGTCGAATGAGCAGGCGGCGCAAACGTTCAGCATGGCGTTGGAGACGTCGTCTGCAGCGAATGTGCCGCTTGCCGCTTCAGTTGCTCCGGTTCATTGCCCGGCTTGTTCGCCGGGTCTTGCGGCATCAGGCCAGCCCTGTGGCCACGGTCACTCCCTCTGCTGCTGCGTCGCGACGTGCGGCATCCACTGCGGTGCGCTGTTCATCGTTCTCCAGTTCGAACCGCGCGCCCCCGATTCAACGCTACCTTTGCCTCTTCCCGAGCAACGGCGCGACGGCCTGACCCACGCGCCTCCCGTACGTCCGCCGATCGGCTGATCTTCGATGCATGCATTGCACGCGCCCTTCGGAGTCGCGCAATGCATCCGTCAGGTCAGACAGCAGGGCCCGTGCAGCGGTTATCGCGAAGCGGGCACTGAAACGATCACGCGCGGCGAGCCAGGAGCGTTGCCGCGCCGTCCACGTTAGGGAGTATTCATGATCCGCAGGGAATTTCTCGTCCGCACGCTGAGTGCGGCCGCCGCGTCGCTGTTTGCGCGCGGTGCGTTTGCACAGCAGTCGATGCATGGGATGTCGGGGATGAACGGCATGCAAGGCATGCAGGGCATGTCCGACATGCCGGATACGCCGCACGCCGGTATGTCGCAAACCGTCGAACTGGCTGGCCCCGAGTCGTTGCCGTCCGGCGCGCCGCTGGCGCCGTTGAGCAAGCTTGCGAACGAAAGTCGTGAACCAGGTTTGTTCCGCGCGACGCTCGTCGCGCAGCCGGTTCAACATACGCTGATCGCCGGACACCCGACGACCTT
>NZ_JAMFSB010000041.1 GCF_026225065.1 Paraburkholderia sp. | reverse complement strand
CGCCGGTTAGTGACAAGGCAGTCATCCGTTCCAGCGTTGCGCTGCGCGCCCCGCCGTCGGGCATAACGCTTTCTGCAGGCGTTTGTCGTAAGTTTATAGTTAGGTATCCGACTCTTTTTCGCATTCGGGTGCTAGTTACGCTCGCATCGCCCACTTGGCAGACCCCTCCGCCGCGCACGTAGTGCGCGGGCGGGATGAATGAGTCCTTTGTCACGAAGGCGTATGGTGCGAGGGCACGGTTCGTGCGCGGACCACTCTGGCTTGATGTCAGAGGTGGACACCTACAAGCTAGCGGTTGGAAGCCCGCTTTCTTTGCTCACTTTCTTTGCGGCGGCAAAGAAAGTAAGTGCCGCCCCGCAGAGGGGCATCCCTAATAGACCGATAAGAAAGCAAGGAAAGGCCAACACCATAAGAGCACCAAAAA
Source organism: Paraburkholderia sp. (assembly GCF_026225065.1). Classification (GTDB taxonomy): domain Bacteria; phylum Pseudomonadota; class Gammaproteobacteria; order Burkholderiales; family Burkholderiaceae; genus Paraburkholderia. The sequence continues at coordinate 33,278 of NZ_JAMFSB010000041.1, read as the reverse complement.
AACCAAGGCGCCGCAGGCAAAAAAAGCCTCGCGAAGATCAATAAAAAAAGCAAAAAGCGCACCGTCAAAAACCCGATGCGCCCCAAGCAACAACCAAACGGTAGGAACCCAAAAGCAAGCCCCGCGAAGGGCCCCCCAAGCGGGCAGCTTTAATGAGCGGTAGCAGTCTCCACCTTCTTCCCCTTCCCGGTCCTGCCAATCTCCTCAAGCTTGATCTCAACATGCCGCGAGAAAACAAACTCAGCGGGCCGCTGCTTATCAATAGGAAGATCCTTAGCAAACGTGCCCACAGTCTTAGGCCCGCGCAGCGAAACCTTAAGAGCCTTCAGCGGATGAGAAACCGTATCCATAACAGCGGTAGCCTCAAACCCACAGTGCACCATGCAATCGGCACACTTCTCATAGTTGCCCGTGCCGTACTTCTCCCACTCCGTCGTCTCCATCAGTTCCTTGAAGGTCTTCACATACCCTTCGCCGATCAGATAGCACGGCTTCTGCCAGCCAAACACCGTACGCGCCGGATTGCCCCACGGCGTGCATTCGTATGTCTGGTTACCTGCCAGGAAGTCCAGGAACATCGCCGACTGACTAAACGACCAGTTCTTGCCATTGTTGCCGCGCTTGAAAATCTCGCGGAACAGATGCTTCGTCTTGTCGCGGTTCAGGAAGTGCTGTTGATCCGGCGCACGCTCATACGCATAACCCGGCGACACCGTGATGCCGTCCACACCCATCGGCCCCAGCGTGTCGAAGAACGCAGCCACACGCTCCGGCACCGCGTCGTTGAACAGCGTGCAGTTGATGTTCACACGGAAACCGCGGCGCTTCGCTTCCTTGATCGCCGCAACTGCCTTGACGTAGACACCTTCTTGCGACACCGAGTGATCGTGTGCCTGCTCGTCGCCGTCCAGATGCACCGACCAGACGAAGTACGGGTTCGGCTCGTAGTCGTCCATCTTCTTTTCCATCAGCAGCGCATTCGTGCACAGATACACGAACTTCTTGCGCGCGATGATGCCCTTCACGATCTGCGGCATTTCCTTGTGCAGCAGCGGCTCGCCACCGGCAATCGAAACGACCGGTGCGCCGCACTCGTCGACTGCGCCCAGACACTCTTCGAGCGACAGACGCTGGTTCAGAATAGGATCCGGATAGTCGATCTTGCCGCAGCCATTGCAGGCAAGGTTGCAGCGGAACAGCGGCTCGAGCATCAGCGCCAGCGGATAGCGCTTATTGCGCGACAGATGCTGACGCATGATGTATGCGCCAACCCGAACTTTCTGGAGCAACGGAATAGACAAGGTGTCCTCCTTAAACTTCGCGTGCGGCGAGTGGTTGCGTCAGCTTTGACGGCAACTTGAATTCAACTTTCTCTTCCCGGCCCGCCATCGTCGTAACGTCGACAGACCCCAATGCGCGCAGCGCATCGATTACGTTTTCAACCATTTCCTCAGGCGCCGAAGCGCCCGCTGTGATGCCGACCGTCTGCACATTCGCAAACCACTCCGGCTTCACTTCCGAACCGTCTGCCACCAGATAGCTCGCTACGCCCGTCTCGCTGCCAATCTCGCGCAGCCGGTTCGAGTTCGAACTGTTCGTTGCGCCCACCACCAGCAATACGTCAACCTGTGTGCTCAACTCGCGCACCGCCGCCTGGCGGTTTTGCGTCGCGTAGCAGATGTCCCGCGTATCCGGACCGACAATATTCGTAAAGCGTCGCTGCAACGCGTCGATGATGCCGCGCGTGTCGTCCACCGACAACGTTGTCTGCGTCACGTACGCGAGCGGCGCATCAAGCGGCAGGTCCAGATGCGCCACCTCGGCCTCGCTCTGCACCAGCAACACCTTGCCGGGGATCTGGCCAATCGTACCCTCGACCTCAGGATGCCCCGCGTGGCCGATCAGAATCAGCGTGCGGCCGGCGCCCACGTACTGACGTCCCTGCACGTGCACCTTGGTGACGAGCGGACAAGTGGCGTCGAGCACGTCGAGGCCACGTTGCTCAGCCGCGCGTTCGACGGTCTGGGCTACACCGTGCGCGCTGAAAATCGCCACGGCGCCTTCCGGCACCTCATCGAGCTCTTCGACGAACCGCGCCCCTTTCTGACGCAGATTGTCGACCACGTGCCGATTATGGACGATTTCGTGACGCACATAGACCGGTGCGCCGTGTTGCTGCAACGCGCGATCGACGATTTCGATCGCCCGGACCACCCCCGCACAAAAGCCGCGGGGTTGAGCAAGGATGACTCGCATAGGCTGCCGAACTCCGACTGACGCTGGTTTCGATGAAGTCGGTAAAAACGACTTTGTCGCCGCGACCATAATATTAATTGATGTCTAAAATCCGGCGTTAAGCCGGTAGACGAAAACCAAACGCGCATTCTAACGCTATCGGGCGTGCTTTGCTCTGGCCGGGGCCGTGCCAAGCGGGCTGTAAGCGCCGTCAGGCAAGATTTGCGCGCTGCAGTCCCGGTGCGGAACCCTTAAACTATGAGGCCCTGCGGTGCATGCTTACAGCCGCATTACCGAATGGATTCGAGGCTCGTTGCGTGGAAGCCGACCACTACGAAAACTTACCGATCGCCGGCGCCTTGCTGCCGAAGAGGTTGCGCACGCCGGTCGGCGTGATCTATCAGGTTGCCCGTACGGCCGCTGACATCGCCGAGGAAGGCGACTGGAGCGCCGCCGAGCGTCATACGCTCCTCGCCGACTTTCGGGCCGGCCTCGACGCCGTGGCAAGCGGCCGGATGGCGCCGGTGCATCCGTTGCTGTTCGGCAAACTCGCTGGCGTGGTTGCACAGTATAAACTGCCGCTCGCACCGTTCTACGATGTCGTGGCCGCGCTCGATCAGGAGATCGACACCACCCGCTTCGCCGATCGGCCGGCTCTGCTTGACTATTGCCGCCGCTCCGCGCATCCGGTGGGGCACCTGATGCTGCATCTGTTCGGCGCCGCGAGCCCGGCCAATCTGGCCGACTCCGATACGATCTGCACGGCGCTTCATCTGATCAACTTCTGGCAGAACGTCGCGATCGACTTCAAGAATAGCCGCGTCTACCTGCCGCAAAGCGACCTCGCGCGGTTCAATGTGACCGAGGCGCAAATCGGCGGCGGTGTGGTCGACGATAGCTGGCGCGCGTTGATGGCCTACGAGGTTGCCTACGCCCGCGCAATGCTGGTTCGCGGCGCACCGCTCGCGCTGCGCGTTCCGGGGCGCGCGGGAATTGTTCTTTGCGGCATCGTCCACGGTGGCCTGCGCATTCTGGAGCGCATCGAGCGGGCGGGCTACGATGTGTTCCGCCATCGGCCGGCGCTCGATGGCTTCGACTGGTCTGTTGTCACGGCGCGCGCGCTCGCGATGTGGCTGTCCCGGCGCGTCAGCGTGCGCGCCACTTCGATTGAGGGCAACGCGTAATGCAGGTGGTTCTGTTCGTTCTGTCGTGTCTTTCGCTGCTGATCTGGTGTGTGCTGCTGTTTTTCCGCGGCGGCTTCTGGCGAACGCGTCCCGCGGTGCCGCTCGCGACCGCACCGCGCGATGCATGGCCGGCCGTTGCTGCCGTGGTGCCGGCGCGCAATGAAGCCGATGTGATCGCGCAGGCGGTCAGCACGCTGCTCGCCCAGGAATATCCCGGTCCTTTCCATGTGATCGTCGTCGACGACCACAGCACCGACGGCACGGCCGACGCCGCCCGCGCTGCCGCGCTGCAATTGCAGTGCTCTGACCGCCTCACGGTGCTGGCCGCCAAACCCCTGCCGCCGGGCTGGTCCGGCAAGGTCTGGGCGCAGTCGCAAGGCATCGAAGCGGTGCGCACGCTGGGCCTGCCGGCCGACTTCCTCCTGCTGACCGACGCCGACATCGGCCATCCCACCGACGCCGTCACGCAACTCGTTGCGCGGGCCGACGCGGAGAAGCGCGACCTGGTCTCGCTGATGGTTCGGCTGCGTTGCGATTCGCTCTGGGAGAAGGCGCTGATCCCGGCCTTCGTGTTCTTCTTCGCCAAGCTGTATCCGTTCTCGTGGGTCAACAACCCGCGCAACAAGACCGCGGCGGCGGCCGGTGGCTGCATGCTGGTGCGGCGCACAGCGCTGGAAGAAGCGGGCGGTATCGAGTCGATCCGCGCCGAACTGATCGACGATTGCAGCCTTGCCGCGCGTATCAAGCATCGCGGTGAGGGACGTCATCCGATCCGGCTGGATGTGGCGGCGCGCAGCGTCTCGCTGCGTCCCTACGACAACTCGGGCGAGATCTGGAACATGATTGCGCGCACGGCGTTCACGCAGTTGCGCTACTCGGGATGGCTGCTGGCAGGCACGCTGGCGGGCATGGCGATCATCTATCTGATCCCGCCCATCGCGGCGCTGGTGCTCGGGCCGTTGGGCTGGCCCGCCTGGCTCGCCTGGGCGGCGATGTGCTGCGCGTATGCGCCGATGCTGCGCTACTACGGCCGCTCGCCGCTGTGGGCGCCGTTCCTGCCGCTGGTGGCGCTGTTCTATGTCGGCGCGACGTTTGCGTCGGCAGTGCGTTATTGGCGCGGTAAGGGCGGTCAGTGGAAGGCGCGCGTGCAGGCGCCGGTGCAACAGGACCGGTAAGCGTAGCAGCGGACTAGATGCTGGGCGGGGGTATTTGTTGGCTCACCGCCCGGCCGCATCGCCGCAAACGCCTCACACCACCTTCATCTCACCGCTGCGTAAGCAGTGCGTACATCTGAATGACGTTAGCCGGCGAAAACGTGAACGGCACCCAGCCGTGGCCGGTATGCCGCACGATCAGCAAGCGGTCGCCGTTCGACTGTTTCTGCACCGCCATGACCGGGTTGCGGGTCGATGCGAAGCGCCAGCCAGCCGGCACGCCCATCGGCGGCTCGGGCGTCATCGAAGCGCGCGCATTCGCCAGCTCCTCGATCAGCTGACCCACCTGCTCGGGGTGCAGTGACACGGTCTTGCCGGCGATTGTCATCGTGATGACGTTCTGGGCCGGACGGCCGATTGAAAGGGTGGGCTTTTCTTCAGCAACTGCCTCTTGAATGGGCGTGTCTTCGCTTGCCTGAGCCGCTGTAGGCGCGACTTGCTCTGCCTGAGGCGCGGACGCTTCGGACGCTGCGTTTGCTGCGGGTGTCTCGGGGATGTTCTGGGCCTGCGGGGCCACGACAGCCTGAATGAGCTGAGCGACGCCCACTTCAAGCGCGCCGAGCTGTTCGTGAAGGTTCATGCGAGGATTCTCTGGTAAGACCCGCGATTTTACCTGTTGCGCACGGGCTTTAACCCGCCGCGGGTCGCGCGACGTTGTAACAAAGTGCGTGCGGGTCCGGCCTCACGCCTTCAGATACCCCGCCTGCCTGAACCACTCGAGCGCATCGGCCAGACCCTCGCGATAGGGTCGTGCGCGATAACCGAGTTCGCGTTCCGCCTTCGCGGACGTGAAGTACATCTTGTTCTTCGACATCTTCAGACCATCGACGGTCACAAACGGTTCTCGCTTCGTGATTTTCGCCACCGCTTCGGCGCCCATCGCTAGCGGATAAAGCGGCCAGCGCGGCAGGCTGATGGTCGGGGCTTTGCGTCCTGTGAGCGCGGCGATATCGGCGAGCATCGCCTGCAGCGGCAGGTTTTCGCCGCCGAGGATGTAGCGCTCGCCGATCTTGCCGCGCTCGAGCGCGAGAAAGTGCCCCGCCGCGACGTCGTCGACGTGTACGAGATTCAGCCCGGTGTCGACGAAAGCCGGAATCTTGCCGAGCGCCGCCTCGACGATGATGCGGCCGGTCGGCGTGGGCTTCACGTCGCGCGGGCCGATCGGGGTCGAAGGATTGACGATCACCGCTGGCAGGCCGTCCTCTGCAATCATCCGCTCGACCGCGCGCTCCGCCAGCACCTTGCTGCGCTTGTACACACCGATCGCCTGGTCGGCCTTGAGTGGCGAAGTTTCGTCGGCCGACTGGCCGGAGCTTGTCACCTTCAGCGTTGCAACGCTGCTGGTGTAGACGATGCGCTCGACGCCTTCCTTCAGCGCCGCGCGCATGGTCGCCTCGGTGCCCTCCAGATTCGAGCGTTCGATCTCGCTGGGGTCCGGCGCCCACAAACGGTAGTCGGCGGCGACGTGCAGCAGATAGCGCACGCCGCGCAGCGCGGTGCGCATCGACGCCTCGTCACGCATGTCGCCCACGACGATTTCGGCATCGAGCGCTTCGACGTTGCGGCGCGGACTGGTGGCGCGCACCAGCACGCGCACCTTGAAACCCTTCTGTTGCGCAATGCGCGCCACCGCCGAGCCGACAAAGCCGGAAGCGCCGGTGACGAGTACGAGATCGCGATTCTGATCCATCATTCTTTTTCAATTCCCTGCATGGCGGTCGTCGGATTGTACGTGGCGCATGCCGAGCGTGTCGCATTGCGCTGTCTTCGTACGGCCGATGTCGTGCAAGCAATCTCGCCACGAGACGACTAGAATGCCCGCTTGAAAGATTGCTTCGAGAGGACGGCATGACAGGCTCTGATCTGGATTCGCGGATCGAAACGTATTACGTGCGGGTGCGCGGCGTCGTGCAGGGCGTCGGCTTTCGGCACGCGACGGTACGCCAGGCGCACGCGCTCGGTATCAGAGGATGGGTGGCGAATCTCGACGATGGCTCGGTCGAAGCCATCTTGCAGGGAACGGCCAATCAGGTCGACCGGATGCTCTCGTGGCTGCGCCACGGGCCGCCGGCCGCCCGCGTGAGCGAAGTGGCCGGCGAAGAGCGGTCGACGGAGAAGCGCTACGAGCGCTTCGAACAGCATTGAAGTGAAGCGGGCAGCCGCGCTTTAAGGGCGGCTCTCAGCGCGGCGAATGTGAGCCACTCACATCCTACCGTGCGACCAGCAGGCTCTCAGCAAACCCCCACTCCCGCTCGACCCACTGATGACTGCACGCGAAACCCGCGTCGTCGGCGATCGCGTGGACTTCCTCAGCGCGGTACTTGTGGCTGCTTTCGGTCCAGATGGTCTCGCCTTCTTCTAGCGTCACCGTCAGTTGCGCAGCCCGCACATGTGCGGTGACGGGGCGCCGCGCGCGCAGATGCATTTCGATGCTGCGCGCGTCGGGATTGAAACGCGCCACGTGTTCGAAATCCTCGAGCGGAAAGTCGCCGCCCAGTTCGCTGTTGATCCGCGCGAGCAGGTTCAGATTGAACGAAGCGGTGACTCCAATTGCATCGTCGTAGGCAGCGACCAGCACGGGAATCGGCTTCTCGAGATCGGTGCCGAGCAGCAATGCGTCGCCGGGCGCCAGCATGCTGCGGATCGAACGTAGAAAGCGCGTCGCCGCGAGGCGGCTGAAATTGCCGATCGTGCTGCCGAGAAACAGCACAAGTAGCCGTTCGCCCGAAGCGCGTTTCTTGCTCACTTCTGCGAGGCCCGCCAGATAGTCGCGCTCATAACCGACGATCGAAATGCGTTCGATGTCGCCCAGTTCGCGCCGACATAATTGCAATGCGGCGCGCGAAATTTCAATCGGGAAATACGAAGTAGGGCGCTTTTTACACAGCGCTTCCAGAATTCGGCGCGTTTTGCGGCCGCTGCCGCTGCCTAGTTCGGCGACGGTCACGTCGTGCGGAAGCTGCTCCACGATGTCCGCCGCGTGTTTTGCAAGGAGCCGCTCTTCGGCGCGTGTCACGCCGTATTCGGGCAGCACGGTAATCACTTCGAACAGGGCGGAGCCGACTTCGTCATACAGGTACTTGGACAGCAACTCCTTTTGTGGCGCGTGTGTGAGGCCGGCGCGGACATCGTTGGCGAACTCGGGCGAGACATCTTGCGATAGGGCTGGCTGAGTCATGCTTGCTCCAGTTTTCACGTTCTTCTGACGATTATCTGTCTGGGTAAAGTGTTCACGGGCGCGACACGGGAGGCGTCGCACGCGTCAGGAAGGAGCGGACCGCGGGTCCGCATAGACGGCGATTGAGCCGGGCTAGCCGGGGTGATCAAGCAAGAAGCGCGCTTGCACGCAGTTACGTGGCGGCGCGCCGTGTCATTGGCGCAATGGTGGATCGGCCTACGCGTGAAGTTATGTTCTAGTCCATCGCAGGCCATCGCGCACGAACTAATTATGCGCGGAGGCGCCTGGTTCTGCTGGCAACGCGTCTTGCGGCCAGAATGCCGGCTCGCGGCACGTGCATCATCAAATTGAAACGAAGCGTGAGTAGCAGCGCGATGCGCGGCGCTGCGGTGCGTGCTAGCGCAGTTGGTACGATGCCGCCAGAAATTCCGTCCGATGAATGCCGGCGAACCGGGAAGATCGGCACCGTGACGAAGCTGGCGTCACGGCCGGGCATCAGCGTCCGTGATGTGCCGCGGCGGGGTCCGGGTTGATGCGCGTCGGACCCACTTCGGCTTCGATCGCTTCGCGCAGCGCAGGACGCCAGCCGAATCCGAACAACGCTTCAGCGAGCACGAACAGCGGACCGATCAGCAGGCCGATTACATCATCGACGAAGGCCGGCTTACGATGCTCATACGCCATGTGACCGACGAACTGAAACACCCAGCCGACGACGAATAGTCCGATACCGCTGGCCAGCCAGGTTAGCGTGGATTGCGCGGCGAGCCATCGAGCGCAGATGAGGCACAGTACCGAGAAGATTGCCATCATCAGGCCCAGCGGTACATCGAGCACAAGGTAATAGAGGATAGCCCCTACGAACAACACCCACGCGGGCGAGAGCGGCACTGGCAGCGCGGAAAACACCCACGCGGGGCGGCTCGACAGCACCGCGAGCGCGAGGACAATCATCGGAATGCCGATGAAATGCGTGACGATGTTGCGCCGGTCGCGATGGTAGGCGGCGTACTGGGTTAGTTGCTGGGTCAGCGTTCTCATGGGTGCCGTTCCTGAATCAAAGCCATCATAATCGCGCTCAAGCGGATCTGAAACCTTCGGGTAGCCGACAATCTCCGCACTCCAGTCCAGCATGGTGCCAGCCTATGAGTTCGCCTTCGCCCCCGAATGACCCGCTTGCGACGCTCGAACGTAGCGCGTGGTTCCGTGCCGCGCCCGAAGCGTTGCGCACGCAACTGGTTCAGCTGGGCCGCGTTGAGCGCCTGCAGGCGGGCGAGCGGCTTTTCAGGCGCGGCGATCCTGACGATGGCCTCTATTGCGTGCTGGATGGCCTCATGCGTATTAGCGCAGCGAGTTTTGCCGGCAAGGAAGCACTGCTTGCGGTGATCGAACCGGTCAACTGGTTTGGCGAGATCGCGCTGTTCGACGGCCGCGAGCGCACGCATGATGCATACGCCGAGCGCGAGTCCGTGCTGTTTCATTTGCCACGTGCGGAATTGGCTGGGCTGCTCGAACGCGCGCCGCAGTACTGGCATTGCTTCGGCCTGCTGTTGACGCAAAAGCTGCGCCTCGCGTTCGACGCGATCGAAGAAGCGGCACTGTTGCCGGCGGCGCAGCGCATTGCGCGTCGTTTGCTGCTGATGGCGGGCGGCTACGGTGAGCCGGGCGTTTTGCGGCGTGTGTTGAAGGTGCCACAGGAAGATCTCGCAATGATGCTCGCGTTGTCGCGGCAAACCATCAATCAGATTCTTAAGCAGTTCGAAGGACAGGGCGCACTGCAACTGCGGTATGCGGAAATCGAAATCGTCGACGTCAAGAAACTTGCTGCGCTGGCTGATCCTGACGCGAATCGAAGTTCATCGGCTTGATGGAGTCCGAGAGCCATAGGCTAAAGTAAAAAAGGCGAGTCCGCAGACTCGCCTCCCCAACGGCATATTCGGCTTCGACTATTAAGACCCCGGCGGCCGGATTATGTCGACGACCGATCACCTTAGTTGGTTTTGGTAGCGTCGGTCTTTGCGCCGTCTGCCTTCACCGGCGCAGTGCTGGCCTCCTTGCTGCTATCCCCTGTGGCCTTTGTTTTTTCGGAACTGGCAATCGCGGCGTGCTTCTTCTTGCTGACCTGATGCGCCTTCGCCTTTTGCGTGCGTGCGGGCGCGGTCTTTTTGGCGTGAAGCTTGGCCTCGGTCTTTTGAGTGGAAGCGCTGTCCTGCTTCTTCGAGACGTCGGTCTTCGCTGCGTCTGTAGACGCCGCGCCGCCCGCTTTGAGGTTTGCCTGGCCAGCCGCTTGAGTTTGTTGACCGCCTGACATCGCCGGTGCGGCGGTTTGTGCAAACGCCGTCGAAACGAGCAGGGTGGAAGCGAGAGCAGCGAGAATCATCTTCATGGTTTAACTCCGTGTGTCGCGGCTGAAAAGGTTCAGCGCTGCCGGTTTAACGCTAGCCGGATCACAGGAGTTGACGCTGCTCTGGTGACAAAACGTAACGACGGAAACAATCGCTTCTCACGGACAATGCGCAACTATCGAAGCTCACGCATATGAAGATTTAAGTTTTCCTTAAGAAATGTGAGAAGCGTGTTTGCTTGCTGTGTGAAGAACGCTCGCGAACATGACGCCGGAGCGTGGCAACACTTACTTAGATATGCTGACCGGTGACAACGCGTTGCTCAGAACGTCTCTATGGCGTCGCGGTAGACCTCAGCGATTTGCGGTGCGATCACCGAATGGTCGAAATGCTTGCGCGCGTAGCGGCGGCAAGCGTCGTGGCTCGGGGTCAGACGTACGCCGAGCAACGCATCGGCGATGCCGCCGCCAAGCGCCATGTGGCCTCCGGACTGCACCACCAGATCTTCCGATAGCGGCGCCACGGCGTCCGCGGCACCCCCTTCGGAGGTCACCAGAACCGGCGTGCCGGTCGCGAGCGATTCAATGGCCGTCAACCCGCAGTCTCGCATGTTGACGGTCGGCACAACCGTGAGGTCGGCCGCGCGGTAATACTCGGGCAAAACGTCATCCGATACGAAGCCTGCGAGCCGGACATGTTCCTGGAGACCGCGCGCGACAATGCGCCCGTAAAGGCGGTTTTGCTCGGAACCCATGCCGGCCATCACCAGAAGCACCTCGGGCACGGTCATCTTGACGATAAAGATCGCGTCGATCAGGTCGTCGAGCCCCATGCCGGGGACCAACGGTCGCGCGCATAGCAGGATCGGCCGGTCGTGCGGCAAGCCGAGGCGCTTGCGCGCCTGCCTCTTGGTGAAACGTAGCGCAAAGCGCGAGGTATCGACGCACCCCGGCACCACGCGAATCGCCTCTTCCGGCACGTGGTACCGCCTGTGCAGGACGTCGCTGGACTCCTGCGACAGCACGATATGGCGAGAGGCGCCGCGGTACACCATGCGTTCGAGGCCGTAGCGCACAGGGCCTAACAAGGCGGCCCCGCGCTCGGTTCGGTGTTCGTCGGCCCATGAGCCGTGAAAATGCACGACACGCGGCACTTTGCCGAATTTGCCCAGGGTCGGCGCAGCCTGCGCCGCAAAGTGCAACGCAACCACATCGGGCTGGCGCGGCGGTTCGACCGCTCCTTGTGAAGGAGCACGGCGTAAAAGTTTGGCGAGGCTCGCCTGCGCGTTTGCGAAGGTCTGCACGATGCTGTTCGACGGCGCTGCGGGCGCCGGCAGCGGTGGTAGCGCCGGTGATTCGGCGGATGGATCGTGCACGTTGACGCCATGACTGGGCAGCGCGGCAGCCAGCGTCTGGAGCATCCGGTCGAGACCATCGGCTCTCGCCAGCGGGCGGCGCATGCCGATCTGCAAGGAATCGATCGGCTCACTCATGATGGCGCTCGCGCTAACGATTGCGCGAGCGCGGCGCAAATGTTTTCCGGTACGAAACACTTACGCTTCTGGACGGAGCGGACATTGATGCTGTACTTCCGAACCCCCGGATGAAGTACCTGCCCGACGTCCAGGAGGAACTGCGGATCTTTCCGATTCATGACTGCCCCTGCGGCTTGTTTGGTGCGGCGCGCCCGGTTCAGGCCGCGCTTGGTCGTTGTGCGTGCACGGTACGTCTGCAAATCGCGCACTTCTGTGTGCTAGCGCACCCAACGCTTGGCAGGAGGGTAGTGTTCTTACAAATTGTTACGTTGTCGGTCGTCTGACCGGCCTTTTTAGCCCGACATGACCGGTTTCGCCACAAATACGTCAATTGAACGGATTGTCGACGACGCCATGTGTCGCGTCCGGTTCGTCCTTGATCCGCTCAGGCAAATTGGCCTCCACCTGCAAAGTTTCGACGACTCGATCCAATGCCTGTTTCAAGGCAAGCGCGGCTTGCAGACCACGTTGGTCTTTAGTCAACTCGAGCGTGCCGCTGAGCGTGATGCGCGTCGTACCGTTGCTGACGGTCAGCGCGTCGCCCTGAATGTTGAGTACTTCGCTGTCGTTCGCGAATGCGTTAAACACCTTTGAGCCCTCCTGGACGTTGATCCTTCAGTGACTCGGGAATGCCCGGAAATCGGATGCCGCTCATCGCTTCGAGCTCGTGAACGGTTTTGATGTCGTAGCGATTCGTCGAGATGTTGTCGACCACTACCGCGAATGCCATCTGCCTCGACGGCACGTACACGACCTTGAACAATTGTGTCGGCACGAAGACCCGTGTTGGCCCGATGGTCTGCAATTGCTGGCCGTTGAACATCGGGCCGGTCACGACATAGGTGTCGTCGTAGCGGAAGGCGATCCCGCGGACCGAGGTTTCGATGCGCGCCCACAAGCGCTGATTATTCTGGCGATTCTGCGGTACGACGTTCGCCAACGAAAACGATTGTGCCATCGCCTGTGGATTCCAACGATTCCCAGCGGGACTCATATGACCGCGGTCGTAGCCGCTGCGCTTGTAATCGTCGAGGGTCGCGCCCTCACCATCCGGCAGACGTGCGTCTTCGAAAAACTTGTTGGTGCGCACCATGTCCTGCGCGGCATCCATATGGTCGCGGGTCAGATGTTCTGCAGACCATAGCGGTCCATGCGTGATGCCGGAGTGCAAGACGGCGAAGTCGGAGTAGCAGAGCATGCGCGTCTTCGGCGCCAACCTCGCATTGGCCAAGGCGGGCCATTGCGCGTTGGGAGTGAAGTCGGTGCAGGAGGAGGATGCAGCAATCGCGTGAGCCGCGACGGCGAACAACAGAGAGGCAAACCACTTCTTCATGAGCGAGGCACGGGACGAACGAGGGGGCAAAAGTATAGCGTCGCGCGCAAGGTTCGCGCGAGCAAATCCACGCATCGACGCGTGCGTTCACGAGGGATGCGAAACCGCAGAAACGACAATTCGACCAGTCGGCCCAAGCCTAGCTATCGAACACTCGATGTTCCGCGCGTGTGGGCTGACGATCGACAGCTTGCAGACGCCAGTAACCGGTTGTCGGCGCACGCGCCGGCACACACGTCCACGCGGCCGACCCTTGCGCCGAACTGACGCGTTGCTTGCGGTCCACGTGCAGTCCGCGCAATGTGCAAAGCGGTGCGTCGGTACTGGGCGCGCAGAGTGTCGTGACGCCGTCGGCGTCGCGCAGTTCGCCCCAAGGGGGCAGATCGATCCCTTGATGCGCTTCTCTCGACCACCGGCGCTCATCGGTGTCGAGCCATAGCACAGCGTAATCGTGACTGACGGTGGGATCGGAACCGTTGATGAGAATGGTCAGGCGCATGGCAGTTCCGTTTACAGAGTGCGAAGTATCGCCCTAACAAGTCTAGGCGGGACTTCGCGATATGCAAGGCAAACGACTATCGGCGGCATTGAAAAACACAATTGGGGAACGTCTTGCCTAGCTTCTAGATTTAAGAAGACCGTGCAGTCATGTGCGTCTGCCCGGGAGATGACCGGACGATCGCTCGTCCACCGTCGCGCACCCCACATTACAGGTTTGTATGGAGGCTCAGATGTCGCAACTCAAGGGTTCGAAGACCGAGGAGAACTTGAAGGCAGCATTCGCCGGCGAATCGCAGGCGAACCGTCGTTATCTGTATTTCGCAGCAAAGGCCGACGTCGAAGGCCAGAATGATGTCGCGGCGCTATTTCGCTCCACCGCCGAAGGCGAGACCGGTCACGCGCACGGACACCTCGAATATCTCGAAGCGGTAGGCGACCCAGCCACGGGACTGCCGTTCGGCTCGTCGCGGCAAAATCTGCAAGCGGCCATTGCCGGTGAAACGCACGAATATACCGATATGTATCCGGGCATGGCGAAGTCGGCACGGGAAGAAGGCTTCGACGAAATCGCCAACTGGTTCGAAACGCTCGCGAAGGCCGAGCGTAGTCACGCGAACCGCTATTCGAAAGCGCTCGAAGCACTCGTTGACTGATACGGCGCGCTACGACAGCACGGCACGCGTCGGCGCGAGCGCCGGCCCTGGTTAAACAGGCAACGAAAGCCTGCGGCACGGTCCGCAGGCTTTCGTTCTTGTGGGCGCGCCGCATGGTGCAGCGCACCGTCGGCTACCAAACATAAAAGCAAACCCGCATTCAAGGAGTTTGACTCCATGCCCCACAAAGAAGGCAGCCTCGAGGCGCCCACCCGGCATCCGCTCGACTGGCTTTCGGAGGCGTTCTACGATCAGGACGCGCTTGACCAGGAACTGGCGCGCGTCTTTGATATCTGCGCAGGGTGCCGCCGCTGCGTCTCGTTGTGCGGTGCGTTTCCGGCGCTATTCGATCTGGTCGACGCCACCGACACAGGCGAAGCACACGACGTCGACAAAGCCGAGTTCGGCAAAGTGGTCGATCAGTGCTATCTGTGCGACCTGTGCTACATGACGAAGTGCCCGTACGTGCCGCCGCATCCATGGAACGTGGATTTTCCGCACCTGATGCTGCGCGCCAAGGCAATCGACTACAAACGCGGCGATGTCAAACTGCGCGACAGGTTTCTTTCAAACACCGACGCGCTCGGCCACCTCGCTGGCATTCCGGTGGTCACCCAAACGATCAACGCGGTCAATCACACCGCCGCGGCGCGCGGAATGATGGAGAGCGCGCTTGGCGTGGACAAGAATGCCTGGTTACCGGATTTCGCCGCGCGCAAATTCCGCAGTACCGCAAAGAAGTCGCGCTCCGCTGCCGTGCGCGATGGTGAGCGCACGCCCGGAAAAGTGGCGATTTACGCGACCTGTTACGTGAATTTCAACGAACCGGGGATTGGCCACGATCTGCTCGCTGTGCTCGCCCACAATGAAATTCCCTACGAGCTGGTGAAGAGCGAAGCCTGCTGCGGCATGCCGCTGCTCGAACAGGGCAACCTGCAGGGCGTCGCCGATAAAAAGGCGAAGAACATTCCCGTGCTCGAGAAATACGCTCGCGAGGGCTACGCGATCGTCGGCGCGATTCCGAGCTGCGTGCTGATGTACAAGCATGAGCTGCCGCTGATGTTCCCCGACGACGCCGATGTTCGCGCAGTCAGCGAAGCCTTCTGGGATCCGTTCGAATATTTCGTGTCGCGTCATCGCGACGGACTCCTGAAGACCGACTTCAAGAATTCGCTCGGCAAAGTGTCGTATCACGTGCCGTGTCACGCGCGGGTGCAGAACATCGGCCGCAAAACGTCTGAGACGTTGGCGCTGGTGCCCGATACGCAAGTCACAGTGGTCGAGCGCTGTTCCGGACATGCCGGTACGTTCGGCGTCAAGAAGGAGTTCCACCGCACGGCGATGCAGATCGGCACGCCGGTTTTCAAGGCGATGGCGCAGCCGCACCCCGACTACATTTCATCGGATTGCCAGCTGGCCGGCCATCATATCGAACAGGGGCTCGACGAAAGCGGCTTGTCGAAAGGACAGCTCGCGCATCCGCTGACGTTGCTACGCAAGGCATACGGCCTCTGATAACCCTCACTGACTGGAAGGACACCGAGATGAGCATCGCCCGTAACTCGCTGCTGTCGCTCGAAAACTATTCGAAGTCGCGTATCGCGATGCGCGCCAAGGTGATCGAGCACAAGAAAGACCGTACGGTCGCGCTCGGCAACCACGTCACGTTCCTGTTCGAAGACGAAACCACGATTCGCTATCAGATTCAGGAGATGCTTCATATCGAGAAGATTTTCGACGAGGAGGGCATTCAGGGCGAGATGAACGCTTATTTGCCGCTGGTGCCGGACGGCAGCAATCTGAAGGCGACGATGCAGATCGAATACGAGAACGAGATCGAAAGGCAGGCTGCGCTGACACGGTTGATCGGGATTGAGGACCGCGTGTTTCTGCAGGTGGAGGGAGAGCCGCCGGTCTATGCGATCGCCGACGAGGACTTGGAGCGCGAAAACGAGCAGAAGACCTCGGCCGTGCACTTCGTCCGTTTTGAGCTGACGCCCGCGATGAAGGCGCGGCTACGCGACGGTGCGGCGCTGCAGATCGGCAGTGATCATCCGAACTATCCGGTCCCTACGCAGACTATTGAGCCGCGGGTGCGGGCCGCTTTGATGAAGGATCTCGCCTGACGTGAGTGCATACTTACACAAAAAACCTTATTGAGAGCAGTCCCGCTAGCCGCACCGCACGACGCCGGTGGGACTGCAATAGTCCGCTATGGACCACCATAAGCAACACGCCATAGGCCAGGCAATCAGGCGAGGTTGAGCGTCCCTGTCAGATCACCCAACGGCGCCAAACCGTTTTGCGCGAACGCGCGATCGCGCGCCACTACCCCGTCGAGCGGCCTCAATCCGTGCACCCGCGTGATGAAGCGCAGGATCGAATTGGTGTCGTAGACGGTGTGATCCACATAGCCCTTTTTCGCGAGCGGCGAAACGACCAGCGCTGGAATTCGCGACCCCGGACCCCAGCGGTCGCCCTTGGGCGGCGAGACCGGATCCCACCAGCCGCCGTTTTCGTCGACGGTGACGATCACCACCATGTTGTTCCACTGCGGGCTGCGCTGCAGATGGTCGATCACCGTGGCGATATGGCGGTCGCCCGATTCGACATCCGCATAGCCCGCATGCATGTTCAGATTGCCTTGCGGCTTGTAGAACGTAACGGGCGGCAGGCGCCCCGCGTCGATATCGGCGAGCAGCCGGTTGGTCGACGCGTCGTCGCCCACGCCCGCGTCGCGCAGATGTTGGCGGCGCGCCTCGATACCCGGCGCGAAGCTAACAAAGTAGTTGAACGGTTGATGGTGGTACTGGAAATCGGGCACGTCGCCGGTATCGTGATGGTCGAGCGCGTATTGCCAGGCGCCGGCGTACCACGCCCAGTCAACCCCCTTGTCCGACAGACGGTCGCCAATGGTCGCGTAGTTCTGCGGCGGCAGCACACGCGGATTGGACGGATCAGACATGGACTTCTCGCCGCCTGGCGCTGGCGCCACGAAGCTCGGCTGATACGGCGGCGCCATTGTGTTGACGGCGTAACCATCGGGCGTGAACAGGCCGTCGTTGACGAACTTCGGCGGGCCGTCTAGCGCGGACGCGGGCGAATGCGCCGCAACCTTCAGCGCAGCACCGGTCGGATCATTTCCTTCGACCACGGAGACAAACTGCTTCGCCGCGGTGTTATGCACGTCCGGCACTAGCGGCGCCTGGGCGGAAATCAGGAAGATGTGGTTCAGCCACGAGCCGCCGAAAGCCGCCATGAAGAAGTTGTCGCACAGCGTGTATTGCTGCGCGAGATTCCAGATCCGCAACGTTTCGGCGGAATTCCGGTAATGCCCCATCACCAGACCGCCCGAGTCAGCCCAGGCGACAAACTGGTTGTTGCGCCCGGCATTGATCTGCATCTGATTCTGGTAGAAGCGGTGCCACAAGTCGCGCGTGATCACGCTGTTTGGCAACGGCTCGCCCTGCGCATCGGGGATCCGGAACGGCTTGTTGTGCAGACCGACAACATCGTTCTCGCCAATCATGTAACGCTTGCCGTCCACTTTCTGAGCTTGCGGCACGAGGCCACCCCAGATCTTCGGCAATTGCGGCAGTGGCGTCTTGCCGTCGCGGTCGAGTTGCACGTAGCGCTCGGCCGGTACGGCATCGAGCGGATGCTGCACGCCCGGGAAGTTGCCATATAGATTGGCGAAGCTGCGGTTTTCGGCGTAGATCACCACGATCTGCTTCACCTGATCGTGCAGCGCGGCGTCGAGCCGCAAGTCGGCGGCACTGCGCGGGGTGGCGGCTGCCTGCTCTTCCGTGTTGCAGCCGGCGAGGGCGAGTCCCAGCCCCACCGCCGCGATGCCGGTGAGGACCCGGCGGCGCTCGGGGTTGTCTGGGATGTCGTCGCCAGCCAGCTCTGCGTTCGAGTGCGGCAGGGGCAAATCGTCCTTCTCGTTCATTGGTATGGCTCCTCAGGTCTGGTTCGCTCCCGCGTGCCGTTCGCACGCGTCAACGATCTGCAATGATCGCTCGGGACGTCGTCATTTTGTGTGTCAAACGAAAGACACGACTGCGGACAGCGGTTCGATTTCGGCGACATCGTACGATGCCAGAATTCGCTTCATTTGGCCAAATTCGCCCGTGACGCTTCGCGCTATCATGCTGTCCTATAGACGATCAGCACGAACTACAGCCGGATATGGCAAAAGAAAACATGACAGGAGCGGGACGCAAACTGGCCAAGCCGCGCGGCGATGCGCCGGCGCCGCACGATGAGGCCGCAGCCCCCGCCGATCTGACCGACACCTCCGACGAAGAAAGCGTCGGCGGCTCGACCTACCTCGTCCCGGGTCTCGAACGCGGGCTGCGTATTCTTGCGGAGTTCAGCGCGCGTGAACCGGTGCTGGGTGCGCCGGAGTTATCGAAGCGCATCGGCATTCCGCGTACCACCACCTTCCGTTTGCTGCAGACGCTGGAAGCGCTCGGGTTTCTCGAGCGCGTGAACGGCGACCGCCATTTCCGGCTGAGCGTGGCGGTGTTGCGGCTGGGCTTCGAATATCTGAGTTCGCTTGAACTGACCGACGTGGGCACACCGCTGCTCGAGCGCTTGCGTGATGCGACGGGACTTAGTGCGCATCTCCTGATCCGTGATCAGCGCGATGTGGTGTTCGTCGCGAAAGCCCAGGCGCACGATCCGATGTTCAGCTCGGTCAAGGTGCATGTCGGCACACGTCTGCCGGCGCACGCGACTGTGCACGGCCAGGTCTTGATGGGCGATCTCAGTTACGACGAACTGCGCCAGCTTTATCCGGAGCCGCAACTCGAGCGCTTTACCGATCGCACGCCGGCCACTGTCGAAGAACTCAACGAGCGGGTGCGTGAAAGCGCAGCGCAGGGCTACGCAGTGAGCGAGGCTTCGTTCGAGCGAGGCATTTCGGTGGTGACGGCGCCGGTGCGCGATCAGACCCGCCGCATCGTGGCGGCCTTGACGGTTACCGTGCCGCGTTCGGATATCGGTGACGCCAGTGAACGCGAACCGCTGATCGCGGCGGTGTGCAGCGCGGCTGTGGAGTTGTCGACGCGCCTCAATTACCGTCCGCCCGCAGACGATCCGACGGCGGGCGAGGCACGCCGCAGGACTGTCGCGGCGAACTAGGTGAACTAGGCGAACTAGTCCAGCGACGCTGCGACGCGATGCGGCCGGCTGCATGGCAACCGGCCGCTCACTCAACTCGCTAAAGAAAACGCTGGGTAGCCCCAGGTTTTCTCGACTACGTTGGCGGACCTTTCGCGTAGCGACAGGTCAGAGAGCACTCAGAACGAGTGATGAATGCCCGTCAGAAACACTGTCTGGTTGCGGCTATCCGAGACGCCTGCCGTGAAGAACGCCGCGTCCGTATTCGAACCTGCACGCTCATACAGCGCGTTCACATAGATCTGCGTCGACTTCGACAGCGCATAGATATCGCCGATTTCGAACTGCGTCCAGCGATGACCATCGAAGCTCGTCGTCGCCGCGCCGCCCGCCACGCTGTTAAACGGTGTGAACTGATAGTTCGCGCCCGCGTCGTAGCTCTGATACGTGCTCGAGTAGCCGGGCGATTCCAGCTTCACACGCGTATAGAGACCATGCACCAGCAGATTGCCGAACTGGTAAGACGCACCCGCGCCCATGTTCTCGACATTGTCGGCCGTGTATGCCGTAGCCGCGACACCCTGGAAGTTCGTGATGCCGGTCGTGACGATCGACGGCGTGCGGTCATGTTCGTTCGAGTAGACCGCACCCGCATTGAACGGACCGTTTTTGTAGCTGGCCTCGAAGCTCAAGGTGCGACCGGTCGCGAAGTTCGTCGTATTGCCCAGACCCATCATCGCGCCGACTGTGAAGCCGGCAAAGCTGGTTGAGCGGAACTTCACCGAGTTGTTGAACGGCACGACGCTTGTATCCGCCAGCTCATCGATATTGCCCGGGTGGAACGCATACCAGCTCGCGGCGAGATAACCGGTGCTCAACGGACCCAGCACGTCGAAGTTAAAGGGCGTCTGGTGACCGAGCGTCAGTGTTCCGATCTGATCGGAACTCAGACCGACATACGCCTGGCGATTCCACAACGTTCCGGGCGAAGCCATTGCACCCGTCGTCGTATAGAAGCCGTTCTCCAACTGGAAGATGGCATGCAGACCACCACCCAGATCCTCCACCCCCTTCAGGCCCCAACGGTCAGGCTGCATGTTGCCCTGTTCCGCAATCCATTTCGAACTTCCGCCGGCATTGCTGATGTACGCGACCCCGGCATCGAGACTACCGTAAAGCGTGACACTGCTTTGTGCCCACGCCCCTGTCGCGGCGCACATCGCCGTGAGTGCGACTGCAATGATTCTTTTCACCGTTGGTTCTCCTAATCGTGTGACGAATGGCTGGATCCCATTCCGCCGTCCGTAGTGCATTG
Organism: Paraburkholderia sp.; assembly: GCF_026225065.1. Classification (GTDB taxonomy): domain Bacteria; phylum Pseudomonadota; class Gammaproteobacteria; order Burkholderiales; family Burkholderiaceae; genus Paraburkholderia. The sequence goes on along the minus strand of NZ_JAMFSB010000041.1, from coordinate 12,662 downwards.
AGTGAGGGAGCGTTGGTCCTGGTTTATGCGCCAAAACTCTGCTTCTTATTTGTTCCACCTATGGGCATATGTATCGCCTATGGAAAGTATAGGGTCTCCAGAAGTGGTCAAAATAAATTTTCGAGCCCCGAGGAAACCCGAATGCCGCGGGAGGGACGGTTTCGGTCGCGGGCGAAAAATCCTTACGAAATAGGGATGTAGGCTGACGTTCGTGGTCAGGCGAGGTAGGGGGCGGTGTCTTTCCTCTGCCACATCAGTGTTTTCCCCTAACGTCTCAGATTTTTATTTTTTCTCGTGCGGACGGCTTCTATAATTGTCCATACACGAACTGATGTTCCTTATATGGAACATTCGGGATTCAGGAGAAGGTAGCACATGACTGAAGAATGGCGTTGCGCCGGACATGCCGGCGACCTGTCCGATGACGCGCCGCTCGAGTACAAACTCGAGGGCACGGAGATAGGCATCTACAAGGTGGGCGATGCGCTGTACGCGCTGGAAAACGTCTGCCCCCACGCGTACGCGTTGCTGACGCAGGGATTTGTCGACGGCGATACCGTCGAATGCCCGTTGCACGAAGCCGTGTTCCATATCCCGACTGGCAAGTGCTTGAAAGAGCCGGGCGGCCGCGACCTGAAGGTGTACGCGGTTCGTCTCGCCGGTGAAGAAATCCAGATCAAGGTGGAATGACATGCGAGAGCAAGCCGTGAAATTCAATCCCTCCCTGAAGCCGTGGCTCGCGCCCCAGCCGAACAACGTGGCCGGCAAGGGCGTCATCGAAAAGCCGGGCGAGGCGCAAAACCTCGTGTGGCAAACCCGCAAGGCCGAGCCGACGCAATACGAGAACGACTTCGGCGATGCGCTCGAAAAAGTGTTCGATGCGGGCGCGGTGGAGTTGCAGGACGTTGTCGACGGCTTGAACCGCATCGGCTTCCGGACACCGGAAGGCGCGGCGTGGACTGACGAGCGCCTGACCGCCGAATTCCGCCTGCTCGCCGAATAGGCGCGCTACCCAGACAACCTTGCGAACCCGTCGCACCGCCCACGCATCTGGAGTCTTTTCATGACGTCCCCCACACCCCATACCACCACGGACCACGGCACGGCCGATCCGCTTCAGGCTTACCTCGACCTCGGTCTGCGCAACTACTGGTATCCGGTCGCTCCGAGCTGGCAAGTCGGCAATGCGCCTATTGGCCTGACGCGCCTCGGCGATCAGATCGTCCTGTGGCGCGATCAGGAAGGCCATGTCCACGCGCTCGAAGATCGCTGCCCGCACCGCGGCGCGCGTCTGTCATTGGGCTGGAATCTCGGTGGCAGCGTCGCGTGCTGGTACCACGGCATTGAAATCGACGGTGGCGGCACGGTCACCAAAGTTCCGGCGGTGTCGAACTGCCCGCTCGAAGGCCAGAAGTGCGTGAAGTCGTATCCCGTTCAGGAACACGCGGGCGCTATCTTCCTGTGGTTCGGCGATGACGCCCACAAGGAACCCGCCCCACTCGTATTGCCGGAAGAACTGGTGAGCGAGGAGTACGCGAGCTTTCTGTGCATGTCGAACTGGAAGTGCAACTACCAGTACGCGATCGACAACGTGATGGATCCGATGCACGGCGCGTATCTGCACGCGACCTCGCATTCGATGGCCGAAGGCGACAAGCAGGCCGACATGCGCGTGCGCAAGACCGAAACCGGCTTGATGTTCGAGAAAGTCGGCCAGCGTGACGTGAATTTTGACTGGGTGGAACTCGGCGAAACCGGTTGTCTGTGGATGCGCCTCGCAATTCCCTACAGGAAGAAGTTTGGCCCGGGCGGCAACTTTGGGATCATCGGCTTTGCCGTTCCCGTCGACGAAAGCAACTGCCAGGTGTACTTCTGGCGCACGCGCAAGGTGTCGGGATGGCAGCGCGACGCATGGCGTTTCATGTATCGCAACCGCCTCGAAGGTCTCCATTGGGACGTGCTGGAACAGGACCGCTATGTCCTCGAAAGCATGGCGCCGGATGCCCGCCAGCATGAATTCCTCTATCAGCATGACGTCGGTATGACGCGCGTGCGTCGCATGTTGCGGCAGCGCGCGCAGCAGGATTTCGATGCACTCGCCGCGCATCGTGCGCAAGCGGCCACCGCCACGGCGAGCGCAACAGCAGGGCATAGCCATGCATAACGCCAACGCTGCGTCCGCGGCACTCACCGGCCGGCGCGTGATCGTCACGGGCGGCGCGCGCGGTCTCGGCGCGGCGTTTGTGCGCTCGCTGGCGCAGGCCGGCGCGCAAGTCGTGTTCGGCGATGTGTTGCACGACGAAGGTCGTGCGCTCGCCGAGACGCTGCAGAGCGAAGGTCACGCGGCGCACTTTCTGCCCTTGGATCTCGCTGATCCATCGAACATCCAGAGCTTCGTCGCCCAGGCGGTGAAGCAACTCGGCGGCCTCGATGCGCTCATCAACAACGCGGCGATCACCAACTCCGGCGGCAAGTTTGCCGGCGAGCTGTCGGTCGATACATGGGATGCGGTGATGAACGTCAACGTGCGCGGAACGTGGCTGATGAGTGCCGCGGTGCTGCCGCATTTGCGCGACTCGGGCCGCGGCAGCATCGTCAATATCGCTTCCGATACGGCGATGTGGGGCGCGCCGAAACTGTTGGCTTATGTCGCCAGCAAAGGCGCCGTGATCGCGATGACGCGTTCGCTCGCGCGTGAATTCGGTGTCGACGGCATCACGGTAAACGCGATCGCACCGGGGCTGACCGAAGTCGAGGCCACCGCCTACGTGCCGGCCGAGCGTCACGAGTATTACCTGAAAGGCCGCGCGTTGACTCGCGCACAGGTTCCCGACGATGTGACAGGGCCGGTCCTGTTCCTGTTATCCGATGCCGCACGCTTCGTGACTGGCCAGTTGCTGCCGGTGAACGGCGGCTTTGTGATGAATTGATCTTGTCTTGACCGAAAGGAGAAAGAGATGGCGGACACCGATTTCGAACACAAGTCGTGGGATCAACCCGCGGAAGCCAGTTTTGCGCAGTGGATGGACACGCGCGTTGCACGTCTTGAAACCCGTCGTTACGACTGGGACGCGCTGAAGTTCCAGGCCGACTACGACCCGAAGTATCGCCGGGCGCAAATGCGCTATGTCGGCACGGGCGGCACGGGTGTCGCAAAGGATGTCAATACGGTGCCCGCAGGCGGCTTCACGTTCTCAACCATGGTGATTCCGGCCGGCAATATCGGACCGAGCCATATTCATATGGATGTCGAAGAAATTTTCTTCGTGCTGCGCGGCAAGATGAAAGTGATTTGCGAACGCGACGGCGAGACCTGGGAATCGGTGCTCGGCGAACGCGATCTGATTTCGGTGCCGCCGGGCGTGTATCGCACGGAAGTGAATATCGGCGAAGAAGACGCGCTGATGTGCGTGATGCTCGGTTCTCCGAAGCCGATCACGCCGACGTATCCGCCGGACTCGCCGCTTGCCAAGCTGAAGCGATAAGCGGCAAGCACTTGGGTGCGAAGCGCAGGGCATTGCCTGTTCGACGCCCTGCGCTAGAAATGCCCACGCGACAACCCTGCACCGCACAGTCGCCGTACTGAAGTCACCTTACTTTGCACTTGCAGATAGAAACCATGCCCGCTGTCCCGTCCGTCACTGCCGATCTCGCCGTCTCGCTGGAAGCGCGTCTTGCGCGATTTCCGCTGCAGCAGGCCGTTACCGCGGCGACGCAGACCGTGGGTTATCGCGAAGCGCGCGAACCGGCTTCTGTGCGCGACGAGGTGTTGCCGCTTGTGCTGCTACATGGCATTGGCTCCGGCGCAGCGTCGTGGGTGCAGCAGTTTGAAGCACTGGGCGCGATGCGGCATGTGTTTGCGTGGGATGCGCCGGGATACGGCGTTTCGACGCCGGTTGTTCCACCTTCGCCTCACGCGGCGGACTACGCAGACGTTCTGCGCGGCTGGCTCGACGCGCTCGGCGTCGAGCGTTGCGTGCTGGTAGGGCATTCGCTGGGCGGGATTGTCGCTGGTGCATTTGCTGCTGCAAATCCGCACCGCGTCGCAGGCCTTCTGCTGCTGTCGCCTGCTGGTGGTTACGGCGCGGCCAACACAGACTTGCGCGAAACGAAGCGCGACCAGCGTCTAGCGATGCTCGCCGAACTCGGCCCCGCGGGTCTTGCAGAAAAGCGCAGCGCAAACATGCTGTCCGCGCACGCCGACGAGACAGCTCGTGCATGGGTGCGCTGGAACATGGCGCGCATCGTGCCGCAAGGTTACGCGCAAGCGACGCATCTGCTCGCCAACGCCGATCTTGCCGCCGACCTCTCGCGCTTTCACGGACTCGTCAACGTTGCTGTAGGCGCCGAAGACACCATCACACCGCCGTCCGCATGCGAACGGCTGGCCCTCGCGGCACGTACGTCCTTGCAGATTGTGCCGCGTGCCGGCCATGCCGGATATATCGAAGCCGCTGACGCGTACACCGCGATCATCGACACGTTCTGCCGCGCCAGCGCGGCACCACGGAGCCACTGAAATGACGCCCGACACGATCACCGCCGAGCGCGCAACAGACGATGACAACGCCGAAACTGGCTACAAAGTGCCCGGTCTCGAACGCGGTCTGAAGATCCTGACTGAGTTCTCGCCGCGCGAGCCGGTGCTGGGCGCACCGGAGTTGTCCCGGCGCCTGAAGATTCCCCGCACGACGGTCTTCCGTCTGCTGCAAACGCTTGAATCGCTCGGTTTTCTGGAGCGAGCCGACAAGGACCGCAACTATCGCTTGGGCGTTGCGGTGCTACGCCTCGGCTTCGAATACCTGAGCTCGCTCGAACTGACCGACCTCGGCTTGCCGATCATCGAGTCCTTGCGAAACGATACCGGTCTGACAAGCCACATCCTGATCCGCGACGGACGCGACGTGGTGTTCGTCGCCAAGGCGCAAAGTCACACGCCGATTTTCAGTTCGGTGAAGGTCAACGTCGGGACACGCCTGCCCGCTCATGCGACGACTCACGGTCAGGTGCTGATGGGCGATCTGACGCTCAACGATTTACGCATGCTGTACCCCGAGCCGAAGTTGCATCGCTTTACCAAAATCACACCCGAAACGGTCGAGGAGCTATACGAGCGAATTCGCGATGACGCGCAGCGCGGTTTCGCGATCAGCGAATCGTCGTTCGAGCGCGGCATTTCGGTCGTGACGGCGCCGGTGCGTAACGACACGGGCCGCATCGTCGCAGTGATCACCACTACGATCCCGCGGCCGGAGATCGATGCAGCGCTGCTCGACAGCGGTCTGATCGACAAGGTGCGCGGCGCGGCTGACGAACTCTCGCAACGCCTGAACTATCGGCCCAAGAACGGGCTGGCGACGGGCAGCAAGTACATGAAGGCATTGGGGCTCTAATGATCCAGATCGATTTGACCGGTCAGGTAGCGGTGGTGACGGGCGGCTCGTCCGGCATCGGTCTTGCGACCGCCGAACTGTTTTTGCGTGCGGGTGCATCGGTCGCTATCTGCGGACGCGACGCCGAACGCCTGGCACTTGCGGAGACGGCTCTGAAGACGCAATTTCCGTCTGCACAACTGCTGGCCACGCGCTGCGATGTGCTCGACGCAGAGGAAGTCAACGCCTTCGCACAAGGCGTGCAGCGCCGCTTCGGTCGCACCGACATGCTGGTGAACAACGCTGGCCAAGGCCGCGTATCGACCTTCGCCGACACCACCGACGATGCTTGGCGCGAAGAACTCGACCTGAAGTATTTCAGCGTGATCCGCCCGACCCGCGCGTTCCTGTCGATGCTGCGCGACGCGGCCGGCACGGGCAATGCATCGATCGTCTGCGTGAATTCGCTGCTCGCGCTGCAACCGGAGCCGCATATGGTGGCGACCTCCTCGGCGCGCGCAGGATTGCTGAGCCTCATCAAGTCGCTGGCGGTTGAACTGGCGCCGCAGCGTATCCGTGTGAATTCGATTCTGATTGGCATCGTCGAATCGGGCCAATGGCGCCGCCGCTTCGAGACGCAAGCCGAGCCGGGCCAGAGTTGGGAAGACTGGACTGCAGAACTCGCACGCAAGAAGAACATTCCGCTTGGCCGCTTCGGCCGTCCCGAAGAGGCCGCACAGGCACTCTTTTATCTGGCTACTAATCTGTCGTCCTACACGACGGGCAGTCATATCGATGTTTCTGGAGGCAATGCACGACATGTCTAATAAAACCACCGTCGGCGAGCTGATTGCCGCCTTCCTCGAGCAATGCGGCGTTCGCACTACGTTCGGCGTGATCTCGATCCATAACATGCCGATCCTCGACGCGATCAACAGCCGCGGCAAGATCCGTTATGTCGGCGCACGCGGCGAAGCCGGTGCGGTCAACATGGCCGATGGTCTGGCACGTGTGTCCGGTGGCCTTGGCGTCGCGTTCACCAGCACGGGCACCGCGGCCGGCAACGCGGCAGGCGCGATGGTTGAAGCGCTGACCGCGGGCACGTCGCTGCTGCATATCACTGGCCAGATCGAAACCGAATACCTCGATAAGGACCTCGCGTACATCCACGAAGCGCCGGACCAGTTGTCGATGTTGTCGTCGATCTCGAAGGCCGCCTTCCGCGTCCGCACTGCCGAGACCGCGCTCCCGACCATCCGCGAAGCGGTGCGCGTCGCGCAGACTGCGCCGAGCGGCCCGGTGAGTGTCGAGATTCCGATTGACATCCAGGCTGCAGAAATCGAATGGCCCGCGGACCTCAGCGCGCCGCACGTGACGACGCTCACGCACGACAGCAAGCGCGTCGTGCAACTCGCCGACGCGCTGGCCAAGGCCACGCGTCCGCTGCTTTGGCTTGGTGGTGGCACGCGTCACGCGCGGGCAGCGGTTGAGCGTCTGGTGGCGCTGGGCTTTGGCGTCGTGACCAGCGTGCAGGGCCGCGGCATCCTGCCGGAAGATCATCCGGCGACGCTCGGCGCCTTCAACGTACACGCATCGGTGGAAAGCTTCTACAAGACGTGTGACGCGGTCCTCGTGGTCGGTTCGCGTCTGCGTGGCAATGAAACCTTGAAGTACAAGCTCGCGCTGCCGCAACCGTTATACCGCGTCGATGCCGACGCACTCGCCGATAACCGCGGCTATCGCAACGAGCTGTTTGTGCATGGCGACTCCGCTGCGGTATTGGAAGAACTCGCGACGCTGCTCGAAGGCCGTCTCAAAGTGGATCCGAAGTTTGCCGTCGATCTGGCCGCTGCCCGCGAGATCGCCGTAGCGGATGTGGGCAAGGGTCTCGGGCCGTACAAGCGCCTCGTTGACGCGCTGCAACGGTCGGTGGGCACGGACTATAACTGGGTGCGAGATGTGACGATCTCGAACAGCACGTGGGGTAACCGCCTGCTGCAGATTTTCACGCCGCGCGCCGGGGTGCACGCTTTGGGCGGTGGTATCGGTCAAGGGATGCAAATGGCAATCGGCGCCGCGCTGGCGGAAACCGCGGCGAAGACGGTGTGCCTCGTCGGCGACGGCGGCCTGATGGTCAACGTCGGTGAACTGGCGACGGCCGTGCAGGAAAATGCCAACGTCATGATCGTGCTGATGAACGACCAGTGCTATGGCGTGATCCGCAACATTCAGGACGCTCAGTATGGCGGCCGCCGCTGCTTCGTCGATCTGCATCAACCGGACTTCGCGCAGTTCTGCGAAAGCTTGAAGCTCACGCATTACCGCATCAAGTCGCTCGACGACGCGGACGAGGTCATCCGCGAAGGTCTGGCGAAAACCGGCCCGGTGCTGGTTGAAGTGGACATGCTGTCGGTCGGTTCGTTTGCCACTGCGTTTGCTGGGCCGCCGGTCAAGGAGCAGGAGCCTGAACATGCATGATCTTCGCCACGCGGGACATCACGCGCCCGTCGACGTTGCGATGATCGGCTTCGGGGCGATCGGCCAGGCGGTGTATCGCTCGGTCGTGGCAGATCCGCAGGTGCGTGTGTCGCATGTGATCGTGCCCGAGCGCCATGCGGCGTCGGTGCGTGAGGTGGTGGGTTCGTCGGTGGACGTGGTGTCATCGGTGGCGGCGCTGAACAGCCGCCCGCAGTTTGCGCTCGAATGCGCGGGCCACAGTGCGCTGGTCGACCACGTCGTTCCGCTGCTGAAAGCGGGCACCGATTGCGCGGTGGCTTCGATCGGCGCGCTCTCGGACGTGCTGCTGCTCGACGCGCTCTCGGCCGCTGCGGATGAAGGCGATGCCACGCTGACGCTGCTATCCGGCGCCATTGGTGGCGTTGATGCTTTGGCCGCGGCGAAACTGGGTGGCCTCGACGAAGTGCTGTACACGGGGCGCAAGCCGCCGCAAGGCTGGCTCGGCACGCCCGCCGAAGAAATCTGCGATCTGCAGAGCCTAAAGGAAGAGCGGATCATTTTCGAAGGCAGCGCCCGTGAAGCGGCGCGGCTTTATCCGAAGAATGCCAACGTGGCGGCGACGATTGCGCTGGCAGGCCTCGGCCTCGATCAGACCATTGTGCGTCTGATCGCAGACCCGGCGACGACGCGCAACGTGCACCGCATTCTGGCGCGTGGCGCGTTCGGCGAGATGTCGCTCGAAATGTGCGGCAAGCCGTTGCCCGACAACCCCAAGACGTCCGCGCTGACCGCGTTCAGCGCGATCCGTGCCCTGCGCAACCGCGCGGCGCGTTGCGTGATTTGATGAGATGTAACTGAGCGGATGACCGACATGACTCACTTCGATACCAGCCTCGTGCCCACCGGCGATATTTTCATCGGCGGCGAATGGCGGCAAGGGCGTGGCAACCCGTACAAAAGCCTGTATCCGGCGGATCAGTCGGTCAACATGGAAATCTCGACGGCCAGCGCCGACGATGCGCGCGATGCGGTCGAAGCCGCGGACATTGCATGGCGCAAAGCGGATTGGGCCGGTCTGAAGCCGCATCAACGCGCGTTGGTTCTGTACCGTATCGCCGATCTGATCATGGCGCGTCACGAAGCACTGGCGCATCTGCAGCGGCGCGACAACGGCAAGCCGATCGGCGAAACACGCGTACTGGTGGCGAGCGCTGCCAACACGTTCCGCTATTTCGCCGCGTGCCTCGAAACGCTCGATGAAGAGCTCACGCCATCGCGTGGCGACTACATGACCATGAGCGTGCACGAGCCGATTGGTGTGATCGCAGCTATCACGCCGTGGAATTCGCCGATCGCATCGGATGCACAAAAACTTGCCCCTGCGCTTGCGGGTGGCAATGCGGTGGTGTTGAAGCCGGCTGAGGTGACGCCGCTGGTCTCGCTCGCGTTGGCGCGCATCTGCGAAGAAGCGGGCGTGCCGAAGGGCGTGTTGAGCGTGTTGCCGGGTAAAGGTTCGGTGATTGGCGACGTGCTGGTGCGTCATCCGCTCGTCAAGAAAGTGTCGTTCACCGGCGGGACCGAAGTGGGTCGTGGTATCGCGCGCATTGCCGCGGACAAGCTGATGCCGGTATCGCTGGAACTGGGCGGCAAGTCGCCGACCATCGTCTTCGAAGACGCGGATATCGATCACGCGGTGAACGGTGTGCTGTACGGCATTTTCAGTTCGTCAGGCGAAGCGTGCATCGCAGGCTCGCGGTTGTTCGTGCATCGCCCGATCTATGACGCGTTCATGAAGCGCCTGGCCGAAGGCGCACGCAAGTTGCGCGTGGGCGACCCGTCGAGTCCAGAAACGCAGATGGGTCCGTTGATTACGCCAGCGCATCGCGAATCGGTGGAGCGTTACGTCGCTTTGGGCCTGGAAGAAGGCGGACGCCTGCTCTGCGGTGGCGAGCGGCCGGTCGGCGATGGACGCGAACAAGGCAACTTCTATCAGCCCACTATTCTAGAAGGCCTGTCGAACAGCGCCCGCATCTGCCAGGAAGAAATCTTCGGACCGGTGCTGGTGGCCATGCCATTCGATGACGAAGCGTCGCTTCTCAAGCAGGCCAACGACAGCGTGTTTGGCCTCGCTGCCGGCATCTGGACGCGCGACTACAAGCGCGCCTGGCGCGTGGCCCGCGCGCTCGAAGCCGGCACCGTCTGGATCAACACGTACAAGCTGTTCTCGATCTCGACGCCGTTCTCCGGCTGGAAAGAGAGTGGGATGGGTCGCGAGAAAGGGCGTCTCGGCATTCGCGAATATATGCAGCAGAAGAGCTTGTACTGGGGCTTGAACGACGCACCTTTGGCATGGGCCAATGCGCCCCAGACGAATTGAGAAACAAGAGGCACGACATGACGATTCTCGGCATTGAACAGATTACCTACGGTGTGACGGACCTCGAAACCTGCCGACGCTTTTTCGCCGACTGGGGTTTGAAAGAGACTGCGCACGACGAAACCCGCGCCCGCTTCGAATCGCTGAACGGCTGCACGATTCTGGCCGTGGATTCGAACGATCCGTCGCTGCCGCCCGCCTTCGAAGAGGGTCCGACGCTGCGTGAAGTGACGTGGGGTATAGCGACGCGGGCCGAACTCGACGCATTGCGAGGCCGCTTTGCAGGTCAGCCAGGACACTTCGAAAACGACGACGCGGTGGGGTGCATCGACCCGAACGGCATGGCGATTCGGGTGGAAGTTACGCGCAAGCGCGACGTCGAAACGCATGGCTCGCCGTCGAACGTGTGGGGCCAGACGTTACGCGTGAATCAACCGTCGCCGATCTATGAACGAGCCGAACCGGTGGAAGTGGGACACGTGGTGTTCTTCACCAACAACCTTGCCGAAACGGAGAAGTTTTATCAGGAACTGCTCGGCTTCGAGATGTCGGATCGTTACCCGGGACGTGGCGCGTTCCTGCGCTGCGCGCCGCATGGCGGACATCATGACCTGTTCCTGCTGGCGCTGCCAAATGGCAAACGTGGCCTGAATCACGTCGCGTTCACCGTGCGCGATATTCACGAAGTGTTTGGCGGCGGCATGCATATCAGCCGCTGTGGCTGGGACACGCAACTCGGGCCGGGCCGCCATCCGGTGTCGTCGGCGTACTTCTGGTATTTCCAGAACCCGGCCGGTGCGCTCATCGAGTACTACGCGGATGAGGATCAACTGACGCCCGAATGGCAGCCGCGTGATTTCGAGCCGGGGCCGACCGTATTCGCCGAATGGGCGATCGATGGCGGCATCGACGGCAACACGCGTCGCCAGAAGAATGCGAAAGCGCCGGAGGGGAAGTTCATGACGGAGCGCAAACATGACTGATGTTGCCGCATCAAGCGCACACGCAAGCCTGGAGGCACCACGCACGATCGTCGTGATCGGCGGGGGCCAGGCCGCCGGATGGATCGTGAAGACCCTGCGCAAGGAGGGCTTCGAGGGGCGCCTTGTGATGATCGCTGACGAGATCCACTTGCCGTATGAGCGGCCACCGCTGTCGAAAGCGGTGCTGGCGGGCGAAGCGGATATCGACACCGTTCGCCTCGTCAAGCCGGACGACTTCGACGCCCTGAACATCGAAGCGTGGCAGCCGGATACCGCCACGTCGATTGACCGCGAGCAGCGCATCGTGCGTACGCTATCGGGCCGCGAAGTGCAATACGATCGGCTCGTGATTGCCACCGGCGGAGCCGCGCGACGCTTGCCCGATGCCTTGGTGAAGACTTCCAGCATCGCCTACCTGCGCACGCTCGACGAGGCGGTGGCGCTTGGCGAGCGGTTGCGGGCGAGCCAGCACGTGCTGGTGATCGGCGGTGGCTGGATCGGCCTGGAAGTGGCGGCAACTGCACGCAAGCTCGGCGTTGCAGCAACCGTCGTCGAAGGTGCGCCGCGTCTGTGCGCCCGCTCGGTGCCGCCGGCTATTTCCGATTTCCTGGTTGAACTGCATCGGGCCAATGGCGTGGACGTGCGCCTTGATTCAGGTCTTGTATCGCTCGACGATCACCCCGATAACGCCGACGGCGTGCGTGCCACGCTGGCCGACGGCACAACGCTCGATGCCGACTTCGCCGTCGCGGGTATCGGCCTCACGCCGCATACGGCGCTCGCGCAAGCAGCAGGCCTTGCAATTGCCGACGGCATCGTGGTCGACCATTTCGGCGCGACCTCCGACCCGCGCGTGTTTGCATGCGGCGACGTGGCGAACCATCCGAGCGCGTGGCTAAAGCGCCGCGTGCGGCTCGAATCCTGGGCGAACGCGCAGAACCAGGCTATCTCCACGGCGAAAGCCTTGCTCGGCACGTTCGAGCCCTATGCGGACATTCCGTGGTTCTGGTCCGATCAGTACGACGTGAACTTGCAGATCCTCGGCGACATTCCCAACGACGCGCAGCTGGTCGTACGCGGCGATCTGCCCGGCAAACGCGCCACGCTCTTCTACGTGGAAGACAGTGCGATTCGCGGGGCGATTGCGATCAACACGCCGCGCGATCTGAAACTCGCGCGCAAATGGATGAACCAGGGCCGAACGGTCGACCTTGCGATTCTCACTGACGCCAGCACGGCGCTCGCATAACTCTTTTCGGACGGCGACAACGGCATGAGAACCATCGACAACACCATGGGGGACCGCAGCAGCGCCGGTGTCTCAGGCCCTGTGACCCGGGGCTCGATCATTGCGCGTCTGGAACGCTTGCCGGGCAATGCGATGCAGGTTCGCGCGCGGATCCTGATCGGACTCGCCACGTTCTTCGACGGCTTCGACGTGATCGCCATCGCGGCCACGTTGCCGATCCTGAT
>NZ_JAMFSB010000323.1 GCF_026225065.1 Paraburkholderia sp. | reverse complement strand
TCGTGATTACCACCAACCGCATGCATCGAGCGCCCCCAACGCGTCCTCTTCAGCGCATAGTCCATCGCGACCGCGATGCCGAGAAAGAGGCCAAACATCAATGGAACGCCTCGTCCACGGTTGAGGTAAGCCACTACGATCTCCAGCAGCACGGTGATGGCAAGTGCTCGTATGAGCAGGCTCGCCACCGACGGAGCAGACAGATTCGACGCCTGACGCCGTTCCCGCGTACGCAGTCCAAGTGCCAGCGTGACAGCACCCGGTAACAGCGCAATGACGTACGAAACGACAGCAGGAATGACGATCAGTTGACCGAGGTTCACCATCGCCGTGTCATAAGGCAGATTGATCGACCCGCTGGCGCCGAGTACGTAGAGCTGCATCCCGAGTATGGCGAGCAGGCCGGCCAGTGTCGCCACGAAGCTTGGCATGCCTAAGCGGTTGAGCAGCAGTGCGTACACCGCCCCCACCACCGCGCCGACGACGATGGCCGCGAGAATAGCCAGCAGCACCGGCCAGCCGTGATTGACCCACAGCATCCCGAGGAGGGCTGAAGCGAAGCCGCTCATCGAACCTACCGACAAATCGATCTGCCCCACCATCAGAACGCAAACGATGCCCAGCGAAATCACGCCGACCGTGGAGCAGTCAAACAGCAGATTGACCAGGTTGTCTGCCGATAGAAAAACCGGGTTGAGACTAGTAAACACGGTCCAGATGATAATGAGGCCCGCGACCACCGGCAACGATCCGAGATCGCCGGAGCGCACCCGCTCGACAAACGCGGACACCGTACCGCCAATCCCGCTGGCATGCTTGACACGGACGTCGCTGCGATCGAGCAGCGTGGCAGGCTTCGCGGCCCCCTGCGTATCTGGCTGTGGAGCGCCTTGCAGTTCTTTACTCATGATGGTTCCTTTGTCTAGGCGCCCTGCTCGGCCTGGCGCCGCCCGGCGCGGCGCGACACAGCGTTCTCGGTGGCGCCGGTAATCGCCGCCACCAGTTCCTGATTCGACGAGTCGGGATAGAACACGCCGTTATTGCGTCCGAGACGCAGCACGACAATCCGGTCCGCCACCGCACGAACGTCTTCCATGTTGTGACTGATCATGATCACGGCATGACCGCGATCTCGGACCCGCTCGATCAGATTCAGCACCTCGGCGGTCTGCGCCACACCGAGCGCCGCCGTCGGCTCGTCGAGCATGATCAGCTTCGGGTCCAGCAGCAGCGAGCGGGCGATTGCCACCGTCTGGCGCTGGCCGCCCGACAACGACGCGACCACATCGCGCACACTCGGAATGCGGGCCGACAGCTCGTTCAGCAGCGTCCAGGCCTTGACCTCCATCGCGACCTCGTCGAGGCGCAGCGGATTCATCTCGCGTCCCAGGTAGATGTTCGCGACGACATCGAGGTTCTCGCACAGCGCGAGGTCCTGGAACACCGTGGCGATGCCGAGATCGAGCGCTGCGGCCGGATTGGTCAGCGCGACCTCCTTGCCGCCGAAGGTAATCGTGCCGGAGCTGGGTTGGTGGACACCCGCCAGCACCTTCACCAGCGTTGATTTACCGGCACCGTTGTCACCCACAAGGGCGACGACTTCGCCGGCATGCACGTCGAGTTCGATGTCCGTCAGAGCCGAGACCGCTCCGAAGTGCTTTGAGACGCCACGCAGGCTCAGCACCAGCTCGCCTCGCGTAGACCGTGTGTTGGAGTTGTCAGTCATGGGACGGATACCTCATCTAAAGTAACCGGATCCGGCACGAGCCGGATCCCGTCCAGCGCCTGCGTCTGCTTGCGCTGGATCAGTTCGCGATGCCGAGTTTCTTGCACCCGTCGGCATAGCGGTCGGTGCACAGATCCTTGGCGTTCGCGAACCCCTTGTCGACCACCTCCGCCTTGAGGTTCTTCGCCGTGATGACGGCCGGCTTGAAGAGTTGTGTCGGCGTGTTGAAGAGCGTCGTTTCACCCTTCGGCGTCTGGCCGTTCAGGAAGCCAACCGCCACCTTCGCCGCTGCTGCCGCGACGATCTCGCTCGGCTTGAGAATCGTGTTGTACTCGTCGCCTGCGATGATCAACTGCAGCCCGGCAAGTGTCGCGTCGTTGCCCGTCACCGGCGGCACCGGGTTGACGCCGGCCGCCTTGAAGGCCGCGACGGCGCCGCCGCCCGTGCCGTCATTGGCCGCCACCACACCTACAATCTGCGAGCCGAAGCGGGTGATCTGGCCGCTGACCCACTGCTGTGCCTTCGGCGGCGCCCAGTCCGGCGTGTCATATTCGGCGAGTGTCTTGTAACCGCTGCCCGCTAACCCGGCGTGAATACCCTTCTTGATCAGCCCTGCCGCTGCATCAGTCGGCGAACCGTTGACCTCGAGCACGCCGCCCTTGCTCGTCGGCACGTTGGTTTCCTTCAGATGCTCGACGAGCGACTGCGCAATCGCCTTGCCGATGCCTTCGTTGTCGAACGACACGTAGTAGTTGGCCGGCGTCGATGGCACCGGGCGGTCATACGCAATCACCTTGATACCCTGCCCTTGCGCCATATGCACCAGAGAAGCGGCGGCCGTCGAATCGACCGGGTCCAGCACGATCACCTTGGCACCTTGTGCGATCACCGAGTTGAACTGTTGCTGCTGGGTCGAGACGTCGGCATTGGCGTTCTGATAGAGCACCTTGCAGTCCGGACAGAGCTTGTTCATTTCGGCCTTGAAGCCGGGGAAGTCATGTTGCTCGTAGCGAGTCGACGCCTGGTCGGGCATCAGAAAGGCGACCGTGCCACTGGGCGCGGCGAACGCCGCCGTGCTGCCGAGCATGCTCAGGGTAAGCGCGCTGGCGCCGATCATTTTGTTAGGAAAGCTATTCATCGAGTGTCTCCGTTTATTAGAAAAATCCCGGCGCTATTGCCGCCGTGGTGGGGCGTAAAACAGGGGCCGGCCGAACGCTTACGAGGCGTGCACGGCCTCGGGCGATTCTTTGGCGCTGGCGGCGTTGAGCTGCTGATAGGCGCGCCATCGCGATGGCGGCATCTCCTTTAGCAACAGGAACTGCCGGTTGAAGTTCGAGAGGTTGTTAAAACCGACCTGATAGCAGATGTCGGTAATACTCAGTTCGCCCGCCATCAGCAACTGGCACGCGAGATTGATGCGCAGCCGGTTGACGTACTGCACAAAGGTCAGACCGGCGTGCCTGCGGAAGTATCGTGAGAAGGCGCTCACGCTCTGCCCCGCGAGTTCCGCTAACTCCGTTTCGCGCAACTCCTGCGACAGGTTCTTGCCGATATAAGCGAGCACGTGATTGATATGCGTCTCCGCATACGAGGCCGAATCCGATCGATAAGCGGCGCTCGCCAGCTTGACCTGTTCGGTGCTTTGCAGAAGCACATCGAGCAAAGCCACAAACAGCGTGATGCGCCGGATGCCTTGCGCGCCCAGCATCTCGCGCATGATCGGTTCGGCCGCCATGCCAGCTTTCGGCGTGAACAAGACTCCCCAGCGCGAGGCATCGAGCAAGGGTTCCACGCGCTTGAGCTCGGGGAAGGCCGCGATGGCACGCGTGGCGAATTCGGCGTCGAACTGCAGGACAAGACAGCGTTCATCCACACGTGTCTCTTGCGGCACACTGCTCACCCAGTTGTGCGGCAGGTTCGAACCCGTCATCACGAGATTGCCGGGTTCAAAGCTGCCGATGTGATCGCCAACGAAGAATTTCCCCGTCGTCGATGTGATCAGATGAATCTCGTATTCGGGGTGGAAGTGCCAGCGGACCGTGCGATAGGGGTACCCGTGCGACCAGACCTTGAACGATTCGTCGCGCGGTACGGCGACCAGTTCCAGATCGGGCTGGGCGATGTTGGCGCTGCGGGCCTCCGTGCGCGCCGTGGCACCCCGGGTGGTGTGCATCTGTCTTCCTCCTGAGTCTCTTTTCAGCCAGTCCGCGTGTGTTGTACCGCGCCCAGCCATGACTGAAAATTAACCCTCTTGCAGATGTTTCACCACTGAAAATCGGGCCACTAACCGATACTTTCTTGCATTCGGGTTAGCCCGTACGACATGACAATTCCCAGGTTCCTGCTGCGCAACGCTGCAACATCGGTCAGGATGAAGCGCAGCTCGCTCAATCTGAATGGGTCCCTCCTACTCAGCGTACCGGCGCCGGATAGTCCTTCCACACCCATTCAAGCGCTTCGGCCAAGGTTTGTTCAACCGTGCCCTCGTCGACGTGACCGGCATTGCGGGAGAACACAAACTGGTAGTGGTAGCCCTTGGCGGCGAGAACGCGCGCCATGTCCTCATTTGCCGCAGTCCAGTCATGCATGCCATCGGCAAGCGGCGCGGCCGGATAGAAGAGATCGCGGTCACCCGCCTCGAACCAATAACGGATCGGCTTGCGCGGCGCATTCGGAATCAGCGGCGCGCCGTTGGACCCGCTTGCGGGCGTCACGTTGATTCCCGACACGGTGAGGTTTGACTTGACCGGCCCTGGCCACGCACTGTGGTATTGCCATGCGCCACCGGGAAGCGACGTGTCATGCGGCCATTGCTGGTTCACCATGGTTGGCGAATAGCCAAGTACGCGGTGATAGAGATCGGGACGGAACCAGGCCATGGTAAAAGCGGCCGCAGCACTGGAACTGATACCCATGGTCGCGCGGCCATCCGGGTCCTTCGTCAACACCACATGCGCAGTCTGTTCGACGCGCGGCAACACCTCCTGCTCGACCCATTCAGCATAGGTGCCGGACACCGCGTCATATTCGCGGCCCCGTTCGGCGCCCTGCGCGTCCTGTCCGCCTGCGCCTATGCCGATGGCTATCATCGGTGGCAGCTTGTGCGCGCGGATCAGATTGTCCAGCACGTTGAAGAGCTTCTGCGCCTTGAAAAAGCCATGCGGGCCGCCATCGCCGTACACGATGAAGGGTGCTGCCGTACCGGGGACATAATCGGCTGGGACATAGACGTCGACTTCGCGACTCCAACTGCCCGCATGGCTCGCGGGCACCAGAAGATCGGATTTGTCGCCGGGCGCAGTCGCAGCCGAATCCACCGCCGAGTTCCTGCATCCGGGCAAATCGTCACGAATCATGCCGGGCCGGTAGATAACGCTGTCTGCCGAGTCCATGGTGAAGGTATGGACCGTGCCGTGGGGCACATCGGCCTGGGCAACGATCTCTGGCGACGGCTGATGCGTCGCGCCGATAATGAAGTTGCCGTCGCTATTGACCGATGGAATCTGACCATCCGGTAATTCCGTCGCTTGCGGATAGTTCGGATTGCGCGGGTCGCGAGTGGGCGGAGTCGTCTTCAGATCCAGCCCCGCCGTATCGATGAAGAACGGCGCCTTCGGATCGGTTGTGTTGGCACCGGCTGGAACCGACGCATTGGGCGGTACGCAGGCGGTATCGGCGGCGATGGCCGGCACCGCAGCAGCCGCCGCGAGCAGGACTACCACAAGAACAGCACGGGCTTTGGTCATCTGTGTCTCCTCCCTTTCCGGACACGCCGGCTGGTTTCGACTACGGTACGAATCGCTGCTCGGACAGTAGTCGAAGCGCAGAGAGAACGTCAACCCTTACTTGCCGTCATGCTCGCGACGACATCGTGACTGCTCTGGATTTCGGGTACATTTACCGTTCGATCAAACCACCTCCTTGCCACGCGACCATCCATGCAGGACTCTCCTCCTCCACTCGAGCTGTCTGGCCTCGCTCAAAGCCTCTACGCCCAGGGAAGCGAAGAACACATTCTGTCGCGTCTGATGGAGTGGATTGCGCCGACCAACCGCTTCTGTGTCGATATCGGCGCGAGCGATGGCATGCGCAACAGCAATACCGCGTTGCTGCTGCGCGAATGCGGATGGCAGGGGCTGCTGGTCGAAGCAAGCAGCTATCGCTACGGGAAACTGAAGGCGAACTACGGCAGTGCCGAAAGCGTCCAGCTTCGCCATGAACGCGTCCAGCCCGACAGTGTGGACAAACTGCTCGCCGATGCGGGCGTGCCTGAAGCGTTCGATCTGCTGTCGATCGATATAGACGGCAACGACTACTGGGTCTGGCAAGGGCTGGAAGCCTTCCAGCCGCGCATCGTGGTCGTCGAATACAACCCCTATTACGCGCCGCCCGAGCGATGGGTCATGTGCTTCAACCCGGATCACGAATGGGACGGCTCGACCTATTACGGCGCCAGCCTCGAATCGCTGCATCATCTGGCAAAACGCAAAGGCTATGAACTGGTGTGTTGCGACGACATGGGCAACAACGCCTTTTTCGTCAGGCGCGACCTGTACCCGCTTCTGGGCATCGCCAGCAACGATCCGTCCGTCCTGTTCCGGCCTGCCATGTACAAGCTGCGCTACGTCGGCCACAACACGTTCCTGAGCGGCCATCCTTATCGATACGGTCCTGCCGAGCAGATCTGAATGGACCAACAGAACGCCATCTTCGCTGCGATCTGCGACTCCTATGCGCTCAAGCCTGGCGAGCCAGCGCGCCGGATCAGCGAGCGAGTCTGGCATCTGCCAACCGATTATGGCGAGTTCGCCGTCAAGCTGTACAACATCGACCAGCAAGTGCGATCCGACAAGGAAGCCGCCGTGCTCGCGCATCTGGCAACGACGCACGGCGATGCACGCTTTCGCGTCCAGACCTTGCAACGTACGGCGGCCGGCGAACCTACGTGGACTGGCCTCGGTCGTCACGCGATGCTGACCCGCTGGGAAGCCGGGCAATTCCGCACTTACGATACCTTCACTCCAACTGAATGGCGCGCGCTTGGCGCGAGTCTCGCGGCCTTGCATTTGAGCCTCGATCGACTGCACCTGCCGGCGCTGGACACGATCCACGCGCGCCTCGCCGCCGTCGACGCAGACGACATGCGCCGCAGCCTGCTCGAAGCACTCGATCACACGCCGCCGGAGGGCGACCGCGCATTGTTGCGCACGTATGTCGATGCATGCCTGCGCATGCTCGACGAACACTACCCCGGCAGCATCGACGCGTTTCCCGCCGACGACGCGCAGCATCCGATCCACAACGACTACAACCAGTTCAACTATCTGTTCGACGGCGCCCTGCCGCCGGTGATCCTCGACTGGGAAGCGACGATCGGCGCGCCGCGCGAATTCGAAGTCGTACGGTGTCTTAATCATCTTCCGCTGGAAGCGCCAGATATGGCCGCGGCGTTCGTGAGTGCCTATCTGCAGGTCCGGCCGCTACATCCCGAGCGGATCGCGTGGGCGGTCGATGCCGCGTGTCTGCAGCACGCCCTCAAACGTTGGGTATTACAAGGCTGGCTGAACGATCCGCCGCGCTTCGCCTCGCATCTGCAAGGCGCCATGAAAATGGTGTCGGTGATGCTCGGCGCGCGCGCCCAGCTGATCGATTTCTTTTCCCGTTGTCTGGATGCAGGAAGCCCATGAACCTGAACGCTCCCGCGAGCACGACGCCACCCGCTGGCCGCACACATGTCTTTCCGCCGCCTATGGACCGCCACTATCGCGTGTCAGACGGACGCGTGCAGACGCGTTCGCTCGAAGCGCACATCGTCGATCACTGCAATCTGACGTGCGCCGAATGCTGTTCGCTATCGCCGCTGCTGCCTGCGTGGTACGCCACGACCGATTCGGTCGCCGACGATCTGCGCAAGGCCGTCAAGGTGCTGAATCCCGCCATCTTCAAGCTGGTCGGCGGCGAACCGTTGCTGCATCCGCAACTAGTCGACGTCATCCGCAGCGTGCGCGACACCGGCATCGCACCGGTCATTTCCATCACGACCAACGGCCTGAAACTCGGCGACATGACTGACGAATTCTGGCAAGCGGTCGACGCGTTGACGATCTCTCGCTATCCGAAGCCGCAACTCGCGTCCGATCTGGTCGCGCACATCGAAGCCCAGGCGGCACGCTTCGCCGTGCGTCTGAACTGGAAGGTGCAGGACGCGTTTTCGACGATGAACCGGGCACAGCTATGCGACGACATCGCCGAGGCGCAGCGCATCTATCAGGACTGCTGGATTCGCGAACGATGTCACATGATCCGCGACGGCATGTTCTACACCTGCACGCGCCCAGCGCATTTTCAGACCTTGTACCAGGGCGATCGCGACTTCCGCTCCGATGGTCTGCCGCTGCAAGACGACGCAGGCATGCTCGATGCACTGCTCGCCTATCTGCAACGCGAGACGCCGCTCGAAGCCTGTATGCATTGCCACGGCGGCAGTGCGCCACAAGCGCCGCACCGGATCATGCGGCGCATCGAAGTCGACGCGTTGAAGGCGCGCTATCCATGATCGTCGGCACGCGAGATCTGTTTGGCTTTCAGCGCCTCGTCTACCGTCCACGCAGCGGCACGTGGGCAGACAGCATCCTTCAACTGCTCCAGACGTCCGGACACGCAGCAGGCGAACCCGACGTGGCTGCCATTGCCGGCTATCTGAGCGGCGAGCGTCTCGTGGGGCGCACGGTGTTGCGCGACGTGCTGGCCGTACCGCCCGGTCAAGCGCTGATCGAGTCGGCGCGCGGCCTCGAAGTGCGCGACGCGCCCGGTCAGCCGATATCCGGCGATCTGGAGACGCTGTTGCGCGATTCGCTGCAACGTGCGCTCGAGAGCGGCAAACGCGTTGCGCTAGCCTTGAGCGGCGGACTGGATTCCGCGCTCCTGCTCGCTCTGCTGCGCGAACTCGGCGCACAGCGGCACGTGACGTCGTACATTCTGGCAACCGGCATGCCCGACTATTGCGAGGAGGACGCCGCGCTCGAACTGGCGACGCAGATGCAGGCCAAAGTAAAGGTCATACGCTTCGGTGAGCCAGATTTCGTGGCCGCGCTGCCGCGGACCACGCACACCGTCGAGGAACCGATGTTCAACCTCCATCCTGTCGCCAAACGGCTGCTTGCCGAAGCGATGGCCGAGGACGGCATCGAACTGGCCATTTCCGGCGACGGGGCGGACCAGGTGCTGCGCCGCGATCAGTCCGCCAACTATCTGCCGTTATGCAACGCGTTGTTCGATGCCGCGTCCGTGCACCTCCATCCGCCGTTCGTGGACCAGGCCGTCGTCATGCATCTGACCAGCATCGCGCCCGATCCGGACAAGCAGTGTCTGCGCGAGCTCGGCGCACGGTTGAATCTGCCCGACCGGCTGGTAAGCGGTCCCAAGCGAGGCCGGCTGGCGCCTGCGATGGACCTTGGCGCATTGCTCGACCGCGAGCGCATCCGCGCGCTGGCCTCATCGCTTGATCTGCCTGCTCCTACACTCCAGACGGACACCGAACGTGTGCTGTGGACGACCTTGACATTCACCCTCGACCACCTGGGCGCGACCACTCGCCCGCAATGAAACGACCATGAAACGAATCCTGTTCTGCGTAGTGCCCGAGAAGGGACACGTCAACCCTTGCATCGGCCCCGCACAGCATTTGCGGGCGGCGGACTGCGAAGTTGCCTTCTATGCGCCCGCCGACATCAGCGCGCAACTCGAAGGGGCCGGCGACTTTGCTTTTCTCGGACCGCGCGAAACGCCCGAGCGCCACGATCTGTCGCGCGGCGCGAGTTTCGCCGCGAACATTCGCGATGCCGCGTGGCTGCGGCGCTGGATTCATACGCTGCTGATCGAATACACGCCCGCACAGGTAGACGGCATACGCGCGGTCTTGCGGCAATGGAGGCCCGACGTGGTGGTGATCGATCCGCTGCTCTACGCATCGGCTATCGCGGCGGAGCTGGAGGGACTCCCGTGGGTCGCGATGTCGAACTCGCTGAATCCGGTGCTGCCGGATGCGCTCGACTCGGAACTGCTAGCCACGGTGCGATGGCTCGCGCCGGAACGCGATCGTCTGTTTGCGCGTTATGGCATCGAGGCGCGCTTTCGCGGCTGCGATATCCTCTCGCCGCATCTGACGCTGGCCTTCACCACCGAGGCCCTCGTCGGCGAAGCACCGCAAGGCGTCGAACTGGTCGGCCCCGCGTTGCCGGCCGGCGCGCGCGGTGACGAGCCGCCTTTTCCGTGGGAGCGCATCGACGCCGCACGTCCGCTCGTCTACATGTCGCTCGGCAGCCAGTTGTATTACCAGCCGGATCTGTTTGCGAAAGTGATCGAGGCGACGCGGACTACCTCCGCGCAACTGGTGCTCTCCGTTGGCGAACTGATCGATACGGACCTGCTGCCGACGGTGGACGAGCGGGTTATCGCCGTACGCTACGCGCCGCAACTGGCGCTGCTGCGAAGGACGCATGCGTTCATCAACCACGGCGGCGCCAACTCGGTGATGGAGGCACTGGCATGCGGCGTTCCCATGCTGCTGTCACCGTTTTGCAACGACCAGTTTCATTCCGCGTGGTTCGTCGAACGTGCGGGCGCAGGGCGTCGCCTGGATCTGGAACAGGCAAGCGTGCAAGAGATCGCCGATGCGATCAACGATCTGCTGCGCCCAGGCCCGCTGCGCGAACGCGCGGCACAGATCGGCGCAAGCTACCGGCGCGACGGATCGGCCGAAGCTGCACGCCTGATCATCGAATTCGCTTCAGGAAGCCGCCTGGCGATAGCGTCATGAGCACGCGGTCTTCGATATCGCCGTCGACTTCGAAGCGATCGTCGCGGGCGAGGAAGGTCTGCACGGCGGTCGCCGGGTTGTTGCCTCTGCCGTACGGCTTGCCGTGAAACATCCGCTCCGGCAGATATTCCATGATGGTGTCCATGACGATCACATAGTTGCCCGGCGTTGCGAGTCCCGCGTAGCATTCCAGCTCGCGCAGGACGTGCTCGTGCGTATGCGTGAGGTCGAGGATCACCATCACGGAAGAACGGCCGTCGATCTGTTCGCGGACCGAGGCCAGCGTCGCGGCCGCGCACGATTCGCCTTCGATCAGTACCATGCGATGCGCAAGCCGGTTCGATTGCAGACGCGCCTTGACCTCGTCGCGCAGACGCGGCTCGATGGCGACGACGCGGCCGTGACTGCCCGTGAGCTCCAGCATCGACGCGGAAAACACAACGCCGCCGCCCGCCGCGACGCCCGTCTGCACGATACAGTCGGGACGTTCGCGCCAGATCAGTTCCTGGATCGCGAGCATGTCGCCCGGCAGATGAAAGAAGCGCTCGCCCAGCCAGCGCGTATGGAACAGGTGGTCGAATTCGGCTGCACGCGTAAGCCATTCGATATTGATGTCCCGCATGCGGGACGAAATTCGCTCGGACATGATCGATGCAATGATGAGTGACGTGGAAAGAGTCGAACAGCTGCTGATGAAGCACTGGGACATCCGGCCGACGCGGATTCAGGCGCTATCGACGGGTCATACTAACAAAACGTATCACGTCGACTACGGCTCGCGTGCTTCGGTGCTGCGCGTCTCGTGGCCCGGCAAGTCCGCTGAGCAGGTCCAGCGCGAAGCGTCGATGCTGGATCACCTCGGCTTGGCACCTGGACTTCCCACGCTACCCCGATTTCAATCGACCGCGAACGCACAACCGTCCGCGCAAGGCGAGGACGGAAGCTGGCTGCATCTGTTCGAGCACATCGACGGCACACCCGGTCTGCCTGACGCAGCAGAGCCGGCCACCGTCGACGCGATGCGTACGCTAGCCCGTCTGCATGCGGCGATGGCAACCCTGTCCGCGAACGCGTCCTCCAGTCCGCTCGCATGGCTAAACGAGCGCTACGCGCGGGTTTCTGCGCGGCCGGCACCGCCTTTGCCGACGGTCATTCTGGAGTACTACGATCTTGTGCTGCAGCGTATCGGCATGCATCTCGCGGCAGCGGAGACGTGGATCCGCGGACCGGCACGCTGGCTACACGGCGACTATCACGCAGGTAACCTGCTGTTCGCCGATGGCGCGGTGACGGGCATACTGGATTTCGATGACGTCGGGCAAGGCGCGCAATGGCTGGAAACGTCCTTCGCGCTGTTCGCACTCACGCGTGACGCAAGCAATGAAGACCGCTTCACGTTCGACGTCCGCCTTTGGGACACGGGCCTACATGCCTACACCGCGATGCAGCCCGACTCCGAAGCACCAGACCTCATGCGGCTGAAACGCGACGCGCTTATGGACTTGTTCTGTGCAGATCAGGTGCTGATCCATCTGGAAGCTGCCCAGCGCGGCCTGTGGACGCCGGGTCCCGGCATGGGCTTCCTTGCCTGCTGGCGCCAGTTACTGGCCAGCACCCCGCGCGTTCGCTAGCTGCCCGGTCCGCCAGTCGGGATCACTGAGCAGCAGTCGCACTGCCTCGACGGTCGCGGGCCGCGCTTCGGCAAATCGTGAGCCGTCGTGCATGCAGAACAGGACGTCCTGTCCTCGCGCTGTCGCGTCCGCGATATGTCGGCGCATAGCGTCCACCAGCGCGCGTGGCGACGGTGCCGGCCGCTGCCAATCGTCCAGAATGGCCGTCCATCCCGTATGGCTGCGCTTCAGGCGCGCTAGAACGTCAGCACGAACATCCTGCGGTTCCATGCCATACGGAAGCCGCAACGGGATGGACGCCGGTTCCGGCACGGCAGCGAGTCGATAAGCCTCGCGTATCAGCGCATCGGTATGTTCGATTTCATCGATCAACGCTGCGTCCGACAGCACACCCGGCCGCGCATGCGAGTACGTGTGATTGCCCAGCACATGTCCTTCACGGACCGCTCGGGTTGCAACGTCCATCGCCTGCTCCATATTGCTTCCGAGCACAAAGAACAGCGCCTGACAGGAACTCGCGCGCAATACGTCCAGGAGCGCGGGCGTCGACGGTCCGGGGCCGTCGTCAAAACTCAATAATGTTGAGATGGACATGTTGGAATGGTCGTAGCGCTATCGCTGCTGCGCGACACGCTTTTCTGCAGGGCGCGCAGTCGAGTTGCGGAGGATCAGATCAGTCGGCAACGTAATGCGATCCGAGGGCAATTCGATCCCGGCAATCCGGGCCAACAAGATGTTGACCGCCGATCTCCCCATCTGTTGTAGCGGTTGACGAATGGTCGTCAGCGGAGGATAAACCTGCGAGGCCATCGGCACATCGTCGAACCCGATGATGGACACGTCGTCCGGGACACGCATTCCCAGTTCGTGCGCTGCGGCGATCGCACCAAACGCGCTCAGATCATTCGCGGCAAAGATCGCAGTGGGCGGACGCTTTAACTTCAACAGATGCGATGCCGCCTTAAAACCCATCGCCTGACTAAACCGCCCAATCGCAGTCAAGCTCGCTTCAGGACGCAAGCCCTGCTGTCGCATCGCGTCATTAAAGCCGCGCGCCCTGTCTTGCGCTGCGGTCAACCGCTCGTCACCGCTGATAAAAGCAATCCGCGTATGCCCAAGCTCGACCAGATGCTGCACGGCAAGACGCGCGCCTTCGTAGTTGTCCGATGCAACCGAAGGATATTGCGGGAAAACGCCACGCTGATCCACCACCACCACCGGTATATCCGCCTCGTTGAGCGCCTTCAGATAGGGCGCATCATCGTGAGGAAGAATGGCTACCAATCCGTCTGAAAACTGCTGCAGTAGCGTCAACACATTGTGGTGCGTCTCGCGTTCCTCGTCGAACACCGGATACACAAGCATCTCGTATCCTGCCTTCCGGGCTGCCCGGCCCGAACCGATAATCAACTCGCTGACGAACTGATCCTGCCGGACCGGAGTGAGCAAACCGACAATACGGGTACGCCCGCCTGACAATTTCTGCGCGGTCCTATTGGCGACATAACCGATCTCCGCGGCAATGCGCAGAACCTTGTCGCGCGTCTGCTCCGACACCCCATGACGGTCGTTGATGGCGCGCGACGCGCTCATCTGGGAAATGCCGGCCAACTCCGCGAGCCGCGCCAACGTGGGGGTCTGTCTTGCCATGAGCACAAATCAACTTAGTAGGATTAACCAATCACCACAGCCGGTTGCCGCTATGCGCGTTACATCGGCTGAAGTACCTGGTCCGCGGCCGCCGGGTCCGAAGTCACCGCCCGGGCTCCCGGCTCGGGTAAATACGCATTTCATCGACGATGGCCGCTCACTACTATTGTTACATAACGTTAGCGGTAACGCTATAAAACATTTTATAACTACAGTGGAAAGATATGAACGGAATCGTTTCGATCTTCAACTACCGCCGGACTCTGGCGATTGCCTGTGCAGCGCTCTCCACAGGCCTCGGCGCGTTGGGACCGGTGAGCATTGCCGCTGCTCAAACGAAGACGCTGACCGAATGGGACTCGCAGACTGTCGGCGCGGGTCCGAAGATCATCAACGATGCCGCCGCGCGGTTTGAGAAGGCGAATCCCGGCTTCAAAGTCGAGTCATCGCACGTCCTGAACGATGCGTACAAGACCAAACTGAAAATCGCGTTTGGTGCGAACCAGCCGCCCTGCGTCTTTTCGAGCTGGGGCGGCGGTCCGCTGCGCGAGTATGTGAAGTCCAATCAGGTGGTTGATCTCACGCCTTATCTTCAGCAAAACCCCTCTTTTCAAAGCCGCTTTCTGGACACCGCGTGGCCGGCGGCCACCTTCAATAATAAGGTTTGGGCCATCCCTGCAGAGAACACGTCGGTGGCCGTCGTGTTCTACAACAAGGAGATTTTCGACAAGTACAAGCTGACGCCTCCGAAGACCTGGGATGAGTTGCTCCATGTGATCAGCGTACTGAAAGCCAACAACATTGCGCCGTTTGCGTTGGCCAACAAAAACAAATGGACGGGGTCCATGTACTACATGTACCTGGTCGACCGTATAGGCGGTTCCGATGTGGTCCGCCGCGCGGTCATGCGAGCGCCAGGTGGCAGCTTCGCCGATCCCGCTTTCGTAGAGGCAGGCACGCGCTTGCAGGAACTGGTCAAGGCCGGCGCTTTCGCACAGGGGTTCAATGGGCTTGACTACGACATCGGTGCATCAAGGCGCCTTCTCTATTCCGGGCGTGCAGCAATGGAACTCATCGGGAGTTGGGAGGCGTCCACCGTGAAAGCGGAGAACCCGGCATTCTATTCAAAGCTCGACTACTTCCCCTTTCCTACCGTACCGGGTGGCAAAGGCAACCCGAACGACGTGATCGGCACGGTGGGCGATAACTTTTACAGTATCTCCAAGGCCTGCCCGGATCCGCAGGCAGCGTTCAAGTTGATCGAGTCGATGACGGACGATCAATCCATGCGGGAACGCGTGGCGGACACGCGCATACCGCCGGTCAAGAACCTCGAAGTGAGCGATCCGATGCTTAAACGCTTTCTAAAGACGGTCTCCGACGCGCCCGCAGTGCAGCTCTGGTACGACCAGGAGTTGCCACCGGCGCTCGGCGAATTGCACAAGAACACCACGCAGGCACTGTTCGGGCTGACGATGACGCCGCAAGAAGCCGCACAACAGATGGAAGCCGAAGCGAAGAAGGACCTTAACTGACTGCCCGCAGTTTGCTTGAGCGGCGTGCATCCGGCGACTGGCTAATTCCCCTCGACTGATGGAGAGAGATGTGAGTTTCATCAAGCTTCCCATGGTACTCATGCCGAAGCGATCGCGCCTGGGAAGACCGTCCGCGTTAGTCTCGGCGACGTTTCTCGCGCCTGCTATCGCGTTGCTCGGCCTCTTCCTGCTCTACCCATTGATCTCGAGCTTCCGCTTATCGACGCTCGACTGGAATGGACTTGGCGCCACGGAACGCTTCATTGGCGCTCAGAACTGGATTCATCTCGCACACGATCCGGCATTTTTCAAAGCAGTCCGCAACAACCTGATACTCGCGGTGTTCTCCGTGCTTATCCAGATGCCGATCGCCTTGACGCTCGCCGTCATGCTCGACAAGGCGGGCCGCGGATCGCGCACCCTCAAGATCCTGTATTTCCTGCCTCTGTTGATGTCTAGCGTGGCCATTGGTGTCGTTTTCAAGAACGTGTATGACCCGAACTTCGGTCCGCTCAACGCGGCTTTGAACGCCCTCGGATTTGGCAATCTGGCGCAAGACTGGCTAGGTGACGGACGCTTCGCTTTAGGCGCCACGCTGGCGGTGATCTGCTGGCAGAACATCCCGTTCTACATGATTCTCTTTATGGCCGGCCTGTCTTCGCTCTCGCCGGAACTGCGCGAAGCAGCACGGCTCGACGGGGCTTCTCCGTGGAGGATCTTTTGGCACATCGAATTACCGCATCTGCAAGGCACGCTGCGCACGGGCGTACTGCTTGCCGTGATCGGTTCGCTGCGCTATTTCGATCTGATTTTCGTCATGACCGGCGGCGGTCCTGACGGTGCGTCAGAACTCATGGCGACCTACATGTACCGCACAGTCTTCAGTTCGTTTCAGCTCGGCTACGGCAGCACCATCGCCTCGGCAATGTTCCTGATCGTGCTCGTGGTCGCCAGCGTCACCCTGACCCTGACACGCCGTTTCGAGACGCAGATATGAAAGCGATCCCCAACATTCATGTTGAACCGGATACCCCATTTCGTACCCCCAGGTTTTCCGTATCACGCGCAATGGTGCTGACGCTCGGCATCGGCTGGCTTGCGGTAACGACACTGCCCTTTCTGTTCGTCGTAGTAACCAGCCTGAAATCGCAACAGGACACGTATTCCGTATCGGCCTGGTCGCTCCCGTCAGCCCTTGACCTAAGCAACTATCAGGCAGTCCTGCAAGGCGGATTTTGGGTCTACCTGCGCAATAGCCTTTTCGTGGTGGGCCTGTCGACCACGCTGATCCTGTTGACCGCCTCAATGGCCGCCTATGTATTCGCGCGCATGAACTCACGGCTCAATAGATCGATTTTCTCGATTGTTGTCGCGGGGATGATCGTGCCGCTGCACGTCACCCTGGTGCCGGTCTATCTCATGACGCGCACGGCGGGACTGTACGACACGCCGTTTGCTTTGATCGGCCCTTATGTCGCATCGAGCCTGCCGGTTTCGATCTTCATTCTCACGGAGTTCATGCGCCAGATCCCGCGTGAACTGGAAGAAGCCGCGCTGCTCGACGGCTGCGGACCGTTTGCCATTTTCTGGCGCATCTTCGTGCCGCTGTCGGGGCCGGGACTCGCCACGGTTGCCATCTACAACGCGATCGCTTTGTGGAATGAATTCATCTTTGCCTATGTCCTCACCTCGACGCCAGGCAATCGCACGCTGCCGCTCGCGGTGTGGGACTTCCAGGGCCAATACGCATCGAATATTCCAGCAACCCTGGCGGTTGTCACGCTGACGTCCCTGCCGCTGATCGTCGCCTACGCGTTCGGCCAGGAACGCATCATAAAAGGAATGATGGTCGGCTCCGTCAAAGGGTGAAATGTTTTCAAAGTTTTTCCCATCGGCCCGCTCATGGGCACGTGTTCATTCGTTCGAGGCAACGTCATATGACTTCAGCATCGCATCACAAGCTGCGTGTCGCGGTTGTCGGCTGCGGCTTTATCAGCGAAATCTATCTTACCAACCTCGCGAAGTTCGCCGACGTCGAGGTCTGTGCCGTCGCGGATCTCGACACGGAACGGGCACGGGCTTCGGCACTTCGTCACGGGGTTGCGCGTGTTCTTACCCCAGACGCAGTGTTTGAAGACTCCGGCATTGACCTGATCCTCAATCTCACGCAGCCGGCCCAGCATGCGGAGATCGCGCGGCGCGCGCTCCAGTCGGGCAAGCACGTCTACAACGAAAAGCCGCTTACCCCCGATCTCGATGCGGCACGCGGGCTGATCGAGACGGCGCGCTCTGCCGCCCTGCAAATCTGCTGCGCGCCCGACACGGTACTGGGCGCGGGGATTCAGACCTGCCGTCAATTGATCGATAGCGGCGCGATCGGCGAACCGATCGCCGCGACTGCCTTCATGACTAACCATGGGCATGAAGGCTGGCACCCTGACCCGGCGTTCTACTACCAGCCAGGCGCCGGCCCGATGTTCGACATGGGGCCGTATTACCTGAGCGCGCTGGTCAATCTGATCGGGCCGATCGATTCCGTATCGGCATTCGCACGCGCGAGTTTTCCGGAACGCGTCATTGGGAGCAAGCCCAAACGCGGTCAGCGGATCGAAGTGAATACGCCAACCCACGTCGCCGGGCAGATGCAGTTCGTCAACGGTGCGATCGGAACCATTGTGACGAGCTTCGACATCTGGGGTGCAAAACTTCCCTTCATCGAAGTGCATGGAACAGAGGGCAGCCTGAGTGTGCCGGACCCCAATACGTTCGGCGGTCCGGTGAGTCTGAAGGTTCGCGACGGCGAGTGGACTGAGGCCCCGCTCTCGCATCCCTATAGCACCAACACCAGAGGGCTCGGCATCGCGGAACTGGCGCATGCGCTCCTGACGGGCGAACAGCCGCGTACAGTTGGCGAGATCGGCTATCACGTGCTGGAGGTCATGCACGGCTTTCTTGCCGCAGCGAACCGGCGTCAGACCGTATCGATCGACAGCACCTTCCAGCGGCCTGCACCTATGTCGACGCAGCCCCTGGCGATGACAAACGAGGGAGTCCCCCATGCCTGAAAACAATCTGACACCACGCCGCTCGGCATTGATGGTCTGGGGCGGTTGGGACGGCCACGAGCCGCGCCTGACGACCGAGCGCTTCGCAAGCCTGCTCGAGCAGCAAGGGTTCGCGGTAGAGGTCCACAACGATCTTGGCGTATACCTCGACCGTGACCATCTTGCTGAGCAGAATCTGATCGTCAACTGCTTCACCATGGGTCAACTGGACAAACCTCAAACGGAGAATCTGCTCGCAGCGGTTCGTGGCGGTGTGGGTTTCGGAGGCTGGCACGGCGGCGCCGGCGACGCGTTCCGTGCGAATCCCGACTACCAGTTCATGGTGGGAGGCCAATGGGTTGCGCATCCCGGCAACATTGTGGACTACTCCGTTCAGATCACAGCACCCGATGACTCTGTTATGTCCGGTCTCGCCGATTTCTCGATGCACTCAGAGCAGTACTTCATGCATTTTGATCCGAGCAACGAGGTTCTCGCGACCACCCGCTTCGACGGGCGGTATGTGCGAGAACATGAGCCACAGGTAACAGGCGTTGTGATGCCAGTCGCCTGGAAACGCAAGTGGGGAAAAGGCAGGGTGTTCTATTCTTCACTGGGGCACGTCAACGCCGATTTCGAGGTCCCGGAGGCGCGTGAAATCATGTTGCGTGGATTACTTTGGGCCGCGCGCTGAACGGAGTGAAGCAGTTGCCCGGACGTGAACCACTATCGATGAATGACAAAAAGCGCCCAGACCGTGAAGGCCTGAGCGAAGCCATCGGGAATCCGACGGCGGAGGTGTTCAAAACAAAACCGGCTCACTACTGCAGTCCAATCCGCTAGCGAGCCAGTTTCGTGGATGGTGACGTGTCGAGGCGCAATGCCCTGACTGGACGATGTTCGCTATGCCGACGCGTCAAGATCCTTCAGCGTGTGCCTCGCTAGACCTTAGTGGCCGTACATCTCATTCCACTCGGCCTTCGAAATGGTCCGGTGTCCTGCATCCGACGAACCGTTTGCGACGCCGCCGACGTCAGTTGCACCGTTTTGTGCAGCGACTTTGGCTTCGGCAGCCTGGAGGTCAGCCGGATACGTGGCATTGTCGGCCGAGGCGGGGTTATAACCGGCCTTTTCCAGTTGGACCAGTTGGCTGCGCACTTCTGCACGGGTCAAAGGTTGGTTCGATTGAGCAAATGAAACCACCGGAGCGGAAAGAGCAACAGCGATCGCAACAGCCTTGATGATCGAGTTCATGATTAAAACCTCCACAGATTGTTTTTACACGGCGCTGCAAACAGGTTTGTGTGCAGCAGGTGAACACAGTCTATGAGGCGAGCAGCCCAGGGTAAATACCTAAGTTTGGAAATGACTTTTCTCGGAAATCTGACAATCGGAACGGCCCTCTCCGCGCAATGCCGACGTCCCGGACAACGGGGCCGGATCAAAACGTCGCCCCAAAGCCTTCGTTCAGTCCGCTATCCTGCTCAGAAGTCGATCATCCGCTGCGCCGGCAGGAACACCTGCTCCAGATGCGAACTCGAGTCGTCGTTATTGCGGAACAATCCGCCCATCAGAGGAATTTTCGACAGGCCAGGTACGCTTGTCGCCCCATTTGAATTGGTGTCCGAACTATCTCCCTGAACTACCCGTGCCTGCGTACTGATGTCGCTTGACCCCATGCTCGAACAGGCACCGAAACACGCGAGCGTAAAGCCGTACGAAGCACATCGAACTTACGCATCACAGCCGACATCGAAAAACTCGAAGCGTCATGCGCGGACGACACCCTACGCATGCTCCGAGCACTGCAACGCTCCTCTCACTTCCAGGTTTACCCCCGGCCGCCCTTTAGCTCGCGGATGGCATTCGCGCAGATTCGGTCGCTTTTGCAGTATTTTTCTGGCCGATGATGTTGTAACGCTTGAGCAATGATCAGATGAGAGTCTCTCCCGGAGTCAGAACTCACCCCTTCACCAAAATGTCTGTAGCGGCCGATGTTTGACAGAGAAATCGCACCGGCCTCTGCTGGCGCAATCCCTTATATCAACGTGCTCCTGTCTGTTTAAAACCATCATGTTTAATTCGGATTCCATATTTATTGTCCGAAAATTCCAGCTTTGTTTTAACCCGGTAAATCTAACGCTATTTGACAGTTTTCAACTTCGTATTACGAGTAAATCCGCTCGCATCCACTCTATGCGTGTGGTGCCGAACAGTGTGTCGGTACCTGCTCCACTACCTTTCATTTGCGTCTGTATCAACGGGATGCATCCCCTTTGCGTCGGGTAGTAGAGATGCACGCGCCACGCGCACGGATCACATTCCGTCATATCCAGATCTGTTCTACGAGCGGACTTCGTGGAAAGGTTAGGAGACCCACGATTCCGCCTGACACGGTCGCGAAGATCCGGCTTCTGTAGATGGGAGTACTTCGAACGGCTCCGCAGAAACCGGCTTCGAATAGATAATTAGGGGTACGATATGAAAAGATATAACGGTACATCCGGGTCGATCGGAATGTGCAGGATAGCGATTGCAACCGCAGTGACCTTATATGCGGGAATGGCTTGTGCCCAATCGAATCCATACGCCGCGCAAACTGCGCCACTCTGGAAGAGCGAGAGTAGTCCTCCGCAATTTGTGTTGGCTCAAGACCTGACACAAGATTGTCCCCAGTCAAGCACGCATGGATGCCGCAAGGACGACGGTAATGGCCTGCCGGCGTTGCTCAGTGGCGTGCAGGATTCGGATACCGGTGGGATGGTGGGTCCACAAAGCGCATTCGGCGTGGGAACACCGTCGGGTGGAACGAATGGCACGGCTTCCGGAAGCCAGGGATCAGGGAGCGGCGGAACCGGTAATGCGGGGTCCGGCGCTGCGGGAGGTAGTGGTAAAGGTAGCGGTAGTGCGGGTAGTGGTAGTGCTGGGAGTGGTGGATCGGGTAGTGGTGGTACGGGTGGTACGGGTGGAACGGGCACCGGCGGCTCGGGAACGGGTGGCTCGGGAACGGGTGGCTCGGGCACCGGAGGCACGGGCACGGGTGGCACGGGCCCCGGTGGCTCGG
>NZ_JAMFSB010000322.1 GCF_026225065.1 Paraburkholderia sp. | reverse complement strand
CAGTCCGCAGCACTGGTATCCGCCGCGACGGCCATCGGCTTGTTTGCCGTGGTGACGGATGACGGCTTTGCTTTCGTGGTGCGGGCGGGCGGGCGAGCGGCCAATGCAGGCCGGCGTAGTGCGCTTTGCGAGGCCATTTGCGGAGCCACGGCTCGAGACGCCGTCGATGCTCCCGTCTCTGCGACCCTGAACACCGCTACCGCGTCGCTGAGTGTGCGGGCCTGTCCAGCCATGGACTGCGCGGCCGCCGACGCTTCTTCGACCAGCGCCGCGTTCTGCTGGGTCACTTCGTCCATCTGCGCGACGGCCAGGTTGACCTGATCGATGCCAACGCTCTGCTCGGCCGAAGCCGCCGCGATCTCGTTCATGATCGAGCTCACGCGTGCAATCGACTGGACGATCTCGGTAATCGTCGTGCCGGACTGATCGACCAGCTCCGAACCCGACTGGACCCGGGAGGTCGACTCGGCGATCAATCCTTTGATCTCCTTGGCGGCGCCGGCGCTGCGCTGCGCGAGTGCGCGCACCTCGCTTGCGACCACTGCAAAGCCACGCCCCTGCTCGCCCGCGCGGGCGGCCTCCACCGCGGCGTTCAACGCCAGAATGTTGGTCTGGAAGGCGATGCCTTCGATGACCCCAACGATGTCGGCAATCCTGTGCGAATCACCGACGATGTTCTGCATCGTGCCCACCACCTGCTGCGTCAGTTCACCGCCTTTTACGGCCAGCCCGGATGCGCTCTGCGCGAGTTGGCTGGCCTGCCTGGCGTTCTCTGCGGTCTGCTTGACCGTCGAGGTCAGTTCTTCGATGCTCGCGGCCGTTTGCTCGAGCGATGCAGCCTGCTCTTCCGTGCGCTGCGACAGGTCAGCGTTGCCCGCAGCAATTTCGTTCACCCCGACATTGATCGACTCGGTGCCACCCCGCACGGCGGTGATCGCTGTACGCAGCGAATCCTGCATCTTCTGCAGCGCGGCAGTGAGCTTGCTCATCTCGTTAGCGCCCGTGACGACGATCCGGCCAGTCAGATCGCCCTCGGAGATACGGTTGAAGTACCCGATCGCCGCGTTGACCGGATCGACGATCGCACGCATCAGCATCATGCGCCCACCCAATGCGAGCAGGAATGCGGCGGCGAGACCGGCGGCCACCGCGAGGCTGACCGTGTGGAAGCGGTTTTCCGCGTCCTGGTAGCGACGCGCGCCACGATCGAGTTGCGCATTGATAAGCGCCGCCATCGCCGTCGAATACACGTTGAACAGCTTTGGCATGACGTGCGCCTGGAGTTGCACGAAGGCTTGCGTGTCGCCGGATTTGATCGCGGCGAGGGCTGGTTCCAGACCCTGGTGCAGGAATGCGGCACGCTTGTCCTGCATGTCCTTGAGAAGGGCTTGCTCCTCATCGCCATGGCCCGCGCGGCTCAAATAGTGAGACAGGTAATCGTTAGAGGCTTGCAGGTAGGTGCCCAGGCGGCCGAGTACGGCGTCCTGACCCGCCTGATCCTTCAGTTCGGCAAGCGATGCGTAGGTCGCAAGCGCGAGCCGCGCATTCAGCAATTTGACGGAATCCCCCTCGAGGTCGGCCACGGCAGGCGTATCGACGGTGTACATCTGGCGCAAGGATTCGTTGCCATCACGCATTGATAAAAGCCCGACCGCAGCGCCTACCGCCAGCAGGATCCCGAACAACGCGATCATCAGGTTAAGGCTGGCGCGAATCGACAGGTTTTTCAACATGCTTTGGGTCCCCCGGCAGATGTAGTTTCTATCTATTTGTCCTATGTATATCGGTTTGAAATGGCCGAACTTTAATCGAAATGGCCCCGCAGCCGATGTTCAATTATTTTTCCTGTTCATATTTTATGAACATCGAATAAAACTGAACAATCCTAAGCTTCGGTGCCAGCCGCCACTTTCCTTCCCGCCTCTCAAGTCCGGATCAAGGTCCGATACAGCTCGTTCGCCCTGCTCAGGTGAGCCCGCATCGCTTCGGCGGCCGCGTCACCATTGTGCTGGGCAATCGCCTCGACGATTCGCTCGTGCTCCGCCAGCGTCAATTCCTCCGCGCCCGGCGCGCGCACCATCGGCTGGTAGTACTCGCCGGCCCAGCGAAACAGCGACTCCACGATCGACGGGTAGATCGGATTGCCGCTGATCTGGGCAATCTCCCGGTGAAAGGCCATATCCCGCTCGATGAACTCCTCGAGATTGACCATCGAGGCGCGCTGCTGCGCGACCTTCAGTTGCAGCCGCGCGATGTCATCACTGCTGGCGCGCTCGGCCGCCATGCGTGCCGTGCCCATCTCGAGAAACATCCGCGCGGATTTCAGATGCTCGAGCATGTCTGGTTGCGTGCGCAGCATGTGCATCGCCCCGCCGGCCAGCTGCGCAATCAGACGCTCGGCGGTCGGCACCACGACGCGAGCCCGCTCGCCGTGCACGATTTCCACGATGCCGGAACGCTCAAGCGTCTGCAGGGCTTCGCGGATCGCCGGTCGGCCGACCCCATAGATTTCCATTAACTCGCGTTCGGACGGGAGATGGGCGCCAGGCGGAATTTCGCCCGAGCGAATCCGCTCCATCAGCCGGTCAAGCACCTCCTGGTACAGCTTTCGCCGCTGAATAATCTCAGCCATGTCAAAGTCCGCATGCTATATATGGTGTGATGACCTTACCACGGACTGGCCAGGCGTTGGAAGGCGCGTGCGCGGCCCGTCCGGCTCATTTTCGACGGGCGCCGCCGCGCGCTGAGCCGAAAAATCCCGCATCGCCGATCTGACCGCCTTTAAGCACGATTTCGAGGCCATCGCGCTGCGGCAGATCCGACCACACCCGGCACAACGGTGCGCCTGGCGCGAGTCCGGCAACCACGCTGAGCGCTGTGATGCCGAGCGCGCTGGCTACTTCGCCCGAGCTATCGCCACCGGCGACTACCACGCGCGACAGCTCGGCACGATCCAACAACTGGCACATCACGTCGGCCAACGCGCGGCCCACCTGGCGAGCCGCCACGTGCCGCGCGAGGCCCGCTGACAGCGCGATCGTATCGAACCCCGTGACAGCGGGATCGTCGGGACCTTCGGCGCTGTAGACGACCACGCTGACACCGCGCCGTACCGCCTCGACCGCCACGCTGACTACGCGTTCGACTTCTGCCTGCGCCGTGCGCTGATCCAGAGCGCTCGGCAAATCGAGCCGCTCCACGCAGAAGCCATTCGCACGCGCCCAGCGGATTTGCCCTGCGGTAACGGGCGAACAGCTACCGCTCACGGCCGCGATAACCGGCACGGGCGGCGCATCTGGCAGCGACGGCGTCGCGGGCAGCAGTCCGCACGCCCGCCACCACGCCGCCAGTGCATATTGCAGACCGGACGAGGAGGCGCTGAACACGCCCTCCCCGCGTCCCTCCCACACGAGACGCCCTGCCGCCGCCAGCGTCTCCTCATCGAGGACGTCGATCAGCACCACCGGCGTATCGCCGGCGGCGAGCGCCGCGAGCCGCGTGTCCGCGTCCGCAGCGCCACCGCGCAGTTGCAGCATGTCGATCAGTTCGATGCGGCGCGCCGTCTGCTGCGCCAGATGCAGCCCCAGGTCGGCCTCGTTCATTGGCGTGACCGGATGGCGCGACATCGTCGGATGACGGTCCAGCCGGTAGCCGACACCATCGACCGCAGCGAACAGGTTGCCGAACATCTGATAGCGCTTGAGCCGCGGTGCGCCGACGATCATCGGCGACCAGCCGCCGCCCATCTGCTGCACGCCGAGGTCGATCGCGCGGCCAATCGAGCCCACCTCGGCGGACGAATCGAAGGTCGAGCAGACCTTGTACTGCAGGATGGGCGCCCCCAGGGCGGCAAGACTTGCGAAGGCGGCAGGCAACTGGTCGTCCATCCACGCCGGCGCGCGGCCACGCGACGAGCCGGCGAGACCCACGCAACGCACCTCGGGAAAGCGCGCCAGCAGCGCTGGAGTCGGCGCTTCGAGACACAGCACGGTCGGCACGCCGGCCGCCGTGAGCGCCTCCATGGCATCGGTCGAACCGGTGAAATCGTCACCGTAATAGGCAAGCAGCAAGCCCTCAGGCCAGCTTGTCGCGGCGGGCGTTGCCGTCACGCCGCTCATTTCCAGAATTCCAGCGCGGCGGCGAGCGCTTCATGACGCTCGGCGTGTTGCGCGAGCGGCACCCCTTCGATCGCCGCGACCCACGCTTCGCGCATGGCCTCCACACCCGCCGCGATACCGCCCGGATGCCCAAAAATGCCACCGCCTGCCGCATGGATCAGATCAGCGCAACCGATCGCCCGATAAGTCTCGGCGGCCTGCAAGCCGGTTTGCCCCGAACTGAACACAGGCATCGCCGCCATAGGCGCCTGCGGCATCACCGGTGCGAGCACCGCACGCGCGGCGGCGATCACGCTGTCGTCCGGTTCGCTGAACTTGTTATGCAGACCGTTCACGTGCAGATGGTCCGCTCCGGCCAGGCGCCAGATCATCTGCCAGGGCGCGTAGTCCCAGCCGAGTTCCGCGCAGCGCGACAGATATCCCCAGCCGGCCCGATGCGCGTGAATCGGCAACTGCGTGTGGCGGCGCAGTTCATGCAGCCCCACCAGCCCCACCGAGTTGAGCACGGCCATTACGCAGGTGCCGCCCTCGGCCAGCACCAGATCGTGCCGCCAACGCATCTGGTCGAGGTCACCGGTCAGATTGAACGCGACCATCACCTTCTTGCCGGTGCGATCCGCATGTTCGTTGACCACACGCATCACCGCGCGCACACGTTCATCGAACGGGCAATGTGGGCCGTCGGCCTGTAGTTCGTCATCCTTGATAAAGTCGATGCCGCCCGCGACGAGCTCGCGCACCTGCTGCGCGGTCTCGTCGGGCGAGAGCCCGACACTCGGCTTGATGATCGTACCGATCAGCGGCCCGTGCTCGACGCCGCTCAGCCGCCGCGTACCCTCGATTCCGAATGCCGGTCCAGGATACGCGCGCGCGAACGAAGGCGGCAACTGCAAACCGGTCAGACGCAGGCCCGACACCTGGCGCAATTCGAACAGGTTGCCGGCGATCGTCGACATCAGGTTGGGCAGCGACGGCCCCATGTTCTCGATCGGCCAGGACAATTCGAGCGTGCAACGCTTGTAACGCGGCGACGCCATTCCGCCCCCCAGCGACGGCGCATTCGACTCGCCGAGCACCTCCAGCCGTTCCACCCGCGCGCCGGAACGCGCCTTCAGCTCTGGCGTTTCGGTCGCCAGCGCAACGAAGGTCCCGCTCGACTGCTCACCTGCGATCACCTCCGCCGCACGGCGCGGATCATCGCCCGTCTCGAGCCAGTAAGTGGCGTGAATGCGTTCACTCATTGCTTCAATCCTCCGGCCCGTGCCGGCCTGTTACGGGATGACAAAAGGGACCACAACGCGTACGTGCCGACGCTCACGTAATGCGTCGGATGCTCTCCGCGATCTCATCGTGGTCGAACACCTGCTTCCAGTCATCGCGCATGAGGCGCGGCTTGCCGAACTCGATTGCCTTGTTGCACGCGTCGGAAAACGCACCGGGGATTTCGTTGAAGATCACCGCGCTGAGGATGTTCATGTGCCCGAGCAGAAAGTCGCGCGCGGCCTCAGCCGGCACGCCTCGCTTGACGGTCTCGTCCATCGCCTCGCGCATCACCTGCAGCAAGGTGGCGCAGACCGTCTCCGAGAGACCCGGCTCGAGCAATGCCATCTGGTCGACGCTCAGGCGGTATGAGCGCAGAATCGGCGCATAGATCACCTTGGCGATGTCTTCGCCGAGGTCGAAGGCTTCGTCAGGACCCTGCATCAACGCGCTGGTGATGGATTGCTTCGCAAACGTGCCGCCGAAGAAATCCCGGCGCGCCCGGGTGTCCGGGTCGTCATTGAAGATCAACGGATGGCACGGGTGGGCAACGAAATAAGTCAGGTCCTTGCGATCCGGTAGATGGCCGGCAAACGGCGCTGCGGCATCGAGCGTCATGACCATCGTTCCCGCGCGTAGCTTCGGCGAAATTTCGTGACTCAGCTTGCCGATCAGCGTGTCGGGCACGGCAAGAATCACGACATCGGCGCTATCGAGCGCCGCGTCGACGGATACGCAGTCCACCCCGAGCTCATCCTTCAGCCGCTTGCGCCCGGCCTCGCCTACTTCGACGTGCGACACACGGTAAGCCGCCGATTTCAACAGATTGCTCGACAGACGAAAGCCCATCTTTCCGCCCGCGCCAAATAACGCGATTTTCTCGTTCATCTTTATTTCTCCTTGAACTCACCAACCTGTAAACAGGACATCTACTTAGTGCTGATGTGCGACACCAGGCTCACGTCCAGCTCATCCGTTGCTTGCTCGCTGTGCGTGTTCTTTCCCGCCACGAGCACAAGCACCGCCGAAACGAGCATCAACAGGCCGACGATCAGCATGGAGGCGTGATAAGAGCCGGTGCTGTCCTTTACGACACCCGTGATGTAGGGGGCAACGAAACCGGCCAGATTGCCGACCGTGTTGATCAACGCGATTCCCGCCGCAGCGGCCGCGCCTGAGAGGACGCGTGCGGGCAGCGCCCAGAAGTTAGGGAGTGCCGAAAAAATCGCGCAGGCGGTCACCGTGACGACGGCCATGCTCGCCGCCGGTGAATGCATATAGAGGGCGAGTGGAATGCTCACCGCCCCGATCGCCGAGGGGATCGCAATGTGCCATCTGCGCACGCCGCGCCGCGTCGCATCGCGGCTCCACAGGAATAGCGCGAGTGCTGCAGGTAGATAAGGAATCGCCGTGATCAAGCCCTTCTGGAACACATTGAAATGTGTGCCGAAGCGGCCTTCGAAGCCGCCGATGATGGTCGGCAAGAAGAACGCCAGCGCATAGAGTCCGTAGATCAGGCCAAAATAGATCAGCGCGAAAATCCATACGTCACCGCTCATCAGCGCTGCGCCTCCACGCAGTTGACGCGGCGTGGCCGCTTGTCTCCTCGCGCGCTCTTCGTTCTCGAGTTCGGCGTTAAGCCACGCCTGCTCCGCATCCGTGAGCCACTTCGCCTGCGACGGACGGTCAGCGAGGTAGAACCAGGTCAGCACGCCGATCAGGATGGCCGGCACCGACACACCGAAAAACATGATGCGCCACCCTGCCAGTCCAAAGGCGCCATGCGCTTCGATCAGCAGCGCGGCAACCGGTGCGCCGATCACGGTGGTGAGCGGCTGGCCGAGGTAGAACAACGCGAGGATGTGGCTGCGATAGCGCGCCGGCACCCACATGCTCAGAAACAGGATCGCGCCTGGGAAAAAGCCCGCTTCCGCGACGCCGAGCAAAAAGCGCAGCACATACAGCTCATGCACGCCGCTCACCCACGTGAACAGCATCGCGACGATGCCCCACGTCACCATGATCCGTGCGAGCCAGCGCCGCGCACCGAACTTATGCAGCGCGAGATTGCTGGGGATCTCAAGAAAGATATAGCCAATGAAGAAGATTCCGGCAGCGAGCCCAAACTGCGCGGCGTTAAGGCCGAGATCGTTAGCCATACCGTTCGGTCCAGCGAATGAGATCGCGGTCCGGTCGAGGAAGTTGATGAAAAACATCAGCCCCACGAACGGCACCAGGCGCATCGAAACCTTGCGTATCGCCGACCGCTCGACCGGATCTGTCACTGCGTTTCCCATCACCTGTCTCCGCTTTTTGGCGCTATTCGAACTGCACGCAGTCGAAGGGGCCGAGTTCAAACAGCGCGATCTTTCCGCTGATCACACGGACGGTACGTGGCTGCGACGTCAGATTGGCGAGGACGCCTTTGAGGTTGCCCCGTTCATCTCGCACAGCTACGCATGCGACCTCGCGTGGATGGCGCGCATAGCAGACGAGCCGCGGCTTGCCCGCCATTCGCGCCAATACCTGCGCGACATAAAAGATGGGATAGCGTCGGGTTTCCTCCGCGGCACTTGCCAGCCCGCGCGGGCCAGTCAACGCCCCGAGCGTCAGACATTCGAGGCCCGCGCCAGCGAGGGCCGCTGCGTAGCCCGCGAGCCAGGCCGCACCGAACTGGGCATGCTGGCGCGGGTCGTCGCAGGCCATCGCAATGCGCTGCCGATGTGGGTTCGGCATCACACGCGAGCCATACGGGTTCTGCCGCATACCGAGCGATATCGGACCAATCGCATAAGCCTGCGCGCCGATCAACGCCCGGCACGAACGCGTGATATGCGGCACGGCTTGCAGCGTTTGCATGACGCTGCGGTCATCGGCGGCGTGCACGATGGGACAGGTTGCGTGCGTGACCCAGTCGACCAGCATCAACGGCGGACGCTTGCGGTTCAACTCGGTGAAGTAGCTGAGCATGCCGCCGCCGAGGCGCAGCGCGGGGAACACGCGCCGGGCCGCCAGGTACACCTCGTCGAGAGGTGGACAGTATGGGCTTTGACTGCCAGGCGGATTCGACTGCTGGTGCACAGCAGGACTCACCACGATCCCGCTGAGTGTCAGACCAGCCTCGCAAATCTGAGCGGCGATCGTTTCCAGTTCTTGCAGCGGCGCGGCGACGCCGGGCAACGCGCATTCCAGCACCGCCGGAATCGCACTGACGCGCTGCAACTGCGCGAAGCGCGTCAGCTCGTCGGTGCTATGGCCCGCTAGCGGATCGAAGTGCAGGCTCAACTGCTGTGGTCCAAGTTGCGCGAGCAAATCGAGGTTGGCGAGCGCGGCGTCAACCTCGTCAGGCGCGATCGCAATACCTAACGCTGGCATCGATTCGCTGCCTTCGGCCAGTTCGATCACGCTGGTGTCGTCCACACCCTCGCCTTCGTCTGGCCCGGTGGCGATAGAAGGCGCCACGCCTGATTCAACCGTTGTCACGCGAAGCTCGACCGACTGTTCGTTGCGCGTGTCCGTCTCGATCACATACGGCCATGGCAATTCGAGGGGGCGTGAGTAGGTCTTGAACGACGCGTCCGACCAGTTCCGCTGATCCTCCATCTCGAACGTATCGCCCGTCAGCGCGACGCGTATCGAGAGCCCGCAAGCGAGCCGGTGCTCGATCGCGCGGATATCCTTGAACGGCTGCCACGGGTCGATCAGTTCCGGAAACTTCGAATCCTCCACCGCGCCGTTGCTGTGCTCGACACGCGCTGGCGCGCCAGCGACGCCGTCGATCGGATGCAGTACGCAAAAGCCGCAACGTGTGGTTAGAAAATCGCTAGCCGCCTTGCTCGTCGCGCGGTACGCCAGCGTGCCGGACGCATCGCATTGAATCGTGGCGTCGTAGGCCACGCGCTGCCCGTCCGGGTTGGTGCAAAGCGCGGTGTAAGACACGCGAAATGCATTGGCATCCTGATCGATTTTCATGCCGCCCGTTTGCGGCACACAGGTACCCCAGTCCTTGTCGCGCACGACGTAGGCAATCGAACGGATCACTTCGATGCCGCCAAAGCGGATATCGCGCAAAGCACCGTCAACCAGCAGGGCAGACCACGGCCCTGCCCTCAGCAAGCGCTCTTCGGGCTGCGTTTGCGTGGTGCCGTAGAGCAACCCGGCGAGCGTGGCGGCGCCGTTCATCAGTGCGCCACGCCCGCAGCAGACCCACGCGAGGATCCGGTTGCGCCGTTATCCGGTGCCGTTCGGCGCATCTCGTCCAGTGTTTCCAGCGCAATTGTGCGGCCGCTTCTGGCGGACTCGTAGGTCGCCTCGACGAGCTGCAGCGTTTTCAGATTGTCGCGCCCAGAGGTGGCCGGCTCGACTCCGCGACGCAAACACTCCACCCAATGCGCCTGGATTTTGGCAACGCTGTCCTGGATCGCCTCCCACGGTGCGGCCGACCAGCTATGGTGCTGCGGCAGCGCGGTTTCGTGCTGCGTCCCGGCGCGCGTGTGA
The DNA here is from genome assembly GCF_026225065.1 of Paraburkholderia sp. Taxonomy (GTDB): domain Bacteria; phylum Pseudomonadota; class Gammaproteobacteria; order Burkholderiales; family Burkholderiaceae; genus Paraburkholderia. The sequence continues at coordinate 8,193 of NZ_JAMFSB010000322.1, read as the reverse complement.
ATCTCCAGGCGGTAATCGGTGAACAGGCGTAACGTGCCTTCGGCGCCGTCGATCTCGAGCAGCGTCTGCGGAAACCGTTCCTGCGGCAGACGCGACGCGTAGCTGCAATCCACCACGCTCGTGACCCCAGACGCGTGACTGAGCAGGACCGTCGCCACGTCTTCGCCGGCAATCTGCGGATTCACACGCGTCGTGGTCGCACTGAGCCGCACGGCGTCGCCAAACAAAAATCGCGCGATGTCCAGCGCGTGAATGCCGAGATCTTCGACAATGAAGCGCTCGTTCTGGGCCAGATACGGCTGGCCGCTAAACACGTCGAACGCGGAGCGAAACGATACGCGCCCCCAGAAAGGCTTGCCGATCCGCCCTTCGCGCAACGCACGACCCGCAGCCTGGATGGCGGACTGCCAGCGGAAATTTTCATGCACCATCAGCGGCACGCCGGCACGCTCGCACGCCGACACCATCGCCTCGCCGTCGGACAGGCTGAGAGCAAACGGCTTCTGGCAAATCGCAGCCACGCCCGCAGCAGCGGCCAGTTCCACAAGCGTGCGATGGCTCGCAGCCGTGGTCGCGATATCGACGAAGTCCAGACGCTCGCTGCGCAATAGGTCCGCCGCATCCGTGTAGAGGCGTTCGACGCCGAACTCGCGCCCTGCTGTCTGCAGACGCTCGGCGTCCGCATCGCACAGCGCGATGATCTCAGCGCCCTCGATCTCTTTCCAGGCATGCAAATGGTTGCGAGCAAAGAAGCCGCAGCCGATCAGCGCGCCTCTTGGCGTCGCGCGGTGGCGCGGTTCCTCCGGTGTTTTCGTTTCGCTCATTCTCAGGCCCCCGTCGCGGCCTGCTTTTGCAGGGCGAAGCGCTGCTGGACACGTCGCTGGACCTGATCGACCACGACCGCCGCGACGATCACCACGCCCTTGATGACGGTCTGCCAGAACGCGCTGACGCCCATCATCACGAGGCCGTCCGAAAGAATGCCGATCACGAACGCACCCACAATCGTGCCACCTATCTTGCCGCGCCCGCCTGACATCGACGTGCCGCCCAGCACCGCTGCAGCGATCGCGTTCAGCTCGAAGGTTTCGCCGCTCATGGGATGGGACGCGACCAGCTCTGACGAGATGATCAACCCGACGATGGCCGCGCAGAAACCGGAAAACATATACACCGTCATCTTGACGCGATTGACGCGCACGCCCGAGAGCTGCGCCGCGCGCTCGTTGCTGCCGATCGCGTAGATCTGCCGGCCCAATGGCGTGCGAGCCGCCACATACGCAGCGAACAGGCCAATCACCACCAGCAGCCAGACAGTGCCCGGCACGCCGAACAAAGTCGCGCTGCCAAGCAGCGGAAAGCCGGTTGTCCCATAGTCCGGATTGCCGGTCAGATTCGGGAAGGTCTCACCGCCCGAGGACAACAGCGCAGCGCCGCGCGCAATATAGAGCGTGCCGAGCGTAGCGATAAACGGCGCCACGTTGAGTCGCGTAATGAGGACCCCGTTCAGTGCGCCGATCAGCACGCCGGCCGCCAGCGCGACGAGAATCACGACCGGTACGCTGAGATAGAGCGTGTACCCGCCAAGCGGTATGCCGTGCAAAATCAGGCCGCCTGCGACCATCCCCGAGAGCCCGACGATCGAGCCGACCGACAGGTCGATCCCGCCTGCAACGATCACGAAGGTCATGCCGATCGCGAGAAATGCGTTCAACGCGACGTGCCGCGACATGATCAGCAGGTTTGCAATGCTCAGAAAGTTATGCGCCGCGAACGAGAAGAAGATCAGGACCGCAAACAATGCGATAAATGTTCTCAGTTTCAGCAGAAGCAGCAAGGGCGCTTCGCCGATGCTCGAAGCAGGCACCACGCTTTTGATGGCAACCGTCATATGAAGGGTCTCCAGTGTATAGATCGCAGACGAGGCGAACGGGCTATCTCGCTCACGCTGCGGCGAGCCGGTCATGTCCGTCGTGTCCGTCTTGTCCCGGCTGCGGTGCCGTACCGTGCCCCGTACGATGCCCCACTGCCGAGGCCGCCACGAGCGCGTTATCGGATGCCTCGGCCGCATCGAATTCGGCGGTAATCCTGCCGTTCGACATCACGAGAATCCGGTCGGACAGCGCCTTCACCTCCTCCAGATCGGACGTGACGAAGAGGATGCCGAGGCCTTTGACGGCAAGATCGCGCATGACCTTGAAGATGTCCGCCTTCGCGCCGATGTCGATCCCGCGGCTCGGCTCGTCCATCAGCAATACCTTCGGCGAGGTCATCAGCGCACGCGCAATCACGACCTTTTGCTGGTTGCCGCCGGATAGCGAACTGACCGGCAGCCGCCAGTCCGCCACCTTGATCGCGAGATCGCGGATGTAGCTGAGGATCGACGCGCGCTCCTGCTGTGTGCGGATATCGAAGCCACGTGCAAACGCCGCCAGATTCGACAGCGTCATGTTGCTGCCGACCGAGAGAATCGGCAGCAGCGCGTCGGCCTTGCGATCTTCCGGTATCAGTGCGAGGCCATCGGCCACGCGTCGCGCGATGGGCTTGCCGGCCAGCGATTGGCCCGCCAGCACGATCTCGCCACCGGCATGCGGATGACAGCCGAGGATGCACTCGAACAACTCCGAGCGTCCCGCACCCATCAGGCCGTAGATGCCGACAATCTCGCCTGCGTGCAGCGTCAACGAAACGTGATCGACCAGAAAGCCGCCGCCTTTGCGCGGCAACGAGACGTTGCGCGCAGTCAGCACCTCGGCACCACGCTCATGTCCAATGGGTCGCGAAAAATCCTTGGTATCGCGGCCCACCATCATGCGCACGATCCATGGCACGTCGACCTGCGCCATCGGCTGATGACCGGTGATGCGGCCATCGCGCAATACCGTGATGTAATCGCCGATGCGGATCAGCTCCTCCAGCCGGTGCGAAATATAGACAATCGAAACGCCCTGCGACTTCAGGTCGGCGATCACCTGAAACAGCACCTCGACTTCAGCGGCGCTCAGCGCCGAGGTCGGTTCGTCGAGAATCAGGATGCGGGCATCGTGAGCGAGCGCCTTGGCGATTTCCACCAGTTGCTGCTGGCCGATGCGCAAGTCCTCCACCAGCGTGTCCGGGCTCACGTCGAGTTCGAGCCGCTTGAGCAGTTCACGCACTTTCGCCCGTTGCGCGTCGGCGTCGATATCGATGCCGGCACGGGTGATTTCATGGGCAATAAAGACGTTCTCGGCAATCGACAGGTTCGGAAACAGGTTGAGTTCCTGGTACACGATACCGATGCCGTGCCGCAGCGCCTCGGCGCTGCTGGCGAGTTCGACCGGCACGCCGTCGAGCAGCAGGCGGCCCATGCTCGGCTGTTCTGCGCCGGCAATGATCTTCATCATCGTCGACTTGCCAGCGCCGTTCTCGCCCACCAGCACATTCACCGCACCGCGCCGTACGGCGAAATTCACTTCTTTTAGCGCGATCGTGCCGGGATACACCTTCGTCACGCCCTCGACGCTGAGAATCACGTCATCGAAGCCGGCGTCGTTGTCGTGGCGGTTGCTGTTGCTGCCCGGCGCGTTCATGGCTTATCCCCAAGCGCGATGGAGACGGGCACGACTTCCGGCTGGTCGCTGGTGCCGTCGAAAGAGAACGTGCCAGTTACCGTTATCTGCTGGCCCTGCAGACCCTGGCGCGGCAGCGGCGTCATTACATGCGTCACCGCGTAGGCGTTCAACGCAGTGCCAAAGCGGGCGTAATCGATCTGGTTCTTGAAATCGGAAAACGACACGAAATCGAGCGAGTCGCGCAAAGCGGTACCAAGCAGCGTCGGACCGATATCGACGATGACATCGGCCTTGCCGCTGCCGCTCGTGTCCACGCCTAACGTCCCCTCGCTCGAGGACGTATCGACCGAGACGATCTTGCCGTGCAGCGTGGTGGGGAAATTCCACGGCGCGCCGTCGTCCTTGCCCCGATAGCCGTATTTCTTGCCCGCGGCGGCCGCATCGGCGCTCACGGCATCGCGCAGCGTGCCGTAAGCGGTGGCGCGCTTTTCGATGTCCGGCACGATCTTCGTTGCCCACATCGACGCGACTGCGGTGTTGGGGTCATACGCCGACGCGTAAGGATCCGATGATCCCTGAGCACTCGCGGGTTCGTTCTTGACGAGTTTGCATCCTTGCAATCCTGCAGTCGCGGCCACGACGAGCACCGCGCAAAGCGCACCTCTCATGGAGGACCTCCCGGTGGGCCGAACGATGATCGGCATTGGCCGGGGCGGTATATGCCCCGGCTGCGCCAACTCAGCGCAACGCGAACATGTCCAGCTTCTTCGCATTCATTTTGGTAATCAGCGAGCAGTCGATCAATTGCTTTTCCGGCTTGCCGGTGGAACCGGTCTTCAGAAACTTGTCCGCCTGATCGACCGCTTCAGTCGCAGCCAGCGCAGCCGGTTGCAGAACGGTCGCGCGGATATCGCCGCGCACGATGGCGTCGCGCACATCGTTGCTGCCGTCGAAGCCGACCACGATCACGTCGTCGCGTTTGGCGGCCTTCAGGGCGGCAGAAGCGCCCATAGCCATCGTATCGTTGCCGGCAATCACGCCCTTCAGATCAGGATGGCTCTGCAGAATGGTCTCCATCACGGAATACGCTTCTGTCTGGCTCCAGTTGGCGGACTGGCGCTCGACCATCTTCAGGTTCGAAAACTGGTCGATCACGTCGTGATAGCCCTTCGAGCGAATGGCGGCGTTCAGATCCGCCTCACGCCCGAGCAGCTCGACATAGTTGCCCTTCTCGCCCATCGCCTTGACGAAAGCGCGGCCGCCCAGTTGAGCGCCCTGGTAGTTGTTCGAGACGATTTGCGAGACCGCGATACCTGTAGCGTTGATCTCGCGGTCGATCAGGAACGACGGAATGTGAGCGGCCTTGGCTTTCTGGACCGCGGAGATCGACGCTTCAGAGCCGGCGTTGTCCAGAATGATCGCCTTGGCGCCGCGAGCGATGGCCGTATCGACCAGTTCCATCTGCTTGTTGGCGTCGTCGTCATGCGAAAGAACGATGGTGTCGTAACCGAGCGCCTTCGCGCGGGCATTGGCCGTATCGGCTTCGGCCTTGAAGAACGGGTTGTCGTGGGACGGGGTGATGATCGCGATCAGATCGGCCGCGCTTGCCGCACCGCTCGCGACAAGGGCGAAGGTCGTCGCGGCGACGGCTAACCAGCGCTTTGAAGCTTTCATGTCTGTCTCCATTAGGTTTTTTGCACCTTTACGGCCGCCGGGGGCGGACGAGCGCTGTTTTTTATCACTTCAAACACTGACTTCATCACTCATGCGCTCATGATGTCATGATACCAGTCGGCACGTGTTTGGAAAGGGCTTGATCGCCAGGGTTTTCGATAGGGATGGTGGGGTGCGGTGGTGATTGAAGGGCGGGTGAAAATTGTTGTAGACGACTGGTCTACTCCGGGGTAAAGTCCTCCCATGGCAACCGCAAACACATCCGAAACCATCGACGTCCGCGAGAACATCATTGCCGTTGGTCAACGGCTGATCGGCGCCAAAGGCTTTTCCGCCGTTGGCCTGAATGAGATTCTCTCCGAGGCCGGCGTGCCGAAGGGGTCGTTCTACCACTACTTCGGTTCGAAAGATGCGTTCGGTGTAGCGCTGCTCGAGAGTTACTTCGAGGAGTATCTGGACGACCTCGACCAAACGTTCGCTCAGGCCGGTCTGAACATGGCGCAACGGTTGATGAACTACTGGCGGATCTGGCAGGAAACCCAGTCGTTCTACGACTGCCAGGGCAAATGTCTCGCGGTCAAGCTGGGCGCCGAAGTGGCGGACATGTCGGAAGCGATGCGCGCCACGCTGAATCGCGGCACGGCGGGAATCGTCAGCCGGCTGGCGCGGGCCATTGAAACCGGGGTGGCCGAGGGCTCGCTTTCGATCGAGGGCGATCCGCAGAGCGTCGCGCAGAGTCTTTACCAACTCTGGCTGGGCGCCAGCATCATGGTCAAGATCGTTCGCAACGTGGCGCCCTTCGAAATGGCATTGATGACAACGCGGCAGATGCTCCACCTTGCTCCCTGAAGAATCGGGTGGGCAAGCGCACTTCTCCGGAAGTGCTTTTTTTGGGCCCAAGTACTATACGACTGGTCTACTATAAGCAAACGATTCACTGACCGATTCACTCGCCCGACGGAGAAGCAACATGAAAGTACTGATGGTTCTGACCTCGCATGACCAACTGGGCAACACAGGCCGCAAGACGGGTTTCTGGCTTGAAGAACTTGCCGCGCCCTACTACGCGTTCAAGGACGCCGGTGTGGAAATCGTGCTGGCGTCACCCAAGGGCGGCCAGCCGCCGCTCGATCCGAAGAGCAACGAGCCGGCCAATCAGACCGAGATGACGCGCCGCTTCGAACTGGACCCGGAGGCTACGGCGCAACTTGCTGCCACGGTGCAGCTCGACAGCGTCTCACAGGCGGACTTCGATACGGTCTTCTATCCGGGCGGTCATGGCCCGCTGTGGGATCTCGCTGAAGACAAGAACTCGATCGCCTTGCTCGAATCCTTCATTGCCGCCGGCAAGCCCGTCGCGCTGGTCTGCCACGCACCTGGCGCGCTGCGCCACGTCCGCACGCCGGATGGCGCTCCGCTCGTCGAAGGCAAGAAAGTCACCGGCTTCACCAACTCCGAGGAAGCCGCCGTCGGATTGACCGACATCGTGCCGTTCCTCGTGGAAGACGAACTCAAGGCCAAAGGTGGCATTTATTCGAAGACCGACGACTGGGCGCCTTACGTCGTCGCGGACGGTCTGTTGATCACGGGACAAAACCCCGCGTCCTCGTCGCCAGCCGCGGCCCTTCTGCTTAAGCACCCGGCGCTTTCCGCAAAGTGAAAACCGCGCGCCGCTGAAGGCGCGCGGCGATGAACACCTCTGACCGACAAACAGCAGATGGAACCGGTCGGGGCCAGCGTCGTCGCCGATTTCGGCAAGCTCGACGTGCTCATCAACAACGCGGGATTGATGCCGATCCGCCCGATGTCCGAGGTGAAGACGGACGAATGGGATGCAATGATCGACGTCAATCTCAAAGGGACTTTGTACGGTATCGCGGCGGCACCGCCGCGCTTCATCGCTCAGGTCGGGAACCGCGAAGGAAACCGTGCTACGTCAAACCAATCAGGAGTTTTGAAGACCGGGGGTGCGCAATCGAGGTCAGTATTTCGGGCTGCGCCAAGGTGAATGTGTTGCGACAAGGCCGGAGGTCTGAGCCATGTTAGCGCGCGGCTTGCAACCTCGCGTGGCAAACGCAAGGCGACAATCTAACTTTTCGCCGATGACAGATCGATGCGCTTGCGCTGCAGGAACCGGCGCACGGCCGGATCACGTTCGAGTCCGATCGCGAGATCGTACGCGTCGAGCGCTTCGACGGTCGCGCCGGCACGTGCGAGCAGATCGGCGCGCGCGGCCCAGTACGGCTGGTAGTCGACCAGCCGCGGATCGTCCGCATACGGCTCGAGCGCGTCGAGCGCCGCCTGCGGGCCGTCCCGTTCCGCCAGCGCGAGCGCGCGGTTCACCGCGACCACCGGCGACGCAGCAATCGCGAGCAGCGCATCATAGAGTTGCACGATCTCATCCCAGTTCGGGCGATGCGTGCGGCAGCGGTACACGTGCGCCGACTGCAGCGCGGCCTCGAGCTGAAAGCGTCCGATTGCGTTGCATGCGCTCGCGCGCCGTAGCAGTGCGTTTGCTGTGTCGATCATCGGCGTGTTCCAGGTCTGCGGATCCTGAGCCGACAGTGGCACATAGTCGCCAGCCGCATCGCGTCGAGCATCGCGCCGCGCCTGCGCATACAGCATCAGCGCAAGCAGACCAAGCGTCTCTGGCTCCCCGGGCAGCAGTTCGACGAGCAGTTGTGCAAGAAACAGCGCCTCGCCGGCGAGATCGCGCCGCACGGTATCGCCGCCGACCGGGTCGGTCCACCCTTCCGCATACGCGGCATAGACCGCTTCCAGCACTGCAGCGAGCCGGCCAGGCAACTCCTCGCGCTCGGGCACGCTGAAGGGAATGCCCGCTTCCCGGATCTTGGTCTTCGCCCGCACGAGGCGCTTGGTCATCGCGGCGGGCGACATCAGGAATGCGGACGCAATAGTCTTCGCTTCGAGCCCCAGGACCACCTGCAGCATCAGCGGCGTGCGAATT
>NZ_JAMFSB010000321.1 GCF_026225065.1 Paraburkholderia sp. | reverse complement strand
GACGAGATCCACACGCTGATCGGCGCGGGCGCCGCGTCGGGCGGCACGCTGGACGCGAGCAACCTGCTCAAGCCGGCGCTGTCCAACGGCTCGATGAAGTGCATCGGCGCGACGACGTTCACCGAATACCGCGGCATCTTCGAAAAAGATGCGGCGCTGTCACGCCGGTTCCAGAAGGTCGATGTGACCGAGCCGACCGTCGAACAGACGGTGGCGATCCTGCGTGGCCTGAAGTCGCGTTTCGAAGAGCACCATGGCGTGAAGTATTCGTCGGGTGCGCTGTCGGCGGCGGCGGAACTGTCGGCACGCTTCATCACGGATCGTCATCTGCCGGACAAGGCCATTGACGTGATCGACGAAGCGGGCGCGGCGCAACGCATCCTGCCGAAGTCGAAGCAGAAGAAGACTATCGGCAAGGGCGAGATCGAGGAAATCATCTCGAAGATCGCGCGTGTCCCGCCGCAAAGTGTGTCGCAGGACGATCGCAGTAAGCTGCAAACGCTGGACCGCGACCTGAAAAGCGTGGTGTTCGGGCAAGACCCGGCCATCGATGCGCTGTCGGCTGCGATCAAGATGGCGCGTGCAGGTCTCGGCAAGCTCGACAAGCCGATCGGCGCGTTCCTGTTCTCCGGCCCGACCGGCGTCGGCAAGACCGAAGTGGCCAAGCAACTGGCGTTCACGCTGGGTATCGAGCTGATCCGCTTCGACATGTCCGAGTACATGGAACGTCACGCGGTGAGCCGTTTGATTGGCGCGCCGCCGGGCTATGTTGGTTTCGATCAGGGTGGTCTGCTGACGGAAGCCGTGACGAAGAAGCCGCATTGCGTGCTGCTGCTCGACGAAATCGAAAAGGCGCATCCGGACATCTACAACGTGCTGCTGCAGGTCATGGACCACGGCACGCTGACGGACAACAACGGTCGCAAGGCGGATTTCCGTAACGTCATCATCATCATGACGACGAACGCGGGTGCCGAGGCCATGGGCAAGTCGGTGATCGGCTTCACGACGCGCCGCGAAACCGGCGACGAGATGGTCGACATCAAGCGCATGTTCACGCCGGAGTTCCGTAACCGTCTGGACGCAACGATCAGCTTCCGCTCGCTCGATGAGGAAATCATCATGCGCGTGGTCGACAAGTTCTTGATGCAACTGGAAGATCAGTTGCACGAGAAGAAGGTCGATGCGCTCTTCACCGACGCGCTGCGCGCGCATCTGGCGAAGCACGGTTTCGATCCGCTGATGGGTGCGCGTCCGATGCAGCGTCTGATCCAGGACACGATCCGTCGCGCACTGGCCGACGAGTTGCTGTTCGGCAAGCTCATGAGCGGTGGCCGCGTGACGGTGGACGTGGATGCGGAAGACAAGGTCCAGCTCACGTTCGACGAGCAGGCCGCGCCGCGCAATCCGAATCCGGAAGCGGTCGAAGTCGAGTAAGAATCTTAAGTTTCTCGCAGCAAGCAAGGTAAAACGGCGTGGGTCATATGGCCCACGCCGTTTTTTTATTCCACTGCCGCGGTCCGGGAACTTCAGGAATTGCCCGGTGCTGTTGAGCACCCGACCGACAGGAGACCTCAGTGTTTGCCGGTGCTGCCGAAACCGCCTGCACCGCGGTCGCTTTGTTCGAAGTCCTCGACGATATTGAATTCAGCCTGCACGACCGGCACGATGACGAGTTGCGCGAGCCGCTCCATTGGATTCAGCGTGAACGCGGTTTGCCCGCGATTCCACGTCGAAATCATCAGTTGACCTTGATAATCCGAATCGATCAATCCCACCAGGTTGCCGAGCACGATACCGTGCTTATGTCCGAGGCCCGAACGCGGCAGGATCAGAGCCGCATAGCCGGGATCGCCGACGTGGATAGCCAGACCCGTCGGCACCAGCGCGGTTTCGCCGGGTTGCAGCGTCAGCGGTTCGTCGAGACATGCGCGTAGGTCGAGGCCGGCGCTGCCAGTCGTGGCGTAGGCCGGGAGTTGGTCGCGCATACGGGCGTCGAGAATCTTCAGGTCAAGTTTCATGCAGTTCGAGTGTGAGAGAGGGGGTAAAAGGTCGGCGCGAAGTTAGTTCAGCTCAGTTCAAGCACCAAGCTTGAAAGCGTCCGCGAGCAGTTCGTAAGAGCGCAACCGCGCGCGATAACTGCCGGCTACGGTCAGGACCACCAGTTCGTCGGCCTCGAACTGCTCCTGCAGCGTGAGCATCCGTTCGGTCACACGTTCAGGTGTGCCGATGATGCTGCGCGGCTTCTCGCGGTCGATCACCAGGCGCTCGCGCTCGCCGTATTCCTGGGCGAGGCCCTGCTCGATGTTTGGAATCGGCGCGTTCAGGCCGTAGGCCATCTGCACGCGGCGCAGGTCGACGGCTTTTTCCAGCGCCGCCGCTTCCTCGTCCGTATCCGCGCAGATGACGAACACCGCAGCGGCCAGATATGGTTGCGCTTCGTTGCCGGGTTTGAAGCGCTCGCGATACGCCTGCGCGACCTGGTGACCAAAGTGCGCGTTGATGAAGTGTGCGAACGCGAAGCGGATGCCGAGTTGCGCAGCCAGCAGGCCGCCGAACTCGCTCGATCCAAGCATCCACAGTTGCGGCCGTGTCTCAACCTGTGGCTGCAGCAGCACGCCTTGCGCCACATGTTCGGCTGGCAGCGTGCCGCTCATCAGCCCGACCAGATCGGCCACCTGCTGCGGGAAAATATCGCCGCGGTTATAGGCACCCGCTGCCACGGCCTGCGCCGTGCGCATATCGCCGCCCGGTGCGCGGCCGACGCCAAGGTCGATGCGATTCGGAAACAGCGCTTCGAGCATCATGAACTGCTCGGCGACCTTGAAGGGGCTGTAGTACGGCAGCATCACGCCGCCGGAGCCGAGGCGGATGCGCTTCGTCACGCTTCCCAGGCGCGCGAGCATCACTTCGGGGCACGGGTTCGACACGCCGCGCAGGCCATGGTGTTCGGCGCACCAGTAGCGTGTGTAGCCGAGATCGTCGGCAAGCTGCGCGAGTTCGATGGTGGCGGCGATCGCGTCCGCCACCGAGTGCCCGTCGATCACGGGCGTTTGATCGAGCACGGAAAGTAGCGTCATGACAGTGCTGCTCCAGGGTGATCCAAGGGTCCGGCAAGAAGGACCGCCTGGTTGCCGGATCGTTACCGGATCAGGCTCGTATCGGGCAGGCGTTTGGCGATTTCGGCAATCAGAGCGCCCGCCAGCGTCTGCTTGTCTGCGCGCGGCAGTTTGGTCGCGCCGCTCGCTTCGAACAGGACGACTTCGTTGTCGTCGAGGCCGAAGGTGAGCGGGCCGAGATTGCCGATCAGAAGCGGTACATTCTTGCGTACACGCTTTTCTTCGCCGTGTACGTCGAGGTCGCCGCTCTCCGCTGCAAAGCCGACACAGAAGGGTGGATGCGGCAGCTTAGCTACCGAGGCCAGAATGTCCGGATTTTCAACAAAGGTGAAAGTGGGCATGACGCGTTCGGCGGTCTTCTTGATCTTGTGTTCGCTGATGTGGTCGACGCGCCAGTCGGCGACAGCGGCCACGCCGATGAAGATGTCATAGTCGGGCACCGCGCGCATCACGGCGTCGTGCATCTGCTGCGCCGTTTGCACGTCCTCGCGGATCACGCCCCACGGCGTCTCCAGCGCGACCGGCCCGGCGATCAGATGCACGTCCGCGCCAGCCTGCTGCGCCGCGCGTGCGAGCGCGAAACCCATCTTGCCGCTCGAGCGATTGGTGATGCCGCGCACCGGGTCCAACGGTTCGAAGGTCGGGCCAGCGGTCAGCAGCACGCGGCGGCCGGCGAGAATCTTCGGCTGGAAAAACGAAGCGATCGCCTCGTAGGTGGCGGCGGCTTCGAGCATCCGCCCGTCGCCGACTTCACCGCAAGCCTGCGGACCTGAATCCGGGCCAAGCACTTCGATTCCATCGGCGCGCAGTTGGGCAACGTTGCGCTGCGTGGCCGGGTTCTGCCACATCTGGCGATTCATCGCCGGCACAACGAGCAAGGGGCAATCACGCGCCACGCATAGCGTCGAGAGCAGATCGTCGGCCATGCCATGCGCCAGCCTGGCGAGGAAATCGGTCGACGCCGGCGCGATCACAATCGCATCCGCTTCGCGCGACAGATCGATATGTGCCATGTTGTTCGGCACGCGCGCATCCCACTGGCTCGTGTAGACCGGACGGCCTGACAGCGCCTGCATCGTGATGGGGGTGATGAACTGCGTGGCCGCTTCGGTCATGACGACCTGCACGGTCGCGCCTGCCTTGGTAAGCAGGCGCGTGAGTTCGGCGATCTTGTAGCAGGCAATCCCGCCGCTCATGCCGAGGACGAGATGTTTTCCTGCGAGTTCTGCGGTTGCCAACGAAAGCCTCCGAGACAAAGCAACAGCGTTAGCGCGAGACGCGTACGCGCCGCAATTCGTCGAGCACGAGCAGGAGTGCACCGATCGTGATCGCGCTGTCGGCGAGGTTGAACGCCGGCCAGTGCCAGGTGCCCACGTGGAAATCGAGGAAGTCGATCACGTGGCCGTACGCCAGCCGGTCGATCACATTGCCGAGCGCCCCGCCGAGAATCAGCGCCAAAGCCGTGCAGAAGAGTTTCTGCGCACCGTGACGCTTGAGCAGATAGCAGATCACCAGCGCCGCTACCACGCCAAGGCCCGTAAAGGCCCAGCGCTGCCAGCCGCCCGCCATGGCGAGGAAGCTGAACGCGGCGCCGCGGTTGTAGACCAGGATGAGGTTGAAAAACGGCGCGACCGCATGCGGCACGCCGTAGGCAAACACCTTCTGGACTGCAATCTTCGTGAGCTGATCGAACAGAATCACGATCAGCGCCACGCCAAGCCACGGTGCCAGCGAACCGCTGGCGGGTTTCGACAGACTTCTTGTTGCCATTATGCCGCGCTCCTCGTTTCGCCGCTTCCGAACAGATTGCTAAAGCACCGGCCGCACAGCGACGGGTGTTCGGCGTTCTCGCCGACGTCCGCGCGATAGTGCCAGCAGCGTTCGCACTTGAGATATTTCGATGCGACCACTTCGACGCTTTCGGCAGCTTCCTCGTCGACCTTCACGACCGTCGCGGCGGACGTGATCAGCACGAATTTCAGATCCGCGCCGAGGCTCGCCAGCGCGTCGTGACGCGCACCGCTCGCGCGGATTTCGACTTCGGCCTGCAGCGACGAGCCGATCAGATTGGCAACGCGCGCTTCTTCCAAGGCCTTGGTTACGTCGCTACGCACTGCGCGCAACAGGGTCCATTTGTCGAGCAACGCAGCCGCATCTGCCACTTCCGGATACGCGTGATATGTCTCCGTGAAGATGGTCTCGTTGTTCGGCTGGAAGATCTTCCACGCTTCTTCCGCGGTGAACGACAGGAACGGCGCCATGATGCGCAGCAGTCCATGAGCGATTTGATACAGCGCGGTCTGAGCGGCGCGGCGCGCGACGGAGTCCGGCGCCATGGTGTACAGACGGTCCTTCAGCACGTCGAGGTAGAAACCACCGAGGTCTTCCGAGCAGAACGTCTGCAGCTTCGCCACGACCGGGTGGAATTCGTACTTGTCGTAGTGCGCGAGGATATCCGTCTGCAGATTGGCCGACAGCGCCACCGCGTAACGGTCGATCTCGAGCCAGTCTTCCACCGGTCGCGCGTTCTTCTCGAAGTCGAAGTCAGATAGATTCGCGAGCAGGAAGCGCAGCGTGTTGCGGATACGGCGATAGCCTTCCGTCACGCGCTTCAGGATTTCCTCGGAGATCGCCAGTTCGCCTGAGTAATCGGTCGAGGCGATCCACAGACGGATGATTTCCGCACCCAGGCGATTCGCCACTTCCTCTGGATCGATACCGTTGCCGAGCGACTTGCTCATTTTGCGGCCTTCGCCGTCGACGGTGAAGCCGTGCGTGAGCAGCGCGTTGTACGGCGGCCGGCCGTCGAGCATCGAAGCCGTCAGCAGTGACGAGTGGAACCAGCCGCGGTGCTGGTCCGAGCCTTCCAGATAGAGGTCGGCCGGGAACTGCAGTTCGTCCTTGTGCGAGCCGCGCAGCACGTGCCAGTGCGTGGTGCCCGAATCGAACCACACGTCGAGCGTGTCGCGGTTCTTTTCGTACAGGTTGGCGTCGTCGCCGATCAGCTCGCGAGGATCGAGCGATTGCCACGCTTCGATGCCGCCCTTCTCGACGCGTTGCGCGACTTCTTCAAGCAATTCCAGCGTGCGCGGATGCAGTTCGCCGGATTCCTTGTGCACGAAGAACGCCATCGGCACGCCCCATTGACGTTGACGCGACAGCGTCCAGTCCGGTCGGTTGGCGATCATGCTGAACAGACGCTGCTTGCCCCACGACGGATAGAACGCGGTGTTCTCGATGCCTTCGAGCGCAGTTTCGCGCAGTGTCTTGTCGGTGTCGTTCGGCTTCACGTCCATGCCGGCGAACCACTGCGAGGTCGCGCGGTAGATGATCGGCGTCTTGTGGCGCCAGCAATGCATGTAGCTGTGCTTGTACTTTTCCGTGTGCAGCAGCGAACCGGACGCGTCGAGCGCTTCGACGATCTTCGGATTGGCAGCCCAGATGGACAGGCCGCCGAACAGCGCGAGCGATTCGATATACCGGCCGTCGCCCATCACCGGACTGATGATGTCCGAATCGGACATGCCGTGCGCCTTGCATGACACGAAGTCTTCCACGCCGTAGGCGGGTGACGAGTGAACGATGCCGGTACCGCTTTCCGTCGTCACGTAGTCGCCCAGATACACCGGCGCCGTGCGCTTGTAGCTCGGATGCGCCGAGGCGAGCGGATGATGGAAGCGCAGGTTGGCGAGCTTGGCGCCTGTGGTGGTCGCAACAACATGCCCTTCGAGGCCGTATTGTTTCAGACACGCTTCGACGCGCTCCTCAGCGAGAATCAGCAGGCCGCGCGGTGTATCCACCAGCGCATAGACGATCTCCGGATGGACGTTCAGCGCCTGGTTGGCGGGGATCGTCCACGGCGTCGTGGTCCAGATCACGACACCGCCTTCGTTGCGCGGCAAGGCCGCGAGGCCGAACGCCTGCGCGGTTTTCTCCGGCTCCGCGAAGGCGAACAGCACGTCGATGGTCGGATCGGTCTTGTCGTGGTACTCGACTTCAGCCTCGGCGAGCGCCGAGCCGCAGTCGAAACACCAGTTCACCGGCTTCAGGCCGCGGAACACATAGCCCTTTTCCATGATCTTCGCGAGCGCGCGGATTTCGCCGGCCTCGTTCGTGAAGTTCATGGTCTTGTACGGGTTGTCCCAGTCGCCGAGTACGCCGAGACGGCGGAAGCCGACCTTCTGCTTCTCGATCTGCTCGCTCGCGTAGGCGCGTGCCTTCTGCATTACTTCAGCGGCCGGCAGCGACTTGCCGAACTGCTTTTCGATCTGGATTTCGATCGGCATGCCGTGGCAGTCCCAGCCTGGCACGTAGGCCGCGTCGAAGCCTGCCAGGTTGCGCGACTTGACGACCATGTCCTTGAGGATCTTGTTCACCGCGTGTCCGAGGTGGATGTCGCCGTTGGCATACGGCGGCCCGTCGTGCAGGATGAACTTCGTGCGGCCCTTGGAGGCCGCGCGGATCGTTTCGTAGACCTTGCGTTCCTGCCATTCCTTGACCCATTGCGGCTCGCGCTTGGGCAGGTCGCCACGCATCGGGAACGGCGTGTCGAGCAGGTTGACCGGGTAGCGTGACGGCGGTTTCGAATCGGCTTTCTTGTTGCTCATGGTGTGGTCGCAGTGAATTCGTTTGATGCGCGGTAAGGGCGCGATTTGCGCACGATGCGCGGGGCGTTGGGCGCGCCCGGCAGGCATGTCGCGTGATTCACGGACGCCCTTCGATGCGCGCAGCGAGGGCACGTGCTGCGCTTCGTGTTGACCGCGCTGACACGTACCGCGGCGGCTATCTAATTCGGTCGGTGGCTGAAGTGGCGAAGCCGGTCGAGCGGCTGCCCGGCGTGCCGCTGCCGACTGCCGCAAACCACGCGCGCGCATTGGCGACGTCGCGCGCGATCGCAGCGGTCAGCGTTTCGAGGTCGACGTACTTTTCTTCGTCACGCAGTTTCTTCAGGAATTCGACGCGCACGAGTTTGCCATACGCATCGCCGTGCCAGTCAAGCAGGTGAACTTCGAGCAGCACGCGGCCAGAATCGTCGACGGTAGGGCGCAAGCCGAGGCTCGCGACGCCTGGCAGCGGCTCCGCTTCGATGCCATGCACGCGCACCACGAAAATGCCCGCCAGCGCCGGGCGCTTGTGGGCGATTGCCAGGTTCAGCGTGGGAAAGCCAAGGTCGCGGCCGAGCTTCATGCCGTGCACGACGTGGCCGCTGATCAGGTAATCGCGGCCGAGTGCGGCGCGCGCTGCGTCGAGGTCGCCCGCCACCAGCGACGCGCGCACGCCGGAACTCGAGATGCGTGCGCCGGACGGATCCGCGACGGTGGCCATCTGTTCGACTTCAAAGCCGTGCTGGGCGCCCGCAGCCTTGAGCGAGTCGAAATCGCCCGCACGCTTCGCGCCGTAGCGGAAGTCGTCCCCGATCATTACCCAGCGGGCGTGAAGTCCGTTGACGATGATCCGCTCAACGAACGTATCCGGCGACTGGCTGGCGAAGGTGTGATTGAAATGCTCGACCACCACCCGGTCGACCCCATTGGTGCGCAGCGCTTCCAGCTTGTCGCGCAGCATGGCGATGCGCGGCGGCGCGCCGGCCGGATTGAAGAATTCGCGCGGGTGCGGCTCGAAAGTCATCACGCAGACGGGCAGCCCGCGTGCATCGGCTGCTGCCCGGACGTGGGCGAGCAAAGCCTGATGGCCGCGGTGGACACCGTCGAAGTTGCCGATGGTCAGTGCGCAGGGCGCACGGCTCTCGGCATTGGGAAGACCGCGGAAGACTCTCACAATAGCGGGTGGGGCGACTTTAAGTTGCAAAACAAACGATTATAAACGCTCAAAGCAAGCCACGGCGGCGCAGCGCCGTTCCGGCGTCCCCCGAATGATAAAATCCGCGGATGAAAAAACTTGTCATCCTGATTTCCGGGCGGGGCAGCAACATGGAAGCCATCGTTCGCGCCTGTTCGCGCGAAGAATGGCCGGCGCAAGTCGCCGCCGTGATTGCCAGCCGTCCAGACGCTGCGGGCCTTGCGTTCGCCGCGTCGCATGGTATTGCCACGGCGGTCGTTGATCACCGCCAGTTTCCCGATCGCGAGTCTTTCGATGCAGCATTGGCGCGTCAGATCGATGCTTTTACGCCTGATCTGGTGGCGCTCGCCGGCTTCATGCGTGTTTTGACGCCCGGCTTTGTCGATCGCTACGCGGGGCGCATGCTGAACGTGCATCCGTCGCTGCTGCCGAGCTTTGCGGGCCTGAAGACTCACCAGCAGGCGCTCGATGCCGGCGTCCGGCTGCACGGCGCGTCTGTCCATTTTGTCACGTCGCAGCTCGATCATGGGCCGATCGTGGTCCAGTCAGCCGTGCCGGTGCTGAACGGCGACGACGCCGCGGCGCTCGCCGAGCGCGTGCTGGCCACCGAACACATTATTTACCCACGCGCGGTGCGCTGGTTCGTCGAAGGGCGCCTTGCGCTCGACGGACCGCGCGTCACGCTCACGCCGCCGGAGCCGCAGTGGCTCTTTGCCGACATCAATAGCAAGAAGATCGCCGGAGAGGGCGTATGAGACTACATGGATTTTTGATTGGACAAACCGAAACGCTGCTCGCGGACGTGCTGAAGCTGGCCGGCCCCGCGGACGCAGCCACCAGCCGCTTTTTCCGCGCCCACCCGAAGCTTGGGCACGGCGAGCGCGGCGTGATCGCCGAGGCGGTCTTCGCAGTGCTGCGGCGCCGGATGGAGTTCGCCCATCTGGCCGAAAGCGGCGCCGGCAGCCCGGCGCGCCGGATGGCCTTGCT
The DNA here is from genome assembly GCF_026225065.1 of Paraburkholderia sp. Lineage (GTDB taxonomy): Bacteria > Pseudomonadota > Gammaproteobacteria > Burkholderiales > Burkholderiaceae > Paraburkholderia. Next base: position 15,586 of record NZ_JAMFSB010000321.1, on the reverse strand, counting down.
GGGCCTGATGCAGACGGCAGGGCGCTCGGCGTTGAAGCCATTCATTTCCGACTCCGAGTCCAACTGGCTCGAACACGTCGCGAAGATCGATCCGGAAAGCCTGCCGCTGCGGATTCGCATGAATCTGCCCGACTGGATCTATCAGGCACTGTCAAGGCGCTTCGAGGCTGAAGAGCTGGCGCAACTGGCCGCCGCGCTGAACTATCCGGCGCCGCTGGATCTGCGCGCCAACCCGATCAAGGCGACTCGCGACGAGGTACTCGGCGCCCTGTCCGTCGCCGGTATCGAGGCGGGCTCCACGCCGTTCGCGCCGTTCGGCGTGCGGGTGGTCGGCAAGCCTCCGCTTACCAAGCTCGACGCGTTCCAGAACGGTTGGGTCGAAGTGCAGGACGAAGGCAGCCAGTTGCTGTGCACGCTGGTCGCGCCGAAGCGTGGCGAAATGATCGTCGACTTCTGCGCCGGCGCGGGCGGCAAGACCCTCGCCTTGGGCGCGATGATGCGCTCCACCGGCCGTCTGTATGCGTTTGACATCTCCGAGCGGCGCCTCGCCAAGCTCAAGCCGCGCCTTGCGCGCAGCGGGCTGTCGAACGTCAATCCGGTGCTGATCGACAGCGAGCACGACGCGAAAATCAAGCGTCTGGCGGGCAAGATCGACCGTGTGCTGGTGGACGCGCCGTGCAGTGGGCTCGGCACGCTGCGGCGCAATCCGGATCTGAAATGGCGCCAGTCGCCGGAATCGGTTGCGGAGCTCGCGCCCAAGCAGTTGTCCATCCTGACGAGCGCCGCGCGCCTCGTGAAGGTGGGCGGGCGTCTGGTCTACGCGACCTGCAGCATCCTGGAGGCGGAGAACGAGGCCATCGTCACGCAGTTCCTCGCCAATCACGCGGGCTTTGCCCTGGTGCCGGCGCGTGAGGTGCTGGCCGAACAGCGCATCGAGGTTGAAATGGGTGACTACCTGTCCCTGTGGCCGCACCGCCACGCCACCGACGGCTTCTTCGCCGCGGTGCTGGAGCGGCGCGCTTAAGGGCGCCTGAAGCGTCGCTGGCGCGCTGCCTGCCTTGCTGTAACCGCAGGCATGCCGCGCCCGGCGCCTCCACGAAACCATGCACAACCGGATCTTCTTTCACCTGTTTGGCGACGTCGCCCATGACTTCGGCCAGCCCGTGATGCTCTGGCAGGTGGGCGTGCTGCTCGGCACGCTCGCGCTTGCGTGGGGGCTCGCCTGGCTGCTGCGCCGGACCCTCGATTTACGCCGCCAGACGCGCTATCAGGCGCTGCGCTTCGGCGCGGAAAGCCTGAATCGCGCATTTTTCCCGCTGATCGGCGCTGCGCTGGTCTGGATCGCGCAGGCGGTTGCCGCCCCGTTCATGCACACTGCGCTGCTCGATCTCGCGTTGGTGCCGCTGTTCGGCATCGGTCTGATCTACGTGATGTTCTTCCTCGCCCGCCGCGTGTTCGCGAGCCATGGCGAAGCCCATAAGTGGCTGTTCCTCGTCGAGAAAGTCGTCTCGCTGATCGTCTGGATCGGCATGGTGCTCACCGTGATGGGCATTCAGGACGATGTGCTCGACTGGATGGCGAGCGTGCACTTTCGCGTCGCCAATGCGCACATGACGCTACTGTCGCTCTCGACGGGGCTGCTGTGGGTCTGCGTGACGATGATCGTCGCGATGTGGCTCGGGGCGGCGTTCGAAGAGCGCCTGATGCGCTCGAACACGCTCGATGTGAATCTGAAAGTCGTGGTGTCACGGGTCGGCCGGGCTTTGTTCGTGCTGGCGGCGGTGCTGATCAGCCTGTCGCTGGTGGGCATCGATATCACGGTGCTGGGCGTGTTCGGCGGCGCGCTGGGCGTCGGACTCGGCTTCGGTTTGCAGAAGATCGCCAGCAACTACGTATCGGGCTTCATCATCCTGATCGACCGCTCGTTGCGGATCGGCGACACGATCAACACCGGCGGTCTGCAGGGCATGGTCACGCAGATCCGCACCCGCTACACGGTGGTGCGCGGTCTCGATGGTATCGAAACGCTGATCCCGAACGAAAAGCTGATCACCGATGTCGTACAGAACCAGTCGTCCTATCTGACGCGCGGCTACACGAAGATCGCGGTGGCAGTGGCTTATACGTCGGACGTCGAACAGGCGATGCAGTTACTCGTGCGGGCCACCGACGGGGTGGAGCGCGTGCTGCGGGATCCGGCGCCGACGCCTTATCTGGCCGGCTTCGGGCCGGATGGCATCAACCTCGAACTAGGCTTCTGGATCGAGGATGCGGCACTCGGCACCGGTGGCGTGCGCTCGGCAGTCAATCGCAACCTCTGGCGACTCTTCGGCGAAAACGCCATTTCGATCCCGTTCTCGCAGCGCGAAGTGCGGATCGTCGGTGCGGGCGACATACTGTCGCGACCGGTAACTATGACCGGAGATGCCGCCAACGAGCCGGGCAGCGCCGCCTGACGGGGCGGCGGGACATCGCGGAGGGTGCTAAAAAGACACATCAGCGTGTTTGCCCTGGTTGCTGGGTTGCAAAAAATCCCCAATTGTTACAAACACTTGGAACGGTTCAAGTAGAATAACGTCCAAGCTGTTTGTATGCTTTCACTTTCTTGACGCCGCGTTTTTGGTTACCCTTGGGTTGGCCTTTAATTGCCCTCTTTCGGTTACGTTGTTCGCGTTGTCTTCCTGGTGTCCTGTCACTCTCGTTCCACAGGTAAATTGCCTTGTTGAATTCCTTGCTTGATTTCCTTGCCCACGGTCTGTTGCGCTTCTCGTGGTGGCAACTCGTGGTGTACACGCTCGTGGCGACGCACATCACGATCATCGGCGTGACCGTGTATCTGCACCGTTGCCAGGCGCACCGCGCCCTCGACCTGCATCCTGCCGTCAGTCATTTTTTCCGCTTCTGGCTGTGGATGAGCACGGGCATGTTGACCGGCCAATGGGCCGCGATCCATCGTAAGCACCACGCCAAGTGCGAGACCGAAGAAGATCCGCACAGCCCGCAAACGCGCGGCATCTGGAAGGTGTTGCTGCAAGGCGCGGAACTCTATCGCACGGAAGCGAAGAACGAAGAAACGATGCGCAAGTTCAGTCACGGCACGCCGAACGACTGGATGGAACGCAACGTCTACACAAAGTACCCGATTCTCGGCGTGAGCCTGATGATGGTGCTCAACGTCGCGCTGTTCGGCCTCGTCGGCCTGACGGTGTGGGCTGTGCAGATGATCTGGATTCCGTTCTGGGCAGCAGGCGTGGTCAATGGCCTCGCGCACTTCTGGGGCTATCGCAACTTCAACTCGTCGGATGCGAGCACCAACATCTTCCCGTGGGGCATCCTGATCGGCGGCGAAGAACTGCATAACAACCACCACACGTATGCGACGTCGGCCAAGCTGTCGAACAAGTGGTACGAGTTCGATATCGGCTGGATGTACATCCGCATCATGTCGGCGTTCCGCCTCGCCAAGGTGAAGAAGATTGCGCCCACGCCGCGTCTGACCACCGGCAAGCTGGTGCTCGACCAGGACACGTTGCAAGCCGTGCTGGCCAACCGCTATGAAGTGATGGCCCGCTACGGTAAGGCGCTCAAGCGCGCCTATCGCCAGGAACTGGCGCATCTGAAGGAAGTGGGCGCGCGTGAAAAGTATCAGGTAATGCGCGGCGCACGCAGCTGGTTCCACAAGGAAGAGGCTGGCCTCGACGAACCGCAGAAGCGTCAACTGCCGCAAATTTTCGCGAACAGTCAGAAGCTGCGCACCTACATCGAGTTGCGCAACGAACTGGCCGCCATGTGGGAGCGCTCGAACGCTTCACGCGACCAGTTGCTCGTGCAGTTGCAGGATTGGTGTCACCGCGCGGAACAAAGCGGCATCAAAGCCCTTCAGGAATTTGCGATGCGCCTGCGTCGCTATGCGTGAGTAAGAACATAAGCGCGAAATCAATTAAAATTTAGTCACGTCACAAAACCCCGCGTTGGCGGGGTTTTGCTTTTTTGGGCCGCCGAAAACGCCGGACGTGACGCGCAGGATGTCTATCGCATGTGGCATGTGCGCCCATGTGCACGATGCTCATCACGCACGGCGATGAGCGGCAAATCAGTAGGGCAGAGGGGATCATGAATCAGCAAGCGATCAGGAGCGTCGAATACGACCGGCCGCAAGCGCAGGGCCTGACGTGCGGCATCGGACAGGCGTGGGCGAAGGTGCCGGACGCGCCGTCGGCGGAAGAAAAACTCGCCCTAAAAGCGCGCATTCGAGAGTTGCTTGTGCGTGAGAAGGCAGTGCTCGTCGCGCACTATTACGTGGATGCGGAGCTGCAGGAGCTCGCCGACGAAACCGGCGGGTGCGTCGCGGACTCGCTCGAGATGGCGCGTTTCGGCCGCGATCATGACGCACAGACGCTGGTCGTCGCCGGTGTGCGCTTCATGGGCGAGACCTCGAAGATTCTCAGTCCCGACAAGCGGGTGCTGATGCCGGATCTCGATGCGACCTGCTCGCTCGATCTGGGCTGTCCCGTCGACGAGTTTTCTGCTTTCTGCGATGCGCATCCGGATCGCACTGTGGTGGTCTACGCGAATACGAGCGCGGCCGTGAAAGCGAGGGCGGACTGGATGGTGACGTCGTCGATTGGACTGGAGATCGTGGCGGACCTGCATGCACGCGGCGAAAAGATCATCTGGGCGCCGGACCGGCACCTCGGCGGTTATATCCAGAAGAAGACCGGCGCGGACATGCTGCTATGGCAGGGCTCGTGTCTCGTGCATGACGAATTCAAAGGCATCGAACTCGATCTGCTGCGCGAGCAATATCCCGATGCGAAGGTGCTGGTGCACCCCGAGTCGCCGGAAAGCGTGGTGGCTCAGGCGGATGTCGTGGGTTCGACGACGCAACTGATCGACGCCGCGCAACGGCTCGATGCGAAGCACTTTATCGTCGCGACGGACCTTGGCATTCTGTACAAGATGCGCCTGGCTGCACCGGGCAAAACGTTCATCGAGGCGCCTACCGCCGGCAACAGCGCCACTTGTAAGAGTTGCGCGCATTGCCCGTGGATGGCGATGAATGGACTCGCGAACCTCGCCGACGTGCTGGAGCGCGGCCACAACGAGATCTTCGTCGATCGCGCGGTGGGCGAACGGGCACGGCTGCCGATCGACCGCATGCTTGATTTTGCTGCGCGCCACAGGAAGCGCGTGCAGACGAGCGGCGACCTGGCTAAGGACACGGCGTTGTTTTCGAACGTGGGCGCGGCGTAATCGGGCGGCGGCCACGCATCATCAGGGGCGATATCAGGCCGCAGGCTGATGCAGTGTCGCCGCCGTTTGCCGAAGAGGTACGCTCTGGAGAACCGCGCGCGTCAGATATTGCGATTGCGCACATTCTCCGGCGACAGAACCGTGGGCAACGCTTTCGGTAGCGCAGCGGGCCAGTCGCGGCTGAAGTGAAGCCCGCGGCTTTCGCGTCGTGAACGTGCGCTCTCGACGATCAATGACGCAACGTCGACCAGATTGCGCAGTTCGAGCAGATCGCGGCTCACCTTGAAGTGCGCGTAGTACTCGTGGATTTCATCGCGCAGCAGCGCCAGACGATGCTTGGCGCGCGCGAGCCGCTTATCGGTTCGGACTATGCCCACGTAGTTCCACATCAGGCGGCGCAGTTCGTCCCAGTTATGCGCGACGACCACCTCTTCGTCCGGATCGGACACGCGGCTTTCGTCCCAGTCGGGCAGTGGCGCGTGGACTGCGGCGCCGAAGCCCTCCCCCTCGATTGCCGCAGCCGCGGAACGACCTATCACCAGGCACTCGAGCAGCGAGTTGCTGGCCAGGCGATTGGCGCCATGCAGGCCGGTGCAGGACGTCTCGCCGACCGCATAGAGGCCAGCGAGATCGGTGCGGCCAGCGAGGTCCGTGACGACGCCGCCACAGGTGTAATGTGCCGCCGGGACGACCGGAATCGGCTCTTTGGTGATGTCGATCCCAAACTCCCGACAGCGCGCGAGGATGGTCGGAAAGTGTTCTTGCAGGAACGAGGCCGGTTGGTGACTGATATCGAGGTACACACAGTCGATACCGCGCTTCTTGATTTCAAAATCGATCGCACGGGCGACGATATCGCGCGGCGCCAGTTCGGCACGCTCATCGTGCTGAGGCATGAAGCGGGTCCCGTCCGGCAGCTTCAGAATGCCGCCTTCGCCACGCACCGCTTCCGAGATCAGGAAAGACTTTGCATAGGGATGGAACAGGCACGTGGGATGGAACTGGATGAACTCCATGTTCGACACGCGGCAGCCAGCGCGCCACGCCATGGCGATGCCATCGCCTGTCGCGGTGTCGGGGTTCGTCGTGTACAGGTAGACCTTGCCCGCGCCACCGGTAGCGAGCACCGTGTGCGGCGCCTCGATGGTGACGGTGCGGCCGCTTTCGAGATCGAGCGCGTACAGGCCGTGGCAGCGACGCCCCGGCAGGCCGAGGCGGTCCGAGGTGATCAGGTCTATCGCATAGTGGTTTTCGAGCAGCGTGATATTCGGATGGCGGCGCACGCGCTCGCTTAACGTGGCGACGACCGCATGACCGGTCGCGTCCGCTGCGTGAATGATGCGGCGATGACTATGCCCGCCTTCGCGCGTGAGATGAAAGCCGAGCTCGGCGGCGTCGTCTTTGGTGAACGGCACGCCTTGCGCGATCAGCCACTCGATCGCTTCGCGTCCATGCTCGACGATGAAGCGCGTTGCGGCCTCGTCACACAAGCCGCCGCCGGCGATGAGCGTGTCGTTGACGTGGTTCTCGATACTGTCCGCGGAATCCAGCACGGCGGCGATGCCGCCTTGCGCCCAATCGCTGGCGCCTTCGGTCATCGATACCTTGGCAATCACTGCGACCCGCCGCGTCTCCGCCAGATTCAGTGCAACACTCAGACCCGCCAGGCCACTACCGACAATTGCCACATCAAAATTCATTTCCTGCGTCTCCGTCACTTGATCAGCGGTTGCGACTCGTGTCGCCGCTCACCGATAAACGAACAAGGATACGCGTCGCAGGACATGAGGGAAAGCTGGCCGGATGGCTAATGATGCAAGCGGGGGGAATGGAAGCGCGACGCGCACGCATGCCGGAATGGAAGAGCGGCCGCTAGAGTTAGCAGCGAGGCAGGAAGTACCGAGAACAGAGCGCGCTGGAATTTTCATCATTTAGCGCGCCGCAAAACAAAAAGCCCCACACAAGTGCAGGGCTTTCGTCTTCGTCAACAAGCAGGAAGCAAGATCTTATTTGATCTTGGTTTCCTTGTACGGCACATGCTTGCGAACGACGGGATCAAACTTGCTGATCTCCATCTTTTCCGGCATGTTGCGCTTGTTTTTCGTCGTGGTGTAGAAGTGACCCGTACCTGCGGTCGATTCCAGCTTGATCTTGTCGCGTGCGCCTTTGGCCATGATTTACTCCTTAGGCTTCACCGCGTGCGCGCAGGTCTGCGAGCACGGCGTCAATGCCGTTCTTGTCGATCAGACGCAGGCCGGCGTTCGAAACGCGCAGACGCACCCAACGGTTTTCGCTTTCCACCCAGATGCGGCGGTTTTGCAGGTTCGGCAGGAACCGGCGCTTGGTTTTGTTGTTCGCGTGGGAAACGTTGTTGCCGCTCATCGGCGCTTTCCCAGTTACTTGGCATACGCGTGCCATATGAGAGCACTCCTAATACGCTAATTCTGAGTTCGGACGCCGCGAAAGTTATCCGGAAGGTCCGCGGTGATCGCTCAGTTGCGTTCAGTCGCTTATCTCCCGAAAGGCCTTTGATGGCTTCGGAACAGGGTTGGAAACAGGCAAACCGGAATTCTAGCAGAAAAAAAGCCGATAAATCAAACCTTATTTGCGATCCGGCTAGCAGGACAAGGTGCAGCAACAACGGCAATCCGACGGGCATTCCGGCGTTGACGGCTCTGGGATTCACGACCATCCGGCGCGCGCAAACGAGAAGGTCTCGTGCGTGCCGATTACAAGGTGATCGACCAGATGGACGTCGATCAGCGCGAGAGTGTCGCGCAGCACCTGCGTCAGATGCCGGTCGCTCGCGCTGGGTTTCACCGCGCCGGAGGGGTGATTATGCGCCACGATCATGCTTGCCGCATTCGCGGTTAGTGCACGGCGGACAATTTCGCGTGGATAAACCGCCATCCGCGTGAGCGAGCCGCGCGAGCTCTCCTCGGTGACGATCAGGCGATGCCGGGCGTCCAGAAACAGGCAGACGAACACTTCATGCGGCTTGGAGCCAATCAGCAGGCGTAAATAGTCCTCGACCGCCTCAGGTGAGTCGATGATCGTTTTTTCGCGCATTTTTTCGACGAGCGAGCGTCGCGCCAGTTCGAGGATGGCGAGCAGTTGCGCCGTCTTGGCGGGGCCTATGCCGGGCAGTCCCTTGAAGTCAGCAGGTGTAGCGTCGAGCATCGCACGCAGCGAGCCAAAGCGTTTCAACAGCGAGTCGGCGATGACGAACACATTGTGACCCGGCAGTCCCGAGCCCAGCACCAGCGCCACCAGTTCGGCGTCGGCCAGGGTGCCGGGCCCGAAATCGAGCAGCCGCTCACGCGGCATGTCACGCTTCCGGCGCCAGCGTTTGGGTGCAGCCGGCTTAAGCCGGGCCGCGTCAGGCGCGACCGCCTCTGGCACGGCTACCCCAGATGCGGTTGCCCCAGACACGGCGCCCTCGGACGCAACCGTCTCAGGGGCAGCCAGCTTACGCGCCCCCGCCTTACGCACGGCCGCCCCTCGCGCATCCGGCCTTGCGGCCACATCTGCATCGAACGGCGCCAGCACGCTGACCTCCGTAGCAGGAATTGCCGTTACCCCGGCGCAAGCGTAATAGTCCATCTCATCGTTCTCCTGTTCGCGGGCGGGAAAAGTCCTCGCCCATGGCGCTTGTGCCTACGATGCACCCAAGCCGCCGCTTGATATGTGGCTTACAATAGAGCCTTTGCGCACGGCGCCGTAACGGCTTGCCACCCGCACAGGCTGCGCCTCGGCGCCCGTGTGCAGCGCGTCCCGACTGAACGAGTACCGCATGAGCATCATCGACATCTCTGAAGTGAAACCCGGTTCGCACCTCACGCTCCATTACCGGCTTTCGCTTGCCGATGGCGCTGAAGTCATCAACACCTTTACCGAAAAGCCAGCCACGCTGCTGCTGGGTGCAGGCCAACTTGCGCCGCCACTGGAAGACATTTTGCTGGGATTGAAGGTCGGCCACCATTCGACCTTTCAGCTACCCGCCGGGCAAGCATTCGGTCCGCGCAATCCAGAGCTGATCCAGCGGGTCTCGCTCGCCACGCTGCGCGAAAACAGCATGATCGGTGAGGATTTTTCGCCGGGCGATCTCGTCGAATTCAACGCACCGGGTGGCGGACGCTACGCAGGCGTGCTGAAGGAAGTCGGCGAAACGTCCGCCCTGTTCGATTTCAATCACCCGCTCGCCGGCCAGGCGCTGGCGTTCGAAGTGAAAATCATCGGGATTCTGTAAACATGAGCACCACGGATACGACTCTGACTGAAGCCGAGATCCTGCTGGCGCAACCGCGCGGGTTCTGCGCGGGTGTCGATCGGGCAATCGAAATCGTCGAACGCGCGATCAAGCTGCACGGTTCGCCTATCTACGTGCGCCACGAAATTGTTCACAACGCCTACGTTGTCGAGGATTTGCGCAAGAAGGGCGCTATCTTCATCGAGCAGTTAGAGGAAGTGCCGGCCGGTAACACCGTCATTTTCAGTGCGCACGGCGTTTCCAAGACGGTTCGCGCCGAAGCCGAGTCGCGTGGTTTACGCGTGTATGACGCGACCTGTCCGCTCGTCACCAAGGTGCACATCGAGGTGGCGAAGATGCGCCAGGAAGGCTTCGATATTGTGATGATCGGCCACAAGGGTCATCCGGAGGTCGAAGGCACGATGGGGCAGGCGGGCGAGGGCATGTATCTCGTCGAAGATATCGACGACGTACAGAAACTGTCGCTCGAAGACCCCGAGCGGATTGCCTTCGTCACGCAAACCACCTTGTCGGTTGACGACGCCGCCGAGATCATCGCTGCGCTCAAAGCCAAATATCCAGAGATTCGCGAGCCGAAAAAGCAGGACATCTGCTATGCCACGCAGAATCGCCAGGACGCTGTCAAATTCATGGCGCCGCAGTGCGACGTGGTGATCGTGGTGGGGAGTCCGAACAGCTCCAACTCCAATCGCCTGCGCGAAGTCGCCGAGAAGCGCGGCATTCCCTCCTATATGGTTGACTCGCCCGACCAGATCGATCCGGCCTGGATCGTCGGCAAGCGTCGCATTGGCGTCACCGCCGGCGCGTCGGCGCCCGAAGTGTTGGCGCAGGCCGTCATTGCCCGTTTGCGCGAACTGGGTGTGCGCAACGTGCGTGCGCTCGAAGGCATCGAGGAAAATATCGCGTTTCCTCTGCCGCGCGGCTTGGGTCTGCCTGCCTGACCAATTCCTAACGTCTCGTAAGAAAAGCGCGCCCACGGCGCGCTTTTTTATTTCCGCTCTCTGCGAACTGCGTCTTTTAAATAAGTGTCACATCACAGAAATAGACCCGTTTGCAGCGCTCGTAATGGAAATTTTTTGCCTCCGAGCGATTTTATTTTATTGGTTCGGATGTGATCGATCCCCGTTTTATCTATTGATATCCGACACCTCATAATTTTGATGCACTAGCATTGTGCGTATGGGAGGCGGGATATAAAAAGGTAGTACTTATCGCTCAGCGCTGTAAATCCGGGACTTGACCGCGACTGCCGCAACACTTGATGCTGCTTGAGTCTAGCTTGGTGCAACTGATGCACGAAAAAATGTCGCAACCGGGTTGCGCCCCTTACTGATTATTAGTCGCAAAATAAGGTTGCAATGCAGGAAAACCCTGCCGTTTCAACAATATTGCCCATCGCATAATTGGAGTTACAATGCGCGCGTTCTCAAGGTCTCTGGCCTGCGGACACTGAATTTAGCAAGGCGCTGGAGACCTACCTAATGCGAGCCAAGTTTGCTTACGCCGCGTCGTTCGCGGCCGAGGTTACGAAGTTGACCGCGTATTGCCGGTTTAGGCAAACACAACGAAAACGGGGCGCGATTGCTGCTTGAGGACATCACCACGCAGGGGTCGACGCTCGACGGCCGGAAGATCCGGCCGCAGCTGGCCGCGAAGCGTATCGCGCAGATGAATGACACATCTGCGCCCGCCATTGGCAAATGGCTCGCGGGCGAGCTCGCGAAGACCGCCCGTGCGAGCGGCGCAAAAGTCGTTGCCGGGGAAGCAGCGAATGACCAGGCCGCGGATTTCCCGGCTTTTCTCACCAGAATGAAGTGTGTTCAGCCGGACCTGAACGGGTCCGGCTGTATGAACGCGACGGGCGGACCGCTAACGAAGCAGGCGGCCAGGCTCGGTATCAGGGCAAAAATCCTTGGCGGCGACGGTGTGTGGACCGACAAGGTGGGGGAGCTGGCGAAATCCGCCGTGCAAAACCCGGTCAGCCTGGAGGCGGCATTCGCGCTTTCGGACATGACCAAAGGCGCGGGCTTCGAGAAGAAGCATGAAGGCCGCTCCGACACACCGGTGCAGAGTGACGCGCCGCTCACGTATGAGGCTTTGTCCGTGAGCGTCGAAGCAATCAAGCGCGCCCACTCAATCGATGCGCCCGAGGTGCTGGCTGCGATGCCGTCCCCCGATTACGACCGCGTAACCGGCTCCATCGCATTCGACGACAAGGGTGATTTGAAAGAAGGCGCTATTACGCTTTACGACTTCAAGGACAGCGAAGCTGCGGTCCTCGAAGCCGTAGAGATGTAATGACGGGACGTACAGCCTGACGGCACCTTGGCCCACCCATGGTGTCGTTTTTGCATCCGTTTCCGGCGAGCCAGCGACTGTGACCCAGTCGCAAGACAAGCCGGTGGCGGATAACCCTTACCGGTCTTTTACATCAGTACCCGCAGTGCCGTTGCGATTTGTGTGAAGCATCACCGCCCACCGATGATGACGAACGCAAATCCAGTCGCACGGGCTAAGGAGCATTAAATGGATATCTTCATCCAGCAGATCCTCAACGGACTGGTGCTTGGCAGCGTTTACGCCATCATCGCACTGGGCTATACGATGGTTTACGGCATCCTGGGCATCATCAACTTCGCGCATGGCGATGTGTTGATGGTGGGCGCGATGGTTGCGCTTTCAGCCATAGGCGTGCTGCAGAACCACTTTCCGGGACTAGGCCATGTGCCGACGCTCATCATCGGGCTGATCGTTGCAGCCGTCGTGTGCTCGCTGGTCGGCTACACGATCGAGCGGGTGGCCTACCGGCCGCTGCGCCGCGCGCCGCGTCTGGCTCCGCTGATCACCGCCATCGGCGTGTCGATCCTGCTGCAGACGCTTGCGATGATGATCTGGTCGCGCAATCCGCTGCCGTTCCCGCAACTGCTGCCCACTGATCCGCTCAACGTGATCAAGGCCGGTCCCAACAATCCGGGCGCCGTGATCTCGATGACTGAAATCGTCATCATCGTGGTCGCGTTCCTCGTGATGGGCGGGCTGCTGCTGCTCGTGCACAAGACGAAGCTTGGCCGCGCGATGCGCGCGATTGCCGAAAATCCGAACGTCGCGAGCCTGATGGGCGTGAACCCGAACTTCGTGATCTCGGCAACCTTCATGATCGGCTCGGCACTGGCTGCGCTGGCCGGCGTGATGATCGCCTCCGAGTACGGCAACGCTCACTTCTATATGGGCTTTATCCCCGGTCTGAAGGCCTTTACTGCGGCGGTGCTCGGCGGTATCGGCAATCTCGGCGGCGCGATGGTCGGCGGTGTGGTGCTTGGCCTGATCGAACAGCTGGGTGCGGGCTACATCGGCAACCTCACGGGTGGCGTGTTCGGCAGTAACTACCAGGACGTGTTCGCCTTCATTGTGCTGATCGTCGTGCTGGTGTTCCGTCCGTCGGGCCTGTTGGGCGAACGTGTCGCAGATCGCGCGTAAGGAGCAAATAACATGACCTCAATTCAACCGATCGAGCCGTCCACGACGCTCATCCCCGAGAAGAACACGACGAAGACACTGACGGTCGGCATCATCACCGCGGTACTGGTCATCGTTGCGCCAATGATCATCGGCGCAGCCGGCGGCAACTACTGGGTGCGGGTGCTCGACTTCGCCATGCTCTACGTGATGCTGGCGCTCGGCCTTAATGTGGTGGTCGGCTTTGCCGGCCTGCTCGACCTGGGCTACATCGCGTTCTACGCGATCGGCGCCTACACCACGGCCCTGCTGTCTTCGCCACACCTGTCCACGCAATTCGCGTGGATTGGCCACCTGTTCCCGGGCGGCCTGCATACGCCGTTCTGGATCATCGTGCCAGTCGCCATGGCGCTTGCCGCGACGTTCGGCGTTCTGCTCGGTGCGCCGACGCTGCGTCTGCGTGGCGATTACCTCGCCATCGTGACGTTGGGGTTCGGGGAAATCGTGCGGATCTTCATGAACAACCTCGACCGTCCGGTGAACATCACCAACGGTCCGCAGGGGATCACGGGTATCGATCCGGTGAGCGTGGGCGGCTTTAGTCTCGCGCAGACCCACACGTTCCTCGGCTTCCAGTTCACGACGGTGTACATGTATTACTACCTGTTCGTGCTGTGCTCGCTGCTGGTGATCTGGGTCTGTACGCGTCTGCAGCACTCGCGTATCGGCCGCGCGTGGGCCGCGATCCGCGAAGATGAAATCGCCGCCAAGGCCATGGGCATCAACACCCGTAACGTGAAGCTGCTGGCGTTTGCGATGGGCGCGTCGTTCGGCGGCCTGTCGGGCGCGATGTTCGGCGGCTTCCAGGGTTTCGTGTCGCCGGAGTCGTTCACCTTCTGGGAATCGGTCGTGGTGCTGGCCTGCGTGGTGCTGGGTGGTATGGGCCACCTCCCGGGCGTGATTCTCGGTGCGGTGCTGCTCTCCGTGTTCCCTGAATTCCTGCGTTCGACGATGGGCCCGCTGCAGAACATGCTCTTCGGCCATGAAATTGTCGATACCGAAGTGATCCGTCAGCTGCTGTACGGTCTTGCGATGGTTCTCATCATGCTGTACCGCTCGGAAGGCCTGTGGCCGGCGCCGAAGCATGAGGACAAGATTGCGAAAATTGCGAAGCGCAACAGCAAGAAGCCGGTGCGCGCCTAACGGGCTGGGCAGGGCTACGGCCCTGCATGGGACCGGGGTAAGCGCTAAAGCGCTAACTCCGGTCGACATGGAGAACATCAATGAGTGATAACAACATCCGCCTGTCCGTTAAAGGCGTGAACAAGCGCTTCGGCGGGCTGCAGGCATTGTCCGACGTCGGCCTCGAAATCAAGTCTGGCGAAATCTACGGCCTGATCGGGCCGAACGGCGCCGGCAAGACCACGTTCTTCAACGTGATCACGGGGCTGTACACGCCGGACTCCGGCGACTTCAGACTGGACGGCGTATCCTACACGCCGACCGCGGTGTACCAGGTCGCGAAGGCGGGCATTTCCCGCACGTTCCAGAACATTCGCCTGTTCGGCGGCATGACCGCGCTGGAAAACGTGATGGTGGGCCGTCACGTGCGCACGAAGCACGGCCTGATCGGTGCGGTGTTCCAGACGCCGTCAGAGCGCAAGGAAGAGCGTGAGATCAAGGAACGCGCGCTCGAACTGCTCGAGTACGTCGGCGTGCTGCAATACGCGGACTACACGTCGCGCAACCTGTCATACGGCCACCAGCGCCGTCTCGAGATTGCTCGCGCATTGGCAACCGATCCGAAGCTGCTGGCGCTGGACGAACCGGCCGCCGGCATGAACGCGACGGAGAAGGTCGAGCTCACCAAGCTGCTCGACAAGATCCGCGGGGACGGCAAGACGATCCTGCTGATCGAGCACGACGTGAAACTGGTGATGGGCCTGTGCAACAACATGACAGTGCTCGATTACGGCAAGGTGATCGCCCAGGGTCTGCCGCAAGACGTGCAGAAGGACCCGAAGGTGATCGAGGCTTATCTCGGTGCAGGAGTCCATTGATGGCAAATACTGCGATGTTGAAAGTCAAGGGCCTGCAGGTCAATTACGGCGGCATTCAGGCAGTCAAGGGCATCGACCTCGAAGTCGCCCAGGGCGAACTGGTCACGCTGATCGGTGCGAACGGTGCAGGCAAGACCACGACGATGAAGGCGATCACGGGTCTGAAGGCGTACGGTGCGGGCGATATCGAGTACATGGGCCAGTCGATCAAGGGCCTGCCGGCGCATGAACTGTTGAAGCGCGGTCTGGCGATGGTGCCGGAAGGCCGCGGCATCTTCGCGCGCATGTCGATCATCGAAAACATGCAGATGGGTGCGTATCTGCGCAACGACACGGACGCTATCAAGGCAGACGTGGACCGCATGTTCGGCTTCTTCCCGCGTCTCAAGGAGCGCGCCACGCAGTACGCGGGCACGTTGTCGGGCGGCGAGCAGCAGATGCTGGCCATGGCGCGCGCGATCATCAGCAAGCCGAAGCTGTTGTTGCTCGACGAACCGTCGATGGGTCTCTCGCCGATCATGGTCGAGAAGATCTTCGAGGTGGTGCG